>CANRIO010000001.1 GCA_947630605.1 uncultured Clostridia bacterium
CCGCATGCACCGCGACTTTGCAAACGCACACGAGGGGGCATTTTTTACCGTCGGCATCCACCCCGAGAGCGCGGGGAAACCCTACGATGAGGAGGAATTTCTTGCCCTCGCAGGGGAGAAAACATGCGTCGCCGTGGGGGAGATCGGGCTGGACCACCACTATGAGGGGTACGACCGCGCGGCACAGCAAAGGCTCTTTTCCGAGCAGTTGGAGCTCGCCGGGCGCCTTCATCTCCCCGTTCAGATCCACTCCCGCGACGCCTGCGCCGATACCCTCGCCATTCTAAAAGAACAGGAAAAATCGCTCCGCTACGGCCTTCTCATGCACTGCTATAGCTACGGCTGCGAGAACCTCGACAGCTTCCTATCCCTCGGGGCTTTCATCTCGCTCGGCGGGGTCGTTTGCTTCAAAAATGCCCGCCGCGCATGCGAAACGGCGGTAGCATGTCCGAGGGAGAGGCTTCTTTCCGAGACGGACAGTCCCTATCTTTCCCCCTTCCGCGGGGAGAAAAATACCCCTGCGAACATCCCCGTCATCGTGCAAAAACTCGCCGACCTCAAGGGCATCGACTTTGATGAGATGAAAGCGCAGATCGCCTTGAACGCCCGCGCCCTTTTTCCAAAATTACAGTGAATTATGAAGGATATTTACACCTATCAGATCGGCAAAAACCTCTATATCAACCTCACGAACCGTTGCACGAACCGCTGCACTTTCTGCGTGCGCAACGGCAAGGAGACGTACGAGGGCTACCCACTTTGGCTGAAGGAGGGGGAGCCGACGGTGGAGCAGGTCATCTCCGGGATCGGCGATCCCAAAAATTATGACGAAGTTGTCTTCTGCGGCTTCGGCGAGCCCACTTACCGCCTCGACGCGATGCTGAAGATCTGCGACTATGTCCATGAAAATGGCGGGCGGACGCGCGTCAACACCAACGGACATGGGGCCCTCATCGCGGACATGGGTATCGCCGAGAAGCTCAAGGGCAAGCTCGACGGGGTGAACATCTCCCTCAACGCGTCCTCGAAGGAGAAGTACGACGCACTCTGCCGCCCCAAGATCGAAGGGGCATTTGAAGGGCTTCTCGCCTTCGCCCGCGACTGCAAGAGATGCGGCGTGAACGCGTGGTTTTCCGTCGTCGATTGCATCGGCGAAGAGGAGGTCGCCGCCTGCGCCCGCCTCGCAAAAGAAATTGGCCTACCCCTCCGCGTAAGACCGATGATCGAATAAACGCGCCATCGCGTGTCATTCTGAGGCGCAGCCGAAGAATCCCTACAAAACCAACAAGGCGCATTGAGAGGGGGTCTCCTCCGCCGCGATAAGTGCGTACTTCGCCTTCGGCTCGTGCGCCGCTATCGCGGCGTCGAGATGAGGAGAAAAAACGGGGATGACGCGGACGCCCATTCGCCTACTTCGGGACGATGACGCCTGTCCAAAAAAATATTTTGAAGAAATTTGCGGAAAAGGGTTGAAAAGAAGGGGCGAGGGGTGGTATAATGAGAAAAACTTCCAAGGGCGGGGATAAGGAATAATATTCCCCTGTTTGGACAGAGAAGAGGCGGACCGTGGAAAGGAATAGAGAGCCGGGCTTGCATGATGGCCACAGACAACGCATGTTTGAGCATCTATGCGACGGCGCCAAGTTACAGGATCACGAACTATTGGAGATCCTGTTATTTTATGCCATCCCGAGGAAGAATACCAACCCCATCGCCCATGACCTTCTCAACGCCTTCGGCTCCCTCGACGGGGTGTTCTCCGCTTCGAAAGAAAAGCTCCTCGAGGTAAACGGGATCGGCGAGGCAACGGCGACCTATATCACCGCGATCTCCTCTCTCATGGAGAGATTGAAGACCCCTCCCGAAAAACTTCCCAAGATCTACAATGTCCACTCTTTCACGGAATATCTCGACAAAAGCTTGAAGACGGACGCGGAGGAGGTCTTACATATCTATTGTTTGGATGCAAATCACACGGTAAAATTCGTCAAGAAGTTTACCTCCTGCCTTCCAGACAAGGTGGAAGTCCCGCCCGATGAGATCGGGCATGTCATTGCGACGCAACATCCGCACAGCGTCATCATTGCACACAACCATCCCAACCATTTAGCCACGCCCTCTCCTGCGGATGACCGCTTTACGAAGCAGATACAGATGCTCTGCATGATCCACGGATCGACCGTCGACGATCATGTCGTCGTCGGCATCGGGGAGCCCTTCAGCTACTTTTTGACGGGACGATTGCAGAAGATCAAGGAGGAGTGCCGCCGCAACCTCACCGAAGGGCCGTACCTTAATTGAGAATGGGGCAGGTCATCGGAAGCACCGCCCACCTCCTTTGATCCCCCTCCCCAGGGAGAAGGTATAAAATAAGAACGCCTCCCCGTATGAGGGGAGGCGATACTTTACGCGATCAGGCTCTTCCAGGTCTTTTCGAACTGTTCTTCCGACTTTAGAAGTTCCTTTGCGAGTGCGCGGATGTCCTCGTCGGCGAAGTCCTCGGACATTTCCCCGAGCGACGTCTTGAGCGCGGTGATTCCCATCACCGTCCCTTGCACCATCATCTCGGCGATGTGGGCGCGGGAATCGTCCTTCAATGTGTTCATCTTGATGCCCATCCACATCATTCCCTTCTTGATGGGGCCGGGGTTCTTGAGCTCGATCTCCCGCTCTTTTGCAAGGAGGGCGGCCTTTCCGCCGATGCGCTCATATTCCTCATGTTGGCGCAAAAGTTCCTCCTTGATCTCCTCGTCCTCTGTCTCGGGCAGAATGTCCGAGATGGACTGAATGGCATATTGGCAGTTGCGATGCACTTCCGCCAGCACTTCTTC
Source organism: uncultured Clostridia bacterium (assembly GCA_947630605.1). Classification (GTDB taxonomy): domain Bacteria; phylum Bacillota; class Clostridia; order Christensenellales; family Borkfalkiaceae; genus Gallimonas. The sequence goes on from CANRIO010000001.1 coordinate 2,832, forward strand.
GCTCTTTTTGATGTCCATATTTTTCTCCTTTTGCCCGTAGTTTGCGAAAAAATCCGCTTTCTATGCGAAAAACCGCTTGACTTTTGCACGCGGGTATGCTAAATTTATTTTTGAGCCGCTAAGGACGGGCACCAAAGCGTTTACGAAAGTAAGCCGCCTAAGATATCTTGCGAGACCGGGAAGAGGAGGTAAAAGCGAATGTACGCAATCATCGAGAACGGCGGAAAGCAGTATAAGGTTTCCGAGGGCGATGTTGTCAAGGTGGAAAAGCTCAAGGCCGAAGTCGGCGAAGAAGTCACCTTCAACGTCGTGATGCTCGCGGACGGCGAGACCGTCAAAGTGGGCGAGGAAGCGAAGGCTGCCAAAGTCACGGGCAAAGTGGAAGCGCAGGACAAATTCAAGAAGATCATCGTCTTCAAGTATAAGTCCAAGAAGAATGAGCGCAAGAAGCAGGGCCACCGCCAGCCGTTCACCGCTGTGAAGATCGAGAAGATCGTAGGCTAAACTTGCTCGCCTTTGGGAAGGCACAGGGGGAATTTCCTCCGAACGATCAAATTAAGGAGAAGAAATCATGATTTTTATCAGATTATTCGCGCATAAAAAGGGTACCGGTTCCTCCCACAACGGCAGAGACTCGAACGCAAAGCGCCTCGGGGTCAAGCGCCAGGACGGGCAGGAAGTCCTCGCGGGCAGCATCATCGTCCGCCAGAGGGGAACGAAGATCCACCCGGGCAACAACGTCGGCATCGGCGGAGACGATACGCTCTTCGCCCTCAAGGACGGGGTCGTCAAGTTCGAGCGCAAGGGAAGAGATAAGAAACAAGTCAGCGTATATTGAGAACACAGGCCGCACCAAAGAAGGGTGCGGTCTTTCGTTTACAAAAAATTTTGCAAAAAAATTTTCAATCATGAGAAAAAACGCTTGCAATGAAGGCGGGAATGTGGTATTCTATATGAGCTAACGGAAGTTTAGCTCAGCCGGGAGAGCACCTGCCTTACAAGCAGGGGGTCATAGGTTCGATCCCTATAACTTCCACCAATACAGTGCGGTAAGCTCATATGCGGGAATAGCTCAGTGGTAGAGCGCCACCTTGCCAAGGTGGATGTCGCGGGTTCAAATCTCGTTTCCCGCTCCAAACACAGCTCCGCACTGTTTTTTATTCGGCGCCATAGCCAAGTGGTAAGGCAAGGGTCTGCAAAACCCTGACTCCCCGGTTCAAATCCGGGTGGCGCCTCCAAAAAAGACTGCCTGATAAAAGGGCAGTCTTTTGTGTTCTTCTTGAAATTTAAGGCCTGCCCTTGGACATGGTAGGCCTGTTTTTTGTCTGGTTGGAATTTGAAGGGGGTCACTCTCCTTTCTTTTTCGGCTTTATCATGCGAAGGAGGGGGATGATGAGTGCGCCGAGCGAGTTGCCGAGAATGATCATCACAAGGTACCCGAATGCCTTGGCGGAGACGATGCCGGAAGTCGCAAAGTAGAACATATCGGCGATGGAGTGTTCATAGCCGCTCAGGATGAAGGCGGGGATGCACATCAGGATGCCGAGGGGCGTCTTGTTGTTCGTGTAGAGGTCGATGGCGAGATAGACGAGGATCCCGCAGAGGATCGCGCGCAGAAGCCCGAAGCCGTACCCCTGTGCGAGCTTCCCGCCCGCTTCTCCGCAGAGAAGGGCCGCCGAATCTTTGAGATGGGGGAAGATGAACCCGATGAGATACCCGAAGGCGACCGTGCCGATGAGATTGCCGAGGAGGGCGAGAAGAAGGACGGAGATGTCCTCTTTGGAATGCTTTTGGGGGACGAGCCCGATCTTTCCCGTGTAGAGGGCGTAGCCGCGCATGCAGATGGCAAGCAGGGCCATCGAGAAGAGAAATGCCCCGATATATTGCCCGTAAAAGGGAACTTCCGCCCCGTCCGTAAGGCCGTAGCGGCAGGCGAGGTAGACGGCCCCGCCGAGGGAGATCATCATGCCGCCGAGCATCCCCTCCGCGATCCGCTGTGCAACGGTGAGGGCACTTTCTTCGAATGTCTGCTTGTTCATGTTTTTCCTCCGTATATGTGGTTTTACTTACAAGGCTCCTCCGTGGGAGGAGCTGTCACGCGGGAGCGTGACTGAGGTGGGGCGAATTCTGAATTCGTACCCACCCCCCTACCCCCCTCCTCGGGAGGGGGGCCTTCACTTCCCGGCGAAGTGCGAGGTGAGGATACTAAGTTCCTGCTCGTAGTTCATGCCGTACTTTTTGTCGGGCACCTCGCGCGCGGTGCGGAGAATGGAGCGGTAGCAGAACTCGACGGTGAGCTTTAAGGCCTCTTCAAGCGCCATCCCTCTGCCGATACAGCCCGCAAATGCGGAGGCGAACACGTCGCCCGCTCCGTGGAAGGACCCATCCACTTTTTTGAGCGGCATCCGCTTTTTTGCCCCGTCGAAGTAGTGCAAAAAGTACCCGTCCTCATCGTCCGCGCCCGTGATGACGGGGTGCGGGCAGAGCAAAGAAAGTTTTTCGAGCGCCCTCGAGGCGTCCCTCTCCCCCGTGAGCAAAAAGGCCTCGGTGTCGTTGGGCAAAATGTAGTCTGCGAGCGCGCATAGGGTACCCATGTCCGAGGCAAACCCCTCATCAAAGCCGCGATAGAACTGAAAATTGTCCCCAAGGACAGGGTCGACGATGAAGATGCCGCCCTCTTTCAGGAAGCGCCTCTTTACCTCTTTGACGAAATCGATCTGGCTACGGCTGCCGAGATACCCGCTCAAAATGACGTCGTATTTGAGGCCGAGCGTCTCCCAATGGTCGCAGATCTTTTTCATCTCGTCGTCGAGGTTCAAAAAAGTATACCCCGAAAATCCTCCCGTATGGGTGGAGAGCAGGGCGGTCGGCAGAATGTCCACAGTCGCTCCGCAGGCCGAGAGCACGGGCAGGGCAACGGTCAGGGAGCACTTCCCCACGCAGGAGATGTCGTTGACGGCGAGAGCGCGCATACAGTCACCTCGAATTGAAATCAAAATATATTATAGCAACTTTTCCGGCAAAACGCAACGTAAATTGAAGATATGCTTCTCATTTGGAAAATTTTTTAATTCACAATGTGATTTTTCTTTACAGCGATGTATTTTTCCGCTATAATGATTTCACAACAAACCCTATCCGTGAGGCAAATATGAGAAAAAATCTTGTCGTCCAGCTCATCTATCGCATCGTCCTGTGCTGCGTCTCCTTCCTCGCTTGCCTGCTCTCTCTGCGCGTCTTCTATGCGGGGCAGGGCGGGCGGCCCATGAGCTGGGATATCTTAAAATATTACACGAATCTCTCCAACTATGTCGTATTCGTCGTCTCGCTCGCGGTGACGATCGCCACCGCCGTCCGCGTTTTGAAGGGGGAGCGCGAGGGATATAACCGCATCCTTCTGACCTTCAAATTCATGACGACGGTCATGATCCTCGTCACCTTCCTCGTCGTCGTCTTCCTCCTCAACAGCCCCGCAAACGCGAGTTATTGGCTGGATGTGGGGAACATGTCCTATCACTGTCTTGCGCCGCTCCTCTTCGTCTTTGACTACATCTTGTTCGAAAAGAAGGGTACCATGTCCGTGTTCGCCCCGCTGTATAGCCTCATTTTACCCCTCATCTACGTCGTTTACATCTTTATTTTGGGCGCGAGCATCGAAAATTTCGAATACCCGTATTTCTTCCTCAACGTTCGCGAGATCGGCTATGGGAGCGTCTGCCTTTGGGTGCTTGCCCTCGTTGCCATCTTCACCGTACTCGGCTATCTTCTGTGGCTTTGGAACCGCTTCGGGAAGTTCGACGGCAAGTGGAAGTTCGATTTCCACGGCATCCGTCACACAAGGCGGGAGTGCGAAGAGGGCTGATATATGGTAAAACTTTTTTCAGCGGGCGGGAAATAACTTTACACCGTCCCGCTTTTTTGTTATAATTTGTGGGTATGAAGAAAGTCATCGAGATCGAAGATCTCTGCTGCAAGAAGTGTGCCGAGCGGGTGGAGCGCAAACTCCTCCTTTTGGAGGGGGTCGAGGGCGCGAAGGCGAATTTCAAGAAGGGCGTCGTCTTTGTGGAGACCGACCTTCCCGACGAAGCCCTCTTAAAATGTGTTACGGATGCCGGTTTCACCGTGAAGAGCATCCATCCGCGCAAGGGCATTTTCGGCTGAGAAAAACACCCCATATAAGGAGTTTTTATGTATAGAAAGGTTGATACGTCGCTCGATTTCGTGGAGCGGGAACGGGAGATCGCAAAGTTTTGGAAGGAGAACAAGATCTTCGAAAAATCCATCGAAAAGAACGAGGGAGGGGAGGAGTTCTCCTTCTTCGACGGCCCTCCCACCGCCAACGGCAAGCCGCACATCGGGCATGTCCTTACCCGCGTCATGAAGGACATCATGCCCCGCTACGAGACGATGAAGGGAAAGCATGTCCTCCGCAAGGCGGGCTGGGATACGCATGGCCTTCCCGTGGAGCTCGAGGTGGAGAAGAGCCTCGGCATCGACGGAAAACCGCAGATCGAGAAGTTCGGCATCGAGCCCTTCATCCAAAAGTGCAAGCAGTCCGTGTGGAAGTATCAGAGCGAATGGGAGAAGATGTCGGACGCGGTCGGCTATTGGGTGGATATGGAACACCCCTATGTCACCTATCACGACGACTATATCGAATCGGAGTGGTGGGCGCTCAAGCGCATGCACGAGATGGGGCTCTTATACAAGGGGCACAAGATCGTCCCCTATTGCCCCCGCTGCGGGACAGCGCTCTCCTCGCATGAGGTCGCACAGGGCTATAAGGATGTGAAGGAGACCTCGGCCGTCGCCCGCTTCAAAGTGGAAGGCAAGGAGAACACTTACATCCTCGCATGGACGACGACGCCGTGGACCCTTCCCTCCAACGTCGCCCTCTGCATGAATCCGAATGAAGATTACGTCGAGATCGAGGCGGAGGACGGCACCCATTACATCCTCGCCGAGGCCCTCGCGGGCAAATTTTTCGAAAACTTCCAGGTGGTCGAACGCCGCAAGGGGAGCGAATACGAGGGTACCATGTACGAGCCTCTCTTCGATTGGGCGAAGGGGAGCTTCCGCGAGAAGGCCTACTTTGTCGTCTGCGACGGCTATGTCACGCTCACCGACGGCACGGGCGTCGTGCACATCGCCCCCGCCTTCGGCGAGGACGACTACCGCGTCGGGAAGAAGTACCGTCTCCCCGTCGTCCAGCTCGTCAACGAGCGGGGGTGCTTCGACGAACGCTGCCCCGAACTCGACGGGCTGTTTGCAAAGAAGGCGGACAGCGTCATTCTCGAGATGCTCAAAAGCCGCGGTCTTCTCTTCAAAAAACTTCCCTATGAACATAGCTATCCCCACTGCTGGCGGTGCGACACGCCCCTTCTCTACTATGCGCGGGCGAGCTGGTTCATCGAGGTCACGAAGGTGAAGGACGCCCTCATCGCGGCCAACCGTTCGGTGAATTGGATCCCCGAGACCATCAAAGAGGGGAGGATGGGCAACTTCCTCGAGAACGTCATCGACTGGGGGCTTTCCCGCGACCGCTATTGGGGCACCCCGCTCCCCGTATGGGTGTGCGAGGACTGCGGCGAAGTCGTCGTCATCGGCTCCAAAAAGGAACTCTGCGAAAGGACGGGCGCGCCCGAGAATATCGAATTGCACCGCCCCTACCTCGACGGCCTCACCTGCACTTGCCCCCGTTGCGGCGGCAGCTGTAAGCGCACCCCCGAGGTCATCGACTGTTGGTTCGATTCGGGTTCCATGCCCTTTGCACAGTACCACTATCCCTTCGAAAACAAGGACCTCTTCGAGGAGACCTTCCCCGCCGACTTCATCTCGGAGGCCGTCGACCAGACGCGCGGATGGTTCTACACCCTCCTCGTCATCTCGACCATCCTCTTCGGCAAGGCGCCCTTCAAGACGTGCATCGTCTTGGGGCATGTCAACGACCAGAACGGCGTCAAGATGAGCAAGCACAAGGGCAACGTCGTCGACCCGTGGACGGTGCTTTCAAAGCAGGGCGCGGACGCCACGCGGTGGTATTTCTACACGAACAGCGCGCCGTGGATCCCCTCCCGCTTCGGGGCGGAGGCCGTCTCCGAGAGCCAGCGAAAGTTTCAGGGGACGCTTTGGAACACCTACGCCTTCTTCACCCTCTATGCCGGGATCGACGGCTACGACCCCTCGAAATACGACTTGAAGAAGTGCAAGCTCTCCCTCATGGACAAGTGGGTGCTCTCCAAGCTCAACACCCTCGTCGGCGAGGTGGACGGCATGCTTTCCGCCTACAACATCACGGACAGCGCCCGCGCCATCCAGGACTTTGCGGACGCACTCTCTAATTGGTATGTGAGAAGGGGCCGCGACCGCTATTGGGGAGCGGAGATGACGGAGGACAAGGCGGCGGCCTATACGACGCTCTACACCGTCCTTCTGACGCTCTCCAAGCTCATCGCACCCTATATGCCCTTCATGGCGGAGATGATGTACCAAAACTTAGTGCCCGCATTCTTCCCCGAAGAACCCATCTCCGTGCACCTCTGTGACTACCCTGTCGCGGACATGGTATGGGTGGATCCCGTCCTGGAGGCGGGCATGCAGGACGTTTTGAATGTCGTCGAACTCGGGCGCAGCGCACGCAATTCGGGCAACATCAAGAACCGCCAGCCCCTCAAGGAGATGCTCGTCGCCTCCGATAGAAAGCTCGGCATCGAGGGCGAACTCGAGGCGGTCACCCTGGACGAGCTCAACGTCAAGAGCCTCAAACTTCTCTCGGGCGGGGAGGAGCTCGTTACCTACAATCTGAAGCCGCAACTGCGCACCCTCGGCCCGAAATACGGCAAGAAACTCCGCCTTATCACCGAATTTTTGCAAAACTGCAACGCGGCGGAGGTGGTCGCCACCGTCAAGACGGGCGAGCCCTACAGGGTGGACCTCGACGGGGAGGTCGAACTCTTCGAGGAGGATCTGCAGATCTTCACCTCGTCCGCGCACGGCTACGCCACGGCGCAGGGGTACGGCATCACCGTCGCCCTCAACACGGAACTTTCGGAAGAGCTTTTGGATGAGGGCGCGGAGCGCGAGCTCATCTCCAAGATCCAGTCGATGAGAAAGGAGGCGGGATTTGAGGTCACCGACCGCATTGCCCTATACCATGTCGCAGAGGGGCGTGCAAGAAAGGTACTTCTTCAGGGAACGCTCGCCAAGGCCGTCCTCGCCGAAAAGGTCGAGGAGGGCACGCGCGAGGGCTTCACGAAGGAGCTCGACATCAACGGCGACAGGGCCGTCCTCACCATCGTAAAACTGTAACTTTCCCATCACATCGCAAAAATGAGGCCTTCCCCCATGGAACGGGCCCCGAAAGCAGTTGTCTTTTGGGGCGCATCGGCGGGGGAAGGCTTTTATCTACTTATCGCGGTTTTTGCACAAAAAAATGAAAAAATAAAAAATTGCAAAGATTATGCGGAATGATTTGTCGAATTTTGCAAAATGTTATATAATGGCTGTATGCTCGTTCAAGTTTTTCCCAAGCTCAAGAATTTTTTGCCCGTGAAGATCCTGCGCGGATATTTTGCCTCTCCGCTGCATGTCGTCCTCATCGGGTTTTTGATGACGCTCGGCGAACTGCTTGCGATCGAGCTCGCCGTCTTCTGGTGCGACATCCTTCTTGCGGCCATCTCGCTCCTTCTATCGGACGATACTCTTGCCGTCGTTCCCGTCGCCTGTTGCGGCTATATGACGATCGCTTCAAAGAACAACACCATCAAGGCTGCCGAAATGGGGGAGACGACCATCTTTCAGGATCCCACCTTCCATAAGCACCTTTTCGGGCTGCTGCTTTTTATCGTCATTCTGCTCCTCATCCGCCTTGTGACCCTTCTCATCGAAGATCCCCGCCGTGCGGGTATGCCGCGCCTTCTTCCGGGGTTTGCGGCGCTCGGGCTCGCCTATCTGCTCAGCGGAGGGGGATCCTCCCACTATTCTTCGAGGACCGTCCTCTTTGGCTTCGTGCAGATCGCGTCCCTCGCCTTTTTCTACCTCTATTTCCACTTCACGCTGGACTTTAAGAAGATCAGGAAGGACTATGCGCCCGCGCTCTTCTTTGTGATCGGGCTCTTCCTCTCCGTGCAGATCATCGGCATGTACGGTGGGAAGTGGGTGCATCTTCCCGACGGCTCCGTCGACCGCACCTGGCTCTACACGGGATGGGGGACATACAACAACGTCGGCGGGGTCATGGCGATGTGTATCCCCGCACCCTTCTACTTTGTGACGGCAAGAAAGCGCGGATACTTCTTCATGTTCCCCGCGATCTACTTTCTCATTGCCGTCTTTCTCACGCAGAGCCGCGGGAGCATCCTCTTCGGGACGGTCGTCTTTATCGCCTGCCTTATCTGGGTGCTCATCAAGACGCGCGGGCGGGTAAAGCAGGGCGTCCTGCTCTTCTCCATCGCCATCATTCTCCTTTTGATGCTCCTCCTCTTTGCCTTCCAAGGCAAGATCGACGCCCTCTTTGCCTCCCTGAAAGAGGCGGGCACGGACGACAGCAACCGCTTCAACATCTGGAAGAGGTGCTGGAAGACCTTCAAGGGCAATCCCGTCCTCGGCGTCGGCTTCTACGACACGCCGGGCTTCGGCTTTGCATATAACGCAAACCACGGCGCCTTTATGCCCGCGCGGGCGCACAACACCATCATTCAGCTCTTTGCGACGGGCGGCGTCGTGCTCGTGGCGGCCTATATCCTCCACCGCGTCGAGACCTTTGTTCTCCTTTTCAAAAAACCTTCCCCCGAGAAGACCTTCGCCTTCTTCGTCGTGCTCGCCCTCATCCTCACGAGCCTTCTCGACTGCCACTTCTTCAACATCGGCCCGGGGATCCTGTACGGCATCGTGCTCGCCTTTGCGGAAAATTCCGATCGCATGAGAAGCGGGAAGATCCGCCCCGAACTTCGGACATGCCCCGCCCGTAAGGCGTGACGGACAAAAACACCAAAGCTTCATACGAAAACGCAACCCCCCTCAAAGCTCGCGCTCTGAGGGGGGTCACATATGATAAGGGGGAAAATTAGGATGATCGCATTTGATGATTTTATTATAGTCGAAATCGTGCAGAAAGTAAAAGATTTTGTCAAAATTTTTTATACGCAAAATTTTCGCACGCTCTTTTCAACGGTTGTGAAAAGTTTACACGCGGGCGGCGGCAAAAGGTGATTTATTCACAAAAAATTTCACATCACGCGGCACAAAAGGCACCCCGCGACGACGCCGAGAAAATTTGCGCCGAGGGCGATCAGGGTGGGGCGGAAGAGCCGCTTCTTTTTCAGCCCCGCGAAATAGACGGCGGAGATGTAAAAGACGGTCTCACTCGAGCCGTACGCCACGCATGCACAGCGGCCGATGTAGCTGTCGGGACCGTAGGCGGAGAGAAGTTCGGAAAGAAGGGCGGTGGACCCGCTTCCCGAGAAGGGTTTGATGAGGACGAGGGGGGAGATCTCGGGCGGGATGCCGAGGGCGCGGAAGGCGGGGGAAAGGAAGTTCGTCAGCATCCTTGCAAGCCCGCTCATCTCGAAGAGGGAGGAGAGGATGAGCATGGCGGCGAGGTATGGGAAGATGGAAAGAATGAGGGGGACGGCCTCCTTCACCCCCTCCGCGAAGCAGTCATAGAGCTTGACCCGCCGCACAAGGCCGTAGATAAAGACGGCGAGAAAGAGGACGGGAATGATGAGGGCGACCCATTTCATGCGGGCCGCCTCTTTGTATGGAGAGGTCTTTTTGCGGAATGCGTCATGAAGACGAGGACTGCGCCCAAAAGGGTGGAAAGGAGGGTGGAAAGGAGGGTGGGGAGAAAGATGTCTGCGGGGGATGGCGAGCCCGCGGAAAGGCGGAGGGCGATGACGGTGGTGGGGAGAAGCTGCAGACTTGTCGCATTGAGCACAAAGAGCATGTCGGCGGCATAGCCGTTCCCGCTCTCCAAAAAGCGTTTCGTCGCCTTGATGCCGAGGGGCGTCGGAGCCCCGGGAAGACCCAAAAGATTTGCGGAGAGATTCCCGCCCGCAAGCGAGAGCGCCTCCCTGTCATTTGAGCGAAACAAACGCCGCATCGCGGGCATGGTATGCCCTGTTATCTTCTCCGCAAGGCCGCTCTTCTCCAAGATCTTAAAAAATCCCAACCACACGCAGTAGACGGCGAGAAGGGACAGAGCGAGCGTTGCCGCCTTTTCCCCGCCCGAGAGCATGGCGGGCAGAAACCCGTCGGGGTTAGAAAAAAGGAAGAGCGCGCACGACAAAAGAAAGATGACCGCAAAGATTCCGTTCACGCTCTACTATATTGTCATTTTTTGCAGAATAGACGCGAAAAACCAAATTTCTCTCCCGCGTCATGCTGCCCCGCCCGCACGTTCTGATCGCCATCGAAGGTCGGCACGAGTGCCGACTTTCGGCACGAAGTAACGTAGTTGAAGCATCACATTATTATTCGGACTTCGTATCAGGGGATTCTTCGGGGAGTTGCCCCGTCGGAAATCCATATAAACCCCATCGCCTCAGAATGACGCGCTTACCACAATTCGGACTTTGTAATTCGGGATTCTTCGCTTCGCTCAGAATGACGCGAACCCACTAACCCCTCGCCCGTCGTCATTTCGTCTGAAAAGGCATTCATTCGACAGCGTTTTTTTCTTCTAAACGCAAAAGATGCGGCATACATTGTTATAGCTCGGGCGAAAAGCCCCCCCAACGAAAATTTTAAGAGGTGACGCAATGAGTGATGAATTGAGTTATGCCGAGATGCTCGAGATCCCCGTGGAGACGGTGACCGTCAGCAAGAAGGAAAAAAAGAAAAAGTGGAGAGAGGAGCCGCTCTCCGATCAGCTCGTGAAGGAGGTCAACGACCGCATGGAGGCGAGCGACCCCGCCTATGCCGAGAGTAAGCCCATCGAGCGCGAATACGGCCTGCGGCCCAAAAAGAGTGCGAATGCGAGGAAGATCCTCATCGCCGAACTCGTCGCCGTCGTCGCCCTGTGTGCGACCATCTTCCTCACCAATCTCCTTCTCCCCAACAGCGCGATCAACACCGCCGTGCGCGGGCTCTTCAAGGGGAAGGCGGCGGAGGCGACGGACACGCGCACCTATGCGGACTTCACCCTCTCCCCCGTCGTCTCGGGCGATGCGGAAGTGGAGGTGACCGTCTCCGACAGCGGCATGCTCACCTTTACGGGCGACACCGTCGTCTATGTGCCCGCAGAGGGCAAACTCGAGACGCTCTCGGGAACGCCTGCGACGGGCTACACCGCGCGCATCCGCCACTCGGACAGTTTCTCCACGATCATCAGCGGGCTGGACGGCGTCGGCCATGAGATCGGCGAGACCATCCGCCCCGGCGTGCCCTTCGGCTACACCGACGGCGATGGAGCGGTGAACGTCATCTTCTATGACGGCGAGAATGTCATCCAAAACGTCGCACTCACCGAGGGCACCCTTGCATGGAGCTGAAAAATTAAGGCACAGGGCGGGTGGGATCAAGGTCGCCGTCCATCCGCTCTTTCTTGCGGTCGGCATCCTTTCCGCCTTCACGGGAGGGATGCTGCTCTTTATCGCCGCGGTGCTCGCCGCCCTCGAACACGAGCTTGCCCACGCCTTGGCCGCACGGCGGTTCGGATTTGAATTAAATAAGATCGTCCTCATGCCGTACGGCGCGGTCATCTCGGGGGACATCGCGGGCATGGGTAGGGGCAATGAGCTCAAAGTGCTTGCCGCGGGGCCGCTTGTCAGCCTTGCGACGGGGCTTGCATTCGTCGCGCTCTGGTGGCTCTATCCCGAAGTTTACCCCTTCACCGAACTTGCGGCGAGCGTCTCTTTTTCCCTCTTTTTTGTCAACCTTCTGCCCGCGTACCCTTTGGACGGCGGCAGGATGTTGAGTCTTCTTTTGCAGCCCATCGGGAAGAAGCGGGCGAAGATCGTATGCGGGATCCTGAGCATTCTCACCGCGCTCGGCATCCTCGGATACTTCATATGGAGCTGTTTTTCCGCCCCCAACTTCTCCGCCCTCGCCTTCTCGCTCTTGCTCCTTTTCGGCGCGTTCGGCGGCGGGAGCTATGGGCGCATCACCTTCTCCCCCAAGCGGTTTTTGCGGGGCGTGGAGGAAAGGCGGGTGGCCGTCGACGGCAGCGTCAGCGTGCAAAATGCGATACGGTTTTTGCGGGAAGACCGCTATCTCACCCTCATCCTCTTTGAGGAGGGCGAGTATTTGGGGGAGCTCTCCGAGGAGGAGTTCCTTTCCGCCATGCAGAAAGGCGCATACGCCCAGCCTCTCCGCTCCCTTCTCACGATATAAAAAACGGGCTTGCCATGCGCCCGCATTTATGCTATAATAATAGGAGCCGAAGAGGCCTTCGGCTCTTTATCCTATGTGAAAGGACATGCCCTCATCCAAAGTATTTGCGTTTGAGGCGGCGTTATGAGAGGAAAAGCATGGAAACACGCGACATCCTGATAAAAAACGGGTTTGTCTTCAAAAAGCAATACGGGCAGAATTTTCTGACGGACACCAACCTTCTTGCCGCCATCGCGGAGGACGCGGGGGTGGAGAAGACTTCCTCCGTCCTCGAGATCGGCGCGGGCGCGGGCGCGCTCACAAGGGAGCTCTCCCTTCGGGCAAAGAAGGTGATCGCCTTCGAGATCGACAAAAGTTTGCAGCCCGTCCTGGCGGAGACGCTCTCGGGCTGTGAAAATACGGAGGTCATCTTCCGCGACTTCATGAAGTGCGACCTTGCCGCCATCGAAGAGGAGCTCGGGCCATACCATGTCGCGGCCAACCTGCCCTATTACATCACGACGCCCGTTTTGATGCGCTTTGTCGAGGAGGCCAAACTTTGCAAGAGCATCACCGTGATGGTGCAGGAGGAGGTCGCCTCGCGCTTTGTCGCAAAGGCGGGCACGGCGGACTACGGGGCGGTCACCGCGGCCATTGCCCTTCGGGGGGAGGCCCGCATCACGCGAAAAGTCCCGCGGACGATGTTCTTCCCCCGTCCGAATGTGGATTCCGCCGTCGTGCACATCGCCATCGAGGAGGGGAGGATCGCGGTCAAAAGCGGACATGCCTACCGCGAGGTCGTTCGCGCGGCCTTCTCTTCGCGGAGAAAGACGCTCGAAAACAACCTGATGTCCGCCTTCCGCCTTCCACGCGAGCGGGCGCAAAAACTGCTTTTAACGGCGGGCATCGAGGCGGGCGTCCGCGGGGAGACGCTCTCCCCCGAACAATTCGCCCGTCTTGCCGATGTCCTCGTTTCAGACGGCGTCTTGCAATGAATTATCTCAAAAAAACCTTGGAGGAAGGGAATATGACGATCACAAGTTTTGATAAAGAAGAGATCTTTGTCCGCGAATGGGCGGAAGTCGAGGAGCCGAAGGGGGTCGTGCAGATCGTCCACGGCATGGCGGAGCACTGCGGACGGTACGAGGCTTTTGCCCGCTATCTGAATGCGCACGGCTATATCGTCGTCGCCGACGACCACCGCGGCCACGGCAACACCGACCCTGCAACGCTCGGCTACCGCAAGGGGGACATGTTTGCCGACGTCGTCCGCGATGAGGCGTGCATCACCGACTCTTATAAGGAGAAATATAAGGGGCTAAAGTATTTCATCTTCGGATTTTCCTTCGGCTCTTTTGTCACGCAGAGCTATCTCGGAAAGTATTGCGGCAAGGTGGACGGAGCGGTCATCGCGGGCAGTTCCCACAAGAAGGACTTCGAGGTGTATATGGGCTCCCTCGTCGCGGGGCTGGGGTGCATGTTCGGCATGGCAAAAAAGCCCGCAAAGTTCATCGAGAAGCTCTCCTTCGGGGCATATGCGAAGAAGTTCGAGGACAGGGAATGGCTCTCCACCGACGCCGAGAACAACGCCGCATACAGGGGGGATCCGCTCTGCGGGTTCACCTGTTCCTTCCGCTTCTATAAGGATTTCTTCAGGGGCCTTCGCCGCCTTTATACATCAAAATACAAAGCGGGGCTGAAAAAAGACCTTCCCGTCCTCCTCGCCTCGGGTGCCGATGACCCCGTGGGGAATATGAGCAAGGGGGTGAAGAAACTCTACCGTTTCTATACGGAGAAGGCGGGCATGCAACATGTGGAGATGAAACTCTTCGAGGGGAGCCGCCACGAGTTTTTGAACGAAAAAGAAGGCCGCGACGAGAAGTGGGGCACCGTCCTCGACTTCTTCCGATCGCACTCTTGAAAAACAGATAAGCAATGCCCGAGGCACCTCCGCCCCGGGCATGAATTTTATAAAAGAAGTTATAGTTTGAAAAGTCAACATCTTACACACGATCTTGCACACGATCTTGCACACGATCTTGCACACTTTGCGTGAAAAAGAGCGAGACGGTAGCAAAAAGCCTTCCCTCGCATGCGGGGGAAGGCGTCGTCTTATATCGTCTTATAAAAGATGGGGCCCCGGCTTCGTTTCAAAATTTTTATCCGATTTCTCTTACGACGATGCACTCGTAGCCGTATTGGGTCTTGCCCATCGAGATCTGATATTTCTTGCCGTCCTCCGTCTCGACGGTCACGGAGTTGTCCTCATTCAAAGTCTGCGACCTGATTTGGAGCTCATGATTTGTGCCTTGGTAGAAGTGGGCGATGCCGATCATGACTTTCTCTTCGCCCACGGCTTTGAACCGCACATCCGCGTTGTACTCATAGTGCTCATCCGAGATGGTATTCTGCGTAAACTCTTGGACGGAGAAGGAGAGCGAGGCCTTTCCGCCCTCCTCGGAGAGGGTCACGCTGTACTTTCCGAGCGGCGTTTGGATGCTCATGGAGAGGCCGTCCTCCGCGATCTCGGCCGTGATATCCTCTTCGGGAACGGTAATATAGTGTTCGCGGAACGCCACGAGCCCCGCGATCTTCCCCGCCTCCACCTTCACGGTGGCGACATAGGAGATGGAAAAGGCGTAGACGCTCACCACATTGCCGAGGATCTCCCCCTTGAGGGAGGGGACGCCGTCCCCGTCGAGGGTGAAGGCAAACTGCAGAAGATACCCGCTCTCCTCGTACGTCCAGGTGTTTTCGCCCTCCACCTTGGTCCCGAAGATGGTGGACTTATAGCTTCCGCCCGCGGCGGGGGCAACGTTATATTCCGTCTTCAGCACGCTGAAGTTGCCCTCGGCATCCACACGCACGGTCGCACGGTAATACATATCGGGGTCGGAGGTGTCCTCGATGGCATATTCCATGCCCAAATATTCTATCTCAAAGACGCCCTCCACGATGCTTCCGCGGTAGGCCCTGTTCGCCGCCGTGAAGGTGAGCTCGCCGCTGTAGCTGAAGTTGACGTTTGTCCCCTCGACGCCGTCATACTTCACGCCCGTGACATATTTGTTCAAGTTGATGCCCCAAGTCCTGCTGAGCGTGACATAGTAGGACAGCTCGAGCGTTTTTCCCGCGCTGTCCTCGGTCAGAAGGAGGGCGGGCCGCTCCTCGGAGCCGAGCGCAAGAGCCTCCCTTTCGCCCAAAACAAGGCGGGGGCTGTCCTTTGTATACGCCCCGAAGGAGAGGTATTTTCCCTCCCCGCCGAGCGCATAGACGGTCGCAACGCCCTCTGCAAGATAGTAGGAGGCGACCGTCTCTTTTTCCCAGCCGTAATTGATGTAGACGTTTTTCGTCACCTCGAAATTTTCGAAGAGATAGAGCGCGCCCTCGAGGAAATCGTAGAAGGCGACCTCGGACATGGTATCCTCCTTTTCCGTCTGAATGGCGATCGGCATGGGGAGATAGGCGTCGCCGAAGGCCTGAATGGCGGCGTTGAGGGCGTCGACGTCCTTCACGAGAATTTCGCTCCCTTCGACGAAGACGCTCACATTTTCCTCCCCGATCGCGGCAAAGGCATCCTCCGCAACGGACAAATGGAGAGAGGGAGCCTGCGTGAGATCGAGGGTGAGGGGCTGTCCTTCGGCAAAGCGGGAGAAGGCCGCGCTTTCGATGCGTTCGACGGCGGCAAGTTTGACCGACGCCAAAGCGTCACAGCCGAAGAAGGCGCGTTCGCTGATAAGTTTCAAATGGGGAAGGTCGACGCGCTCGAGCGTCTTGAGCCCTTCGAACGCGCTCTTGCCGACATGTTCGAGGTTGCCCTCCACGGCTTGGAGCTTGGTGACGCCGCAAAACGCCCTCGGCTCGACGCGGACGGCTTCGTTGAAATCGACGGAAGTGAGATTTTTCGCCCCGTCAAAGAGGAAGGCGTTCCCCCCGATGACTTGCACGCCGTCGGGCACGCGGAAGCTCTCGCCCGTGCCGAGGTAGTATAGTAGCGTCTCGCCTGCGAGGATGTATTCCCCGCCGTATGTGTAGCTGCCGTCGCCGAGGAGGAAGCAGAGCGCGTCCTCCTTCAGGGTGAGCGCAAAGGGGAGCGTGAGGCCCTCGTCCACCGTCAGAAGGAAGTTGCCCTCCTCGTCCGAAGGCGTATACCTGCCCGCAAGAATTTCTCCCCTTTCGGGGGTATAGACGGCCCGCCCGTCCTCTTGGAGCGCAAGCGTCGCCCCGCTCCCGAGGATGTCGGGGAAGGCCTTGCCCGCAATGTCGCTGAAATCGGGCCGCGCGGGAGGCGGGGGAAGCGTGTCCCACTTGGCATAGTACGTCCTGTCCTCCTTGGGCATGACGTTGGGGAGAAGTTGCCGCTCGCCCTCTCCCTTTTCGTCGAGATACCACCCGCCGAAGGAAAAGCCCTCCCGCTCGGGGTCGGAAGGGGGCGTGATGTCCTCGCCCGCCTCCGCGACGATGTCGGGGATGGTCAGCCCTTCCCCCGCAACAAATTTGAGCGTGTGGGGGGTAGGGTGCGAAACGAAGGCACATGCGGCAAGAACGCAGACAAGAAGCAGCAGAGAAAGTGTTGCCGCAAGCAGAATATAGCCCTTAAAACGATGCCGATGTTGTCCCACAGATGACCCTCCTTACTTTCCCGCCCGCAGAGAGCGGGAAAGCATATATACATTTCTGTATCCACTATACCATAAAAAACGAAGGGCGGCAACCCTTTTCCCATGGAAACTTTTTTCTTGCCATGTGCGGCAGAAAAATGTTTGAAAAGGCCAAAACGCGGTATAATAAATATGAACAAAGGAAGCGGCAGGCAACCGGCGGCCGCACTGATGTGGCACCCCCCGCAGCCTCCCGAAATTTAAGGAGGATAGTATTATGAAACACGAACTTACAACCAGAAACAACTACGATCTCTTCGACGTCTTCGACGACTTCTTCAAGCCCATGTTCTTTGAAGAGAGCAGGGATCTTCGCACCGACATCAAGGAGACGGACAAATCCTACGAGCTCGACCTTGAGCTTCCCGGCTATCAGAAGGAGGACATCAAGGTCACTTTAGACAAGGGCTACCTCACCGTGAGCGCTGAAAAGCACCAAAAGGAGGAGGACGGGAAGAAGTATCTCCGCAGAGAGATCCGCGAGAGCACCTCGAGGAGCTACTATGTGGGGCAGGACATCACAAAGGAGCAGATCAAGGCAAAGTATGCAAACGGCATTTTGCGCCTCACCGTCCCCAAGGCCGCCCCGAAGAAGCTCGAGGAAAACAAATTCATCGCCATCGAATGACGAAGAATGACGAAAGCCCACAAAAAAACCGCCCTCGGGCGGTTTTTTCATGCTGTTTTCTCCTCATCTCGACGACACGATAGTGGCGCACGAGCCGCAGGCGAAGTAACGCGGGGTACTACCCGCGTGAGACAGCTGTCACGCTCCGCGTGACTGATGAGGGTTCTTGCTGAGAGGGGATTCCTCACTTCGTTCGGAATGAGGACGGGGGTTACCGCGTCATCCTACGTCCTCATCTCGACGCGCCGAAGGCGCGGAGGGACCCGACGTAGTGCATCGAGAGGGGTTCCCTCGCCGCCTTTGGCGGCTCGGAATGAGGACAGAACAAGCCTCGGAATGAGGACATGCCCCTCCGTGTCCTTACCCGTCTTATTCGCTCCACACCACAGGCAGGCCGTTCTCGTCGAGGTGCCAGTGGCTGCCGTCGTAGTTGGGCTCTTCGCTATAATAATAGACAGTCGCCACTTCGTAGAGAGGTTTGTTGCCGAAGCTGTTTACGGGATTTGCGAGCGAATCCTGATTGATGCGGTCCCTCAGGAAGTCATCCCAACTCATTTCTGGGCCACTTCCCGCGAACCCGTTGAAATACACCGTTTCGAGCTTTGTGCACCCGGCGAATACGGCGTCGCTGATCATTCCGTCCGGATTCATGATAGTCACCGTTTTCAGCTCGGGACACATCCTAAATGCGGCGTACCCGCAACTTGCCAATATTTTGGAGCCGAGCACGACATTTTCCAGCTCATCGATGAAGGCAAAGGCCTGCAGGCCGATCTGATAGACGCCTTCGGGAATGATGACCTCGCGAAGCGCGGTCCCCTGGAAGGCATACGCTTCGATATAGCGCAATCCCTCATGGAAGGTGGCCTTTGTAAGATCTGCACAGTTGGCGAATGCCACCACTCCGATCGTCTCTACGCCTTTGGGGATGTCGATCTCCTTGAGGCCGCTTTCACAAAAGGCAAAGGGGCCGATCTCCGTCAGGCTCTCGGGAAGTTCCACATGGGTAAGAGAAGTGCACTCTGCGAAGGCGTAGGCGGAGAGCCCGTCGAAGCCCTCTTCGAACGTCACTTCGGAAAGGGCCGTACAGCCGCGGAATACGTAATGATCGAAGACGGCATGCTTGGGGAGGAACACGCTCTCAAGCCCCGTGCAATATTCGAACGCCCCAAAGCCCACTTCGCGGAGCGCGATGGGGAGCTCTGCAGTTTCGAGTGCAGTGCATCCGAAGAAGGTAAAGTCGCCGATGGTCTTGAGCCGCTTGGGAAGGTTGATCGTTTTGAGCCCTTCGCAGTAGCAGAATGCCCCGTATTCAAGCTCCGCGATCTCGGAAGGCAGTACGACCTCTTCGATCTCGCTCTTTCCCCAGAAGGCTGCCTGCCCGATGGTTGTGACGGGAAGGCCTTTATATGTGGCGGGAATGACGATCCTCTTGTGCGCGCATTCCTCCTCCAGCCCCGTCACGGTGTAGGCGGTGCCCGCCTCGTTCAATTCGAAGAGAAGATGGGGATCCGCCGCTTCCTGTTGCCGCCAAATTGTCCTCTGTCCGTCGACATACCCCCAGTGTTCGCCGTCGAAGTTGGGTTCTTCGCTGTAAAAATAGAGGTCTGCCTCGTGGAAGGTGGTGTTGCCGTAGCCGTTTTCGGGATTGTCGTCCGACTCCGTCCCGACGGTGCAGGACTTCTCCCACGTGTCCTTGTCCGCGATGAAGAAGACGGTGCGCAGCCCCTCGCAGTTCCCGAAGGCGGAATCGCACACCAGACACACGTTGTTGATGGCCACCGTCTCGAGGGAGGTGCAGTTATAGAAGATGCCGTAGGGGATCCCCGTACAGCCCCAGCCGAGCGTTGCGGATCTGAGGGATCCGTTATAGCCGAAGCACACGATCCCGAGGTCGGTCACAAGGTTGGGCACGACGACCTCCTCGATGGAGGTAAACGCAAAGGCGAAGGCGCCGATGCTCTTCAAGCCCTCTCCGAGCGTGGCCTTCGCAAGCGACGTGCAGGAATAGAACGCCGACGCACCGATGCGGATGACGCTGTCGGGGATGACGACCTCCTTGAGAGAGGTGCAGTACTCGAAGGCAAACGCGTCGATCTCGCGGAGCCCCTCGGGGAAAACGAGGTCTTTGAGGAGGGCGCAGGAGTCGAAGGACTGGACGCCGATGCTCTCAAGCCCGCATCCGAAGTCCACATGGTGCAGGGCGGGACAGCCCGCAAAGGCAAAATTGCCGATCTTTTCGATCGAATCGGGCAGGTCGACCGTCTCGATCGTTTCATTTTTTTCAAACGCCTCCTGTCCGATCGCCGTCACGGGAAGGCCCTCATGGGTAGCGGGGATGACGATGTCCGTATCCGTGCACCCTTCTTCGAGCCCCGTCACGATGTAGCCGTCGCCCGCCTCGTTCTTCTCATAGAGAAGGTGCTCATCGCCAAGGCGTGAACTATCCGTGCGTATGATACTGCACGCGGCGACCCCGAGACAGAGCCCGAGCGCGGCGAGTGCCGACAGCACCAAGATCAAAATTTTACGCTTCATAAATATCTCCCTATTTCAAGATATATGAGTTTATTTTAACTTTTTTCAGGGAAGATAGCAAGGGCCTTTTTCAAATTTATTGTGAAAATTCCACGGCGCATAAAAATAAAGTCCCCTCCGCAGAGAGGACTTTCGATGGGATCGCCTTCTAATTGGTCAAAATGAACATGGCGAGGAACAGGATCGCGATGACCCAGGTGACGATGGAGACCTCCTTCACCTTGCCCGTGAACAGCTTGACGAGGGCGCAGGAGATGATCCCGATGCCGATGCCGTACGAGATGGAGTAGCCGAACGCCATCACGGCGATGGTGAGGAAGGCGGGGAGGGCGGCGGCGGGGTCGGACCAGTCCACATCCTTCACGGAGGACATCATGAGCACGCCCACCCAGATGAGCGCGGCAGAGGTCGCGGCCGTAGGGACGAGCTTTGCGATGGGGGAGAGGAACATTGCAACGGTGAAGCACAGGGCGGTCACAAGGGCGGTGAAGCCCGTCCTACCGCCTGCGGCAACGCCCGAGGAGGATTCGACGTAGGTGGTGACGGTCGTCGCGCCGAACACCGCACCCGCGCAGGTGCCGAGCGCGTCGGCGAGCATGCACTGGTTGGCACGGAGGGGATTGCCTTCCTTATCGAGAAGGCCGCCCTTCGAGCAAGCTCCGTAGAGGGTGCCGAGGGTGTCGAACATGTTGAGCATACAGAGGGATAGCGACGTCGTGATGATGACGACGACGAGCTGCCCCGCGCCGATGCCGCCGAAGTCGAACCCTTTCACGAACAGCTGCCCGACGGATTCCCTTCCCCATGCGCCGAACGCCTTGAAGGGATCCTCGAACCCGCTTGCAATGCCCGTGAAAACTTCCCTGCAACCCGCAGAATTCCACGCACAGCCCAGCGCGATGAGGATGTAGTAGAGGGCGGCGGAGCCGAGCATGCCCCAAAGAATGCAGCCCTTCACCCCCCGCTTTGCAAGCACGGCGATCGCAATGGCGCCGAGGAGGGCGACGAGCGCACCCATGGCCCCCAAATATGTGACATTTTTATTTAAGATGTTGAAGGAGGCAAAGCCGATGCTCCCCTCGTGAAGGGTGACGACGCCCGCATTGTTGAAGCCGATGAAGGCGATGAACATGCCGATGCCGACGGGAACGGTCACTTTGACCTCTCTCGGAATGCCCTCGAGGATCTTCTTTCTCAGTCCCGTCGCCGTGAGCAGAACGAAGATCACGCCGCCGAGGAGGACGAAGAGCATGGAATTCGCATAGGAAAGCCCCATCGAACCGCAGAGTCCCCGTCACATAGGCGGTCGCCCCGAGGCCGGAGGCCTGCGCGAGGGGCATCTTCGCAACGAAGGCCATGAGCATGGTGCCCGCGATCGCGCCGAGGGCGGTCGCAATGTAGACGGCCCCGAAGGAGACGGTCTCGGGATACATCCCGGGCACGACCAAAAGGACATAGACCATCGCCATGAAGGTGGTCAGCCCCGCGATGACCTCGGAGCGATACGATGAGCCCTTTTTCGTGATGCCGAAGTAGCCGTCCAACTTCCCCCAGAAGCCCTTATACCGCTTGGGCGGCGGATCGGAAGGCTGCGTCCCGGACATGGGTGGCATTTCGGGCGTTACCTCGCCCTCTTGCGGCACATCCTGCCGCAAATTTTCATCCATAATTTTCTCCTTTGCTCAAAAACCCCGCCGCGAAAAAGCAGCGGGGGAGTTTTGAAAAATTGTTTTTCAGTTCGCGTTCTTGGGATCGAAGTTCAAAGTGTACTGTTCCTTGCGGTCGTCGGGGAAGAGCGTCGCGCCCGAGACGACGGGAAGGACGAGGGGATTGATGAGCGCGGTCGTCGTCAGGCTCGTGACGGCGGCGCGAAGGTAGGGGAACATCGTCTCCGTCGCGTTGATCGCAAAATCTCTGCGATCGTCCGCCGTATTCATGTTGTTGACCTCGAAGATGCCGACGAGGCGCACGGTGAGATTGAAGGGCTTGGGATCGTCCTCTTTGGACTCGATCTTGCACTCCAAGATGACGACGTTGATCTTCGGGTTTTCCTTCGCCGTCTGAATGCGGCGGGAGAAGAAGGGCTTGATCTCGAATTTTTTATCGGGAGGAGCGGGCACGGGATTGACTTTGAAGAACAGTTCGTCTGCAGTGATGCCTCTCATGGTGTAATCGATCATAATACATATACCTCTTTTTAAGAACTTGTCCCCATTTTACCACAGGAAACGGAGAAAGTCAATACGAAGAACAAAAAATGAAAAATTAAGAATGAAGAAGGAAGAATGCCTCTTCTCCACCGTTCCAAATTCGTCATGCTGAGCTTGTCGAAGCATCACCTTATAATCGGACTTCGTATCGGGGGATTCTTCGGCTTTGCCTCAGAATGACGCGGTTCACCCATCGGCTACTTCGCGCCAAGGCGCTCGTGCCGCGCTTAGTCTACAAATAGAAGCTTCGCGCGGGGCAGAATGACGCGAACCCCTAACCACTGTAATGCCCCCTCCGTGGGAGGGGGGTAGGGCGGATTTCCGAAAAATTTCCCCCAAACAGTGAGTAAACGGCTGGGGAAGTTCGTCTTTTCTATGAAAACATTAAATTTCCGGAGGGGAACTTTCATGAAAAGACATCTTATAGTTGCGGCGGTCGGGCTTGCCGCGGCCATCACCCTTTCCTGCGGGCTTGCGGCCTGCAAGGCGGGACAGATCGCAGACAGGGACTGGACGGTCCAGAAGGTCTACTGCCGTGCCGCTGAAAACGGTTATGAGGGCTCGGAGCAGGAATTCCGCTCCCTGCTTGCGGCAAGTAAGATCGAAGACCTCGGAACATCGATGGGCGAAGCGGACCACGAACACATCTTTCCCGAATGGACGGCCATCCTCACCGCGGCCTGCAACTCCATCGGACTTTTCTTCCGCCAATGCACCCTCTGCCGCGAGGCGGAGTGGAAATTCGAGGAAGCGCTTCCCCACAGCTTCGGGGAAGGGAAGATCGTCAAGGAGCCCACATGCGAGGAGAAGGGCGTTGCGCTCTACACCTGTTCGGTGTGCGGCACCGTGAAGGCGGAAGACCTCGCCAAGGGGGACCATGTCTTTGATACGGCGTGGTCATACGACCTCGACGGCCACTTCCACGCGGCGACCTGCGGCCATGCGGCGGAGAGCGGAAGGGAGGCGCACACCTTCGAAGGCGGCGTCTGCACGGTGTGCGGCATGCCCTCGGGCACCTATCTCGTTCCCGTCGCATACACTTCCATCTCCATGTATTTCGGCGAAAACATCACCCCGTGGGAATATCTCCACAACGGCGTGGATTTCGTCGCCGAAGCGGGGACGCCCGTCTTTGCGACGGCGGCGGGGGTCATCACCAACCTCGGCGGCGACATGATCATCATCGCCCATGCAAACGGCGTGGAATCGTGGTACCGCTGTATCGACATCGACCCCGCCCTCAAGGTGGGGGACACGGTGAAACAGGGTCAAAAGATCGGCACCGTCGCCAAGGCGCCCAACTACGAGGGGAGCGAGGCGCACCTCTGCTTCGAGCTCACCTTCGACAAGATGCCCAAGGACCCCCTGCCCTATCTCGGCATCGACCCCGGCATCCAATTCCCCGCTGATTGAAATCTCAGATAAAAGCAAATGTGCCGTCCGCCTCACGGGCGGCCTTTTGTATTTGCGGGGTTGTCTTTTTTTGTGGGTTATGTTATAATGTACCTGTCAAATTTTTTGTGGGTTATGTTATAATGTACCTGTCAAAAAGTAATTTTCAGGGGGATCATCATGAAAAAACGCGTCCTTCTTTCCATCCTCACGGGGATATTTTCGCTCACCCTCGCATGCGGGATCGCCGCCTGCAGTACGGTGAAACAGCCCGATGCGCCCGAGGGGGAACTCTGGTCCATGAAGCGCGTCCTGGCCAAGGCAAAGGACCTCGGCTTTGAGGGCGACCTCGACGATCTCATCGCCATGTTCAAGGGCGACCCCGGCGAGGACGGCCTCGGCATCACCGGCATGGAGCTCGACGCCAACGGCAACCTCATCGTGACCTATTCGGACGGGAGCACGCAGAACGTCGGCAAGCTCAAAGGCGAACAAGGGGAACAGGGCCAGCAGGGCGAACAGGGCCCCGTAGGTCCGCAAGGTCCCCAAGGCGAACAGGGAGAACAGGGGGAGCAGGGCGAACAGGGCGAACAGGGTCCCGCAGGTCCTCAAGGCCCCGCAGGTCCGCAGGGCCCGCAGGGCGATAAGGGGGAGGACGGCAAAGACGGCGCAGACGGCAAGAGCGCCTATGAGCTCTGGCTGGAAAATGGGCATACGGGGTCCGAGGAGGCCTTCCTCGAATGGCTGCGCGGCGAAGGTTCCTACGAGGAGACGGAGGGCACCCATGGCCTTTCCTACCGTCTGAAAAAGAGCGACGAGGGCGACTGCATTGTCGTCACGGGGATGGGAACGGCCTGGGAGGCGGACATCGTCATCCCCGAAGAATGGCACGGCTACCCCGTCAGGGAGATCGGCGACAGGGCATTCGAAAACGAAGGGTACCTTTCGAGCGTCATCCTTCCCGCCTCCCTTCAAGTCATCGGGAGCGACGCTTTTAACGGTTGCACCTCCCTCGAAAAAGTCTACTACATGTCCACGCCGACCGCATGGCAGGCCCTCGGCGTGACTTCCGAAAACAACGAAACACTCGCCGCGACGCCCTGCTATTTCTTCTCGGCGGACATGCCCGAGGCAGAGCAGTGGGAGGAGAGTGCGCATTGGTGGCACTTTGGCGAAACGGGCGAGATCGAAGAGTATGTAAAATCCGAAGAGCCCGCCTTTGCGGAGCTCAGCATCTACTTCCCCGAACTCGGCAACGACAAAGCGGGGGATTGCACCCTTCTTAAGACGGGAAACGTCGAAGTGCTCATCGACGCCGGTTCACGCAAGGAGAGTGCGGCGACCCTCGTTCCCTTCATCAAGCAATATTGCACGGACGGAGTTCTCGAGTACGTCATCGTAACGCACGCCCATCAGGATCACATTGCCGCATTTGTAGGGACAAGCAAAGCGCCGGGCATCTTTGCGGAATTCGAATGCAAGACGATCATCGACTATGAGAGGACAGATTCGACCACCCAAATCAGACAGGACTACGAGGCAGCGCGGGATGCGGAAGTTTCCACCACCGCGGGCGCAGTGCACTACACCGCCCTGCAGTGCTGGAACAATTCGGATGGCGCCAAGCGCAGCTATGAGCTCGCCGAGGGCGTCTCCTTCGAGATCCTCTATCAAAAATATTACGAGAACAAGTCCTCCGATGAAAACAACTATTCCGTCTGTACCCTGTTCACGCAAGGGGAGAACCACTTCCTCTTCACGGGCGATCTCGAAGAGGCGGGGGAGAAGAGCCTTGTCGAGAGCAACACCCTTCCCCATGTGAAGCTCTTCAAGGCGGGGCACCACGGGAGCCCCACTTCCTCCAACGACGTGCTGCTCGAAAAGATCACGCCCGAGAACGTGTGCGTCTGCTGCTGTGCGGGCTCGACGGAATACACGACAAATAAAAATAACACCTTCCCCTCGCAGGCCTTTATCGACCGCGTGGCAAAGTACACCAAGAACATCTACGTGCCCACCATGTCCGTGGGTAGCGGCTTCGCTTCGATGAACGGCAACATCACCGTGACCTCTTCCGTGAGCGGCATCACCGTCACGGGCAGCAACAACAGCACGATCCTAAAGGACACCGAGTGGTTCAAATCCAACCGCACCTGGCCCTCCGACGGCGTTGTGTAAAGGGGTCGATCGTCTTTGCAGAATTTTTGAAAATGTGTTGCAATTTGCGATACAATTTGTTATACTATTGATAGAGGTGATAGTATGGCAAATAAAAGTGCGAATGTTTCCGTTCGGGTCGCGCCCGAGATCAAGGAGCAGGCGGAGGCGGTTTTGGATAAGCTCGGCCTTCCCGTGTCTGTCCTCATCGATACGCTCTATCGGCAGATCATCTACACGGGCGGCGTTCCCTATCCGTTGACCGTTCCCAAGCTCCCCACGCGGGACACGATGAACAAAGAGGACTTCGACGCGATGATGGAGAAGGGATATTCCCAAGCCATTGCCGGTGAAGGCGTGGAACTTGACGCCGCTTTTGACGAACTTCGCAAGGGGACCCTTCATGGAATACAAAGTTAAGATCACGCCCTTTGCACTCTCGCAGCTTTCCGAAACGGTAAAGTATATTTCGGAAGAACTGTGCGTGCCCGAGATCGCGCAAAAATGGTTGGACACCTTGCACTCTTCGATCGGCTCTCTTTCCGCAATGCCAAAGCGTTTTCCCTTAGTAGAAGAACAACCGTGGCGCGATAGGGGTATCCGAAAACTCATTGTAAAGGGGTTTCTCGTATACTATCTCATCGATGAAGCAAAAAAGACGGTGACGGTAGCGGCAGTCGTCTATGGACGGCGCGACAGGATCGCAGCATTGAAAGAGTTTGAAGACTGATCGGAGACCTCAACAGCATCGAAAAAAACGACCCGGAGGGGTCGTTGTTTGGTGACGGGGAAGGCGCAGAGTTTTCTTTGCGGAAAGTTTCATGCGCTTAAGCCGCTTTGCGGCGGCGGGTGGCGGCCGTGTAGATCCAAAACGGCGAGGAAAGCAGGATATAGACGGGAATGAGATACACAAACGCGGGCACGACGAGCCACAGCACGGGGAAATAGAACGGCTTTCCCCCGTTGATGTGGAAGGCGTCCGTCCGCAAAAAGGTCGGAACAAGCGGGTCGAAGATCTTATGCGCCCAGGCGAAGTCGGGGCGGATGCCGAACGTGAAACTGCTGTTCCGGAAGCCCGCATCCAAAAGGTCGGCAAACTTGCCGTCGACGAGTCCCACGCCCATCAGGAAAAATTCGTTGAGGCAGATGATCGTCTCCCAAAGAAGGAACAAAAGCGGGATCGCCCAAAGGCGCGAGATGCGTGGACGATAGACGCCGAGGATGGCCGCCGCCATCGGCACAGCCATCAAATTGATGTGGCAGATGTAGAAACGGATGGTATCGAAGGCAAAGGGCGGCATGCCGATCGCCTCCGTCGGATAGAAAAGCGCGGCGAGCCCGCCTACGACCCCGATAAAATAGACGAAGTCATGCAGGGCGTTCTGCTTCTTGAAAAGGTAGATGAAAGGGAAGAAGACGGTCGAGACGGCGCAGAGGTTTTCCACCGTCGAACGGCGGATGGACTGCGGGAAGTTGTTGCGATAGGGCACAAACGCCTGCTTGATAAAGTGCAGCGAAAAATTCAGAAACAGAATGACAAGGAGCACCGTATGCGCGGTCCTCTTTTTTCGTTTCCAAAGGATGAGCACGAGCAGGGCAAGATACACTGCCGCGATCCCGATATACAGGAAATAATATCCGTTTCCGATCTGTACAAGCATAGGCTTTTGTGTTGATTGTGAAAAAAGGATACGCGTCATCCTGAGCCAAACTGTTTTACGCAGTCCGCGAGAGCTTATCCTCGAAGGATCCCCTTAATGAAAATTCGGACTTCGTATCTCGGGATTCTTCGGGGAATTGCTCACGGTTTTCATTTGGCTTTGTCGGCTCAGAATGACGCGATTCCCGCCCTCATTCGTCGCCCGAAGGCGGCACCTTCCCCCGCGAACGGGGGAAGGCGGGTTGCCGTTTAGTCTTCTTTGCCGGGAAGGGTGGTTTCGGAGAGCATGCGGGCAAACGCGGCGGCGGGAGCGTATGCGGTGCCGTTGGCGTCAACGCCAGATCCGTCGGGCCACTGCACACCCTTCAAGGAGTTTTTGAGGTTCTCAGTGTGTCCCTCTCTGTCGCCGATGATCGAGTAATCCCGATACACATTCTCCTTATGCCACTTGATATGCTCGTAGTTCCTTACGTCCTTATCCTTAAATTCGCACTGCAAACGGATATAACGGTTGTCGGAGAACAAGCTATTCATATCCGCATTGCCTGTAAATTTACTACCTGACATCACAGCAGTCGCATTATCCAATCTCGCCTCTCCATTCATCATTTCATACGTCAAAGCGTAATACGAAAACAAAAGGTTTTTGCTCACAAGTCTTGCATTTTCATTCAATGCGCCTGCGCCGTCCGAGAGCGGTTTATATTCGCCGTTGGTCCAAACATATGTCTTTCCGCTCAGATCCGAAGCGGCAAATGCCAATACATTGACGTAGATCCTATCGGTTCCGATAAGACTATTTGCATCGGCAGAAACAGTTTTCCCGTGCCATTCAAAATAATCTTTAACGCTCGGTACTACCATATTAAACATTCCGCCGACCATCGAGTTCAAGTTTAACAGCGCGGGTTGATTGAAATAGTTAAGAATATCGATCGTACCCTTATAATAAAAATTTATTTCCTGCTCACTACCATTATCAGCCTGAACAGAAGTACCGACTTCCGTCATTACGATATTTTCGGCATACATAGACAAGCCGTTATAATAAAGCTGTACCGCAGTCTTGGGAACACAGGAAAATACGGTGTTCTTCGTGTAGAACGTGTTGCCCGACGGGTTGAACTTGTAGTAGTACGAGAGGTCGCAATAGTAGGCGTATTCCATTTTGAGAACCATTTTTTGCATTGTGCTGCTGATTTCTTCGGTGGGATTTGCGCATTTGATAATGGTATTATATGCCCTATTGACCGTAATGCCGTCGCTTTCGCTATAAGAACTCATCGAGGCGGTCTTTGCCTCAAAATTCACTTGATACCCGTTACCGTAGATCGTGGTCTTACCCAGTGTGCCGGCGTTATTCAAATACAAGTCGTTGGCCTTTGCCTTTTCATCTTCTTTCGTATCCGCGCCGAGTTCGCCAGGACCATACAAATTGGTTTGCAATACGACATTGCTATTTGTATTGAACCCCGTGGCATTGAAGACGTTGACAAGAGCGTCGTCGGCGAGAATGTTGAAGTTGAAATAGGAATCTTTTCCCTTTCCATCCTCATTGTATCCCGCACCGAAAGTTGCTCCGACACGCAGGAAGGTGTAGGAGGTCTCTGTGCTGACCGTGAAATCTCTGCCGCTATTATCCGCCGCCGTCGGCTGCTTTTGGGTGTATTTCGGTTTTTCATCGAAGTTTCCGAAGTAATCGTTCTGCACGTCGGTCTCGGAGAGCCCTGTAAAGCCTCCGAAGTAGAGGTGGGCATAGCCCGCTTCGGCATAGACGTCCACCCACGGAACCTTTGTCGTCCCGAGGTACTTGCCGCCCTCGGCAATAGGCGTACCGTCCGCGGTTTGAAGCTTTGACGACGCACCGTTTGCGCCGGGAACGATAGTATATACTGTAGTGTGCGAACCCTTGGTGAAAGTGACTTGCGTGCCCGTCTGCGTGAGCGTGAATACATTTTCTCCGCTCATTGGAGCATTGCCTTTGAAACCCGTGAAGGTCCAGGTGAGAT
Organism: uncultured Clostridia bacterium; assembly: GCA_947630605.1. Classification (GTDB taxonomy): domain Bacteria; phylum Bacillota; class Clostridia; order Christensenellales; family Borkfalkiaceae; genus Gallimonas. The sequence continues at coordinate 32,393 of CANRIO010000001.1, forward strand.
CTGCGACGGGGATCTGTTCCGCTGTCGTACTCGCATTTTTTATCGCCCTGATGGGAAGTTTGAAGTAGTCGACGACGCCTGCGCCGTAATCGCTGTGCTTGGCGAAGACGCGCACCTGCTGATATCCCTTATAGACGTCGCCGCCATTCGCCTTGTTCCCGCTGTCGAAGCCGGGGAAAACGATACTCAGATTGTAATGGGAGAGGGTCACGTTGATCGTCTTTCCATAGGCGATAACTGCACACGTTATCTTAAAATCACCGGTAGATTCAGTGTGGAAGATGATCTGTCCTTGTTCTTCCTCGACGGATATCGTCCAGCCCGTTGGATCTTCCGGCTCCACGATTCGGCCGGAGAAATCCTGTGCCTCATATCCGCCGAGATAATTTTCCGCATCAACTTTGATCTCAAAGGTAATGGCGCCCTGCATATCTCCGGGGACAGTATAGTTGAGCGTCTCGCCGCCCGAAACGTCTTCGATCGAGGCGAAAGTATTCCTTTCTATCGAATCGATCACAAACAGATCATACCCGAATTCCGGATTGGCGACATGCTCGAGAAGGATCTGGATCTCAGCGCCTCCATCTGCCGAGCGGAAGAAGAGCGAGTTGCTTCCCGACGAAGCGATCCCCGTTACGGTGACCGTTGTATTAACCGAATTGCTTGTTACCGTATGATCCCAGCTCTCACCGTCGAAACACCATTGGATGTTTTTATTCGGGATATCTATTTCATCGTTACGGCCAATTTCGACTTGGAATGTGAGACTATCGAGGACGGTCCTGTATTTTGTCGTTTTGTCGAGCGTTATTAAATTTGCTCCCGTCCCGCCTTTCACCTCAATGGTCTGTGTCCTTGCTACTACGGAGACATTTAATTCAAATGACTGACCAAAGATTTCGAGATACATTATCTCATTTTGGCAATATTTTACCGCCTTCAAATCAATTTGCGTGATAGAGCCATATGCTGCACTAACGCCATATTTTGTTACTGCACCACTTCCGGTTAATTTTACATTGGAAGCAAGAACAAAATTCATATACTTATCTTGGGTATCGATCGGATCCAACAAGCCTGAACGTTCATTAACTTTCACGCCGGTAATCCCAAAGCTATAATAGCTTTCTACCTCGATAAATTCAATATCAGTCGGACCGTTCGGGTTTAATGTAAACCTTGCTTCAGACGTTGTATTATGATCTCCTTTGTGATATGTTATGGTCGGCTTAGAGAGAAGTGTGCCCTGTGAGGAACGAACATACCGATCTACGGCTTTCGTGCCATTGTCTTCTTCGCCAACAAACGCCGTGGCATCGTTGGTGTATTCCACGCTAAAGGTGAATTTATGATAATCTGTTCCACTCAATGTCACTTTGCCGCCGGAAAGGGTGAGTGTGCCATCCTCGCCCGTCAAGAGTTCCTTGCCATCGAATAATACATGCAGTTTCTTGCCTGCCATGGAACCGTTTTCATCCGCCATGGTGACAGTATAGCCGCTTATTTCACCATAATAAGTATGGTATATGTATTCCTCTTCGTAATAAACAGAGGAGATATATTCCCCAACGGACACATGATCTAAAAATTTACCGTTTGTTTGAAACTCTATCGTGAAGCTCTCCTCCGTTACGGGCACGTCGACGTAGACTTTGACGGTGCAAGGCTTGCCGTCAATGGTGAGGGTGACAGTCGCGAAACCGCCCTTTTGCGGCACGATATACCATGTGCCGTTCTTCTCTTCAAGGGCGACGACATCGTCTTCCGAGGCGCCACAGGACACCTCTTGCCCTTCGGCTAAGGTGAAGTAGAAAGCGGCCTGTTCTTGCGCCATGCCATATTTGAGGACGATGTTATTCTCACCTTCGGCAAAGTCGATCTTCTTCAAGTTGCCGCCTTCTTCATAAGCAGCGTAGCCGACGGTGATCTCTTTGGAGAGCGTGAGCGTGGTCTCGCCGCGCTTCATCGCGACCGTAACGGTGACAACGCCTTCCTTTTGGAAGGTGAGAACGCCGCTTCCGTCGACAGAAGCAATGCCTTCGCCCTCTTTGATCGAATAGGAGACAACATCCGTATGGGCCTCGGGGGCCACATGCATGATATCGCTTATATCGTACCGATCTTCACTCGTCACGACCTTGGAATAGTCGAGCGTGAGCGTCTCCGCGTTGCGCTGGAGGGTCTTCTCAACAGTAATGGCTTTAAGGCCGTCGTTATCGACATGGTATGTCTCTATCGACTCGGCGGTGTATTCCACGCCGAAGGTGACTTTGAGCGAGCCGAGGCCCTTTCCGAAGGGGATGGTGCCTGTATACTTGTTGACGGTTCCCTCTGTCGTCATGGCGACTTCGGCGGTATTTTTGCCGTAAGTGACGACGAGCTTCTTGCCTTCCATCTTGCCGTCGGAATTGTCGACGGTGACAGTGAAGGAAACGCTTTCCGCAGTCGTGCCGAGGGTGTCGGCGTTTCCAATATCCACTTGGAGATCTTCATCCTTGACTGCGGCGTCGACATACACGTTGAGGGTGTATCTCTTTTCGCCCGCCGTGACGGTGACCGTTGCAAATCCGCCCTTGAGCGCCGTGACGGTGTAGGCTCCCTCGATCCCTTCGGAGACTTTTTCGACCCTGACGACGGAATCGTCGCCAAGCGTGACTTTTTCGCCGATCTCATCGCCGTTTTGTACGGTGAAGTAAATGCGCGCTGTGCCGTTGGGAGCGAGGACAATGTTCTGCGTGAGGCTTTCCGCCGTGCCAAAGTCGATATCCTTATCGGTGGCGGGCAGATGGGTGACGGTGATCTCCTTCGTGAAGGTAACTTCGTTGCCGCGCATCGTCTTGATGAGGACTTTGACGGTGCAAAGAGTGTCGCCCTCAAAGGAAAGCGTATTGCCCGTGAAGCTTGCGCCGTTGCCCTCGACCGCGTACTGAATTCCGTTTTCCGTGTGATTCTCGGGCGCGAGGGTGTAGGTCACATTGGCTGCGCGATCGCCGAAGGTGAGAGACGTAGCACGGGTGATGAGAGCTACGGTATCGGTTGCGCCGCCGTATGCGACGGTGATCGCGCTCACATTGCGCTCGATGGTGCGTATGGCGGTACCGGAGTCCTGTTTGGGATCGAAGTCCGCCGTGGCCTCCGCATCGTACTCCACGCCGAAGGTGACGGAAAGAGCGGAGAGATCTTTTGCAAAGGGAATTGTGCCCGTGAACGAACTGCCCGCATTTTCCGCAGAGACATGCTTCGGCTCACCGTTCAAGGAGTAGCTTATATAGAACTTCTTGCCCTCCATAGCGCCTTCGTTTCCGCTCCCATCGAAGGTGACGGTGAAGGGAACATCCGTCGTCGAAGTCGTGCCGAAAGTCCCGGTGCACTCGGTGCCGTTGAATTGTACTTTATAGTTTTCCGTCTTGACGGTGCGGTCAACATAGAGTTGGATCGTGAATACCGTATTTTCGCCGCCGCCCGTTGGCGTGACGGTGACGGTGACGGTCGCGAAACCGCCCTGTCTGGTCACGATCTTGGGCATTGCAGATCCCTGTTCGGTCACTTCGACAACGCCGGCGCCCCCGGTGACCTCGTAGGAAACGGTCGCGTCGGTGGGTTTACTGTAGATAATGTTGCCCGTATCGCCGAAGTTGAGAAGAACTTTTTGCACGCTCTTATCGGCGGAAAGCTCGATGTTGACCTGCTCCTTCACGCGCGGCTGATAGGTGACAACGATGGTCTCAGTGGCAACTGCGGTGCCGTCGTCGCCGAGAAGAGAAAGCTTGACTGTGACTTTCGTCGCCTCCGTCATATCCTCCGTCGTTTTGAATGTCAGGACGCCGGTGGATGTAATGGACGCCATGTCCGTCCTTTCTCCAAGGGAATAGGAGAGCGTGTTCGTGTGGTTCGCAGGTGCCACAGCGACGCCGACCTGCGAGGCATTGGTAGATTCGACACCGCCCGCGATGAAGGTAAGCGTCGTCTGGGTGGTGGAAATATTTTCGACCTCTTCACCCTTGTAGATAAAGTTTGCGCCCGTCGCATTGCGCTTCAATGTGACGCTGCGAGAAACCTTTAGCGTCTCCGCCTTTGCTCCGTATCCCAAAGCATCGTCGCTGTATTTCACGCTGAAGGTGACAACAAGCGTGGCTTGATCTTTGAAGTCGATGGAGCCGTTGAGGCTGGCTACGTCCGCCTCGCCTTCTTGCTTCACGGTTTCATACGTCACATAGAGCTTTTTGCCCTGCATGGAGCCATCTTTTTCGTTGACGGTGAGGGTGTAAGCAACCGCATCATCCGCCGTGCCGAAGGTGTAGCCCGCTCCGTTATAATAAGGATCCTTCTCGCCGAATTTGATCGTGAAATCGTCTGCGGAGAGGGGAACGTCGACGAAGACATTGACGGTGTATTCTTTTTCGCCTGCGGTGACGGTAACGGTTGTGAAGCCGCCCTTTTTCGCCGTGAGCGTGTATGCGCCCGCAGAAATCTCTTTGAGTTCTACGACGCCATCTTCGGCGACCTGTGCCAAAGCGGTCTCTCCCGTCGGAACGGAGAGATAGAGGTTGGCCATATCGCCCTTTGCAAAGAGGACATGAAAGCTCTCTTTTTCAGCCGTGCCGAGATCGATATCCCGATCGGTCTTGGGAAGATAGGTAACGAGGATCTCCTTTGTGAAGGTGACTTCGTTGCCGCGCTTTATTGATATCGTGACCGTGACGGTGTGCGCCGCGGCCGTATCTGTGAAGGTGAGGGTGGAAGAACCTTTGAACTCCGCGCCATCGCCCGAAACGGAATATGTGATACCCGTATCCGTGTGGTTTGCGGGCAGAACGGTCACTGCGGCGTCCGGGCCGAATCTGAGCGTCGGGGAGTTCGTGACGATATTTTCCGTCTCCTCTGCGCCGCCGTATGCGACTTTGACCTCGCTCGCATTGCGGTGCAAAGTGAGCGTACGCGTGACAGTCTCGAGGTTCTTCGCATTTGCGTGCAATCTGAGTGCGTCTTCGGTGTACTCGACGCCGAAGGTGACGGGAAGCGTGGAGAGGTCTGTGCCGAACGCGATGGCATTCCCGGCATCGCTCACAAGCGCGGCGATGTCGTCTGAGCCGTATATCTTCACTTCTTCGCCGTTCTTCGTATACTTCAAATAGAGCTTTTTGCCCTGCATGGAACCTTCCTTTTCGGTGACGGTGAAGTCATAGGGGACGCTCGTCAAAGCCGTGCCGAAGATGGCGCCCGGGACGAGGGAGCCGCCAAGTGTGACGGCAAGATCTTCCCCTCCGACGGGGCGGTCGACATAGACCTCGAAGGTGTAGACCTTCACGCCGTCTGCCGCAGACTGCGCACGGCGGGTGCGGACAGGTTCGGGCGAATCGGGCGTGACGGTGATGGTGATGGTGGCAAAACCGCCTCTCTGAGGCACGATGTATTGGACGCCGTTGCGCTCTTCGATCCTGACAGCCGGTTTCTCTGCGGGGTCCGCCCCCGGCTCTTCCACAACTTCGTAAGCGACCGTTGTACCTGCAGGTTCGGCGAAGTAGAGGATGCCCTGTTCCTGTTTCTCCTCGGTGTCGCCCATATTGAGGACGATCGGGGGCTGTTCGGGCGCTTCTTCGCCCTCTGCGCTCTCGACGACCTCAATGCCCTTGGGCGGCGTCACGTCCTCTTCTTGTTTGATGAGAGGGGCATAGGTGACGGTGACCTTCTTTTCGATCGTCACATGTTTTTCCGCATCGAGGAAGGAGACGGTGACGGTGACCGTGCCGGGCGCCTTGAACGTGAGCTTGCCCTGCGCCGTGATGGCCGCCGTAGTTTCGTCCCCCTCTGCGAGGGTGTAGCGGATCTCGTTCGTGTGGTTTGCGGGCAATGCGCTCACGATCGCGTAATTGGGACCGGCATTTGCCGGGGATGTATCGAATTTCAAGCTACATGATGTTTTTTGATCATCGTTCTCGTGAAGGACGATGGAGCCGACATCCTGCGTTTCTCCATAGGAGACGGTGGCGCTCGCCGCGTTGCGCTGGACTTTGAGGATAAAGTAATCGCTGAACAGCTCGGTCGTGCCCTTCTTGCCTTCACCCGTCTTATAGACGTACGCCTCCACATCTACGCGGATGGAGGTGCGTCCTGCGGGCATTTCTCCTACGAAATAGAATTTGATGTCACTCTGATCCGTCGCATCCACACGAAGGACGCCAGGGATCTCAAATGTCGCCTGCTTAAACTCGCGGGAAGTGCCTGCAAGGTTGGGCGCAAATGCGATGGGAAGAGGCGTTGTGCCGTCTTTGTAGTCCTCGTAATTGACCGTGTACTCCTTCGGTGAGAAGAGCGGCGGCATGTAATAGCCGTCCGTCGAGGTATAGCTCTTATACTTCACGACCTTGTGGCCGCCGAAGTCTTCGCCCGTCACGGTGATGGTGACCTGCCCTTCGCGGCTGAATTTGACGTTCCCCTCTTCATCCACGGTGGCAATGGACTCATCGCTCGAGGTATATGTGATCTGCGCGTCTGCATCGGCTGGAACACACGTTACGGTGGGGAGCTTGAACTCCTTCAGGGGAGAGACGACCGCCTTCGTCTCGAAAGACAGATCGCGGAGCTGTTTGTGGCAGACGAAGGTGATGGAGTCCGACTTCGTGGGGTCGTCGTTGGAAGTCGCCGTGATCGTCGCCTTGCCCGCGCCGCGCGCAGTGATGGTGCCGTTCGCGCTCACATGCAGAATGTCGTCGTTGTCACTCGTCCATTTGAGGGACTTGTTCTCCGCATCTTTGGGGATGAAGGAGACAGAGAGTTCCAACTTCTCGCCCTCATAGAGGTCGGTCTTCCCGATCGCGTCTCTGTTCAGGGAGATCGCGTGGACCTTGGTATCCGTGACGATGACTTTGCGCTTTGCGATCGCCGCTTTATTTTCCTTGCTCACGACGTAGATGTACGTCTCGCCGTAATAGGAGGCCTTTACGACGCCATTTTCGTCGACCGTGACGATGCTTTCATCATCGGTCCCGAATTTGAGGTCGCGATTCTTCGCTCTGAGAGGAAGGATGGTGATCTCATCTGTTACGTCGTATGTAGGCGGAGCATTTTCGTCGCTCATGGTGAGGATGAGCGCTTCGTTTTTGATAAATTCCACCGATTCGACGTAGATGTGTGTGACCATGCTCATGATCGCACCGCTCACAAGCAAGATCGCAAGGAGCAGGATCGGCAGGAGTATGATCGTCGAAACCATCAACTTTTTCATAGGAACACCTCTTTTTTCTTTCTGAGTTTTTATGTTTCCGCCCGCTCTGCAGTAGCGGCGTGTCACTGCCGCACGGATCCGGAAGGGAGAGGGGAGGACGATATAGATAAGGGGGACATAGACGAGTGGTGGGAAATCGTGCTTTCCGGCACCGTCTCGTCAGATTTCGATTTTCCTGTACTTCTTATTTGCCGTCGTAAGGAAGATCACGATGTTGAGGAGCGCATACAAAAGTACGGCGCCTGCCGAGAGAATGTATGCGAGCCGCTTTCCTCCATCGACGGATTTGGGAAGCAGCAGTCCGCACACACCGAAGAGCGCGGCGATCACAAACCCGATGAGGAGCATATAGATGATGTTGATCTCTTCCGCCTCTCCGTTTGCCTTGGGCTTTAAGTTGGGGTTCGCAAGGTTCAGATTGATCCCGTTGAACACAAGCCCCACCGCAAAGAGCGCCTCGACGATGACGAGAACGAAGAGTTCCTGCCTGTCCAGAAAGTGCAGGGCCGCAAGGATGATCGCACTCAAAAGCAGTGCGCCGAGGCTCACGCAGATGTGGAGCGACGCCTTCACCGAGAGCTGGCTGCGGTAGGAGACGGGCACGAGCTTGGTGATATAGAACCGCTTGCCCTCGACGCTTAAGATCTCTCCCGTAAAGGAGCAGATCATCGCCATGAACATGGAGACCACGAGCATGGATACCCCGAAGTTGATGCCCGATCCCATTTCCGCTTTGCCGACGATATCGGCAAGACGGTTGCAGAAGAACACCATGACGGGGGTGGAGATCGCAACGCCGAGATAGAAGTAGGAATACGTCTTGGAGCGGAGCATATCCTTGAAGGTGTGGCGGAAGATCGCCCCGCTGCTGCCGAGATCGTCGATCTCGGTGCGTTTGATCGCCCCGCCCGCGCCGTTTTCGAGCGCCTTTGTGCGCACATTCGTACACACAAGCCGCGCAAGCGCAATGCCGAGCGCCATGAGCACGACGCCCCCGCCAATGAGTACGCCGAGGCTGAGCCAGATCTTTTCGAAGAAGATAAGGTTCCCCAAATAGAAGAGGGGATTATAGTAGGCGTCCAGCGCGGAGAGGAGCCCATCCCAGATCTCGAGGGTCCCCTCTTCCCAATTTCTGTGGATGAAGAACTGCGCAAGCACGGTGAGGATGTAGTAGTACAGCGCAAAGCAGCCCGCGAGGAAGAGGACGAAGACGATGATCCGCGCGATGCCGTGCTTCTCCAAAAGGGTGGAGATATACATCACGGGGATCGCGATGAAGACGGAGAGGACGAAGGGGACAAGGGGCATAAAGATCAGCCCGAGGAGCATGCCCATCCCGTAGGAGAGCGTGAGGCATTTCGCCGCGACCCCGAAGACAAGCATCACGGGAAGCAGCAAGAGCGCGGAATAGATCCAAAGGTCGATGTAGTTCAGAATGAGCTCGCCCATGAACAGCTTGAAGGGCGAGAGCGGAAACCGCGCGGTGATCGCGAAATCTGCAGGGCGGTATAGCCTTTTGACCTGCATCCCCGTCGCGGCGACCGTAAGGCCTGCGGCGATCACGGTAAGATAGAGCACGAAGATCTTCTTGGGCGTAACCATCAGATTGGCCTTCAAAACGAAGGTAAGCACCAAGACGAGCGCCAGGACGATGGCGATCGCAAGAACCGCCGCAATGCCCGTCATAAATGCGCTCACCTTGCTGTTGTTGCGGTTGAAGCCCCATTTGAGCTTGAGCTGTAAGCGAATATAATCACGCATCACGTCTTCCCCCGCCCTTGTTGGAATTCTTGTTATCGTTCTCCGTCTTCGCCGCGGGGGCGCATCCTCCGGGAGCGCAGGGCGCCGCATAGGGGTTGGGCGCGGGGGTGACGATCTGCGGATAGACGGGGATGGGGGGAATGACGATAGGATAGGCGACGCCTCTCAGATGGGTCGCATCAAATCCCTGCGGACATCCTGCGGGCGCGAAAGAGGGCTGCGCCGCAGTCTGCGTCTCCTCCTGCATTCCGTTAAGTTCCATATAATATTTGTCGAGACTGAAATCCTTCTGCACACGCAGATCGACGATGTTTGCGAGCTCGCCCTTTCTGATGAAGACGACCTTATCGCAGACTTTGCGCACGACATCGAGATTGTGCGAGGAGAAGAGCACGGCGTGTCTGAAGTCGGCATAGTCACGGATATAGTTGCACAGAAGCATCATCGTCTGGTGGTCGAGGCCGACCATCGGCTCGTCGAGGATCCAGAGCTTGGGCCTGTGGACGAGCGCACCTAAAATGCAGATCTTCTGCCGCATGCCGTGGGAATAGCTCGCGATCTGGGTATCGAGGGCGTATTTTATGCCGAAGTGCTCGGCAAGTTCCCCTGTGGCATAATTCTTTTGTTTCTTCGTCGCGCCGTAGAGACTGCCCATATAGTTGATATACTCCCTGCCCGTCAGCTTCTCATAGACGGAATGGTCGTCGGGAACATATCCCACGAGCCTTTTGGCTTTTTCGGGCTGCTTGTTTACGTCGTAGCCGCCGATCTCGATGCTGCCCTCACGGAAGGGGAGCACGCCGATGATGCTCTTGATGATAGTTGATTTGCCCGCGCCGTTGCTGCCGACAAGGCCGACCACTTCGCCCGTGGCAACGGAAAAACTGATGTTCTTCGCGGAATAGTTCGGATTCTTTGCGTACTTCTTGGAAAAATTCTTGAGTTCCAGCATTTGCTCTCCTTCCTGCGTTTTTTGTATTACTTCTGAAAGTCTTACCCTATTATATAAGGGCACATGGAATGCAAAGTAATTTTAGCAAAGCAACTTAAAAAAATCAAACTTCTAAACCGAAATGTCCCCCCCCCCCCGATGTTTCAATATATCAAATTTTGAAAATTTTTGTTGCGTATCGTCACGAAATCGGTCGAATTTTATCGATTTTCAATAATTTTAATTCACATTATAACATTTTTGGGGAGGGAAAGCGTGCAAACGGGCGGCCGCCTTCATCGCAAAAACACGCAACTTGCGCGCGTGCGCACAATGGGCGCGTCATCTTAAATATAGGTCGTGCGCCCGCTCACGCAGGCGCACGCGCAGGCGAGCGCGAGGCCCGTAAAAAAAAACGACCCGGAGGGGTCGTTTTTTGGTGCCGGTGGTCGGGCTCGAACCGACACGGGTTTTATCCCGAGGGATTTTAAGTCCCTTGCGTCTGCCAATTCCACCACACCGGCGCATGATGGATTATACCACGGCGGAGGGAAAATGTCAACAAAACGCCCGCTTGAAGCGGCGGAAAAGTGGCGGGCGGCGCAATATTTTTCAAAAACGGTTGCAAAGCGGGGCAGTTTATGGTATAGTGATAGAGCCCGTGCGGGCAAAAATCCGCCTATCCCATCTGCCGGTCGCCTCCTTCGCGGTCGGACGATTTTTTCTCGGAGGGTGCAATGAACAACTACGATGTGATCATAATCGGCGCAGGTCCCGGGGGGATCTTTTCCGCATATGAAATTTCTCACGCGCGGCCCGATCTCAAAGTGGCCGTCCTCGAGGCGGGGCATGCCTTGGAGAAGCGCAAGTGTCCCATCGACGGGGAGAAGGTGAAGAGCTGTATCAGCTGCAAGACCTGTTCCGTCATGAGCGGTTTCGGCGGGGCGGGGGCCTTTTCGGACGGGAAGTACAACATCACCAACGATTTCGGCGGCACCCTGCACGAATACATCGGCAAGAAGCGCGCCCTCGAGCTCATGCACTATGTGGATGAGATCAACCTTCGCTTCGGCGGGGCGGGGACGAAGCTCTATTCCACGGCGGGCAGCGGGCTCAAGACGGAGTGTATCAAGCACGATCTGCACCTTCTCGACGCCTCCGTGCGCCACTTGGGGACGGACATCAACTACGTCGTCCTCGAGAACCTCTATGCCGAGCTCAAAGGCCGCGTGGACTTCTATTTCGATAACCCCGTTGTCCGTCTCAACGTGTGCGAGGACGGCTACGAGGCGGTGTGTGCCGACCGCACCTTCAAGTGCCGCAACTGCATCATGTCGGTGGGGAGGAGCGGAAGCAAGTGGATGGAACACCTCTGCAAGGAGCTCGATATCCCCACCCGTTCCAACCGCGTGGACATCGGCGTGCGCGTCGAACTTCCCGCCGAAGTTTTCTCCCATGTGACGGACGAACTCTACGAGAGCAAGATCGTCTACCGCACCCAAAAGTACGGCGACCTCGTGCGCACCTTCTGCATGAACCCCCGCGGCGCAGTCGTGTATGAGAACACCAACGGCATCATCACGGTCAACGGCCACAGCTATGAGGACCCCGCAAAGCACACCGCAAACACCAACTTCGCCCTCCTCGTCGCGAAGCACTTCTCCGAACCCTTCAAAGATTCCAACGGCTACGGCGAATCCATCGCAAAGCTCTCCAATCTCTTGGGCGGCGGCGTCATGGTGCAGCGCTTCGGCGACCTCATCCGCGGGAGAAGGTCCACGCCGAGCAGGATCGAAGAGTCCTTCGTCATGCCCACCCTCAAGGCGACGCCGGGGGATCTGAGCCTCGTGCTCCCCAAACGCATCTTAGATGGCATCATCGAGATGATCTACGCCCTCGACAAAGTTGCCCCGGGCACCGCCAACGACGACACCCTCCTCTATGGCGTGGAAGTCAAGTTCTACAATATGGAGGTGGAGGTGGACGAACGGCTCTGTTCCCGCTACGAGGGGCTGTACGTCATCGGGGACGGAAGCGGCATCACGCACTCCCTCTCCCACGCCTCGGCGAGCGGCGTCCACGTCGCCCGCGACATCATCGAAAGGCTTTGAAAAAATCGGCTTCGGCCGATTTTTTTTACCCGCGAAAGGGGAGAGTGGAAAAAACTGCCTGCAAATTCTTGAAAAATAAAATCTTGCGTGATAAAATAAAAGTTGCATTTTTTATACATATAATTTTTCCGGAGGAATTGCAACCATGAACAGGAAATTCATTGCAGTCGCTGCGCTGGCCGCCACGGCGGCCCTTTCGTTGGGGCTCGCGGCGTGCGCCATCAAGAAGGCTCCCTCGGGCGGCGGGGAAGGCGGACATACGCACACCTTTACGTGGGTCTACAACGAAGACGCGACCTGCTATGCGGACGGCACCGAGACGGAGCACTGCACTTGCGGCGAGACGGGCAAGACGCGCGTTAAGGAAAACAGTAAACGCAGCCACGACTTAAAGAGCGTCCCCGCGAAGGCGGCGACCTGCGCGGAGAGCGGCTACAACGCCCACACCGAATGTTCCTATTGCGGCTATTCGGCGGACATCGAATACACCGACGCCCTCCATGTGGAATATTGGCTGAGCGGAAGCGGATACAGCGTGGATGGGCTCAGCGAGGAGTGCGATCACACGGAGGTCAAGATCCCCGAGACCTACAAGGGGCTTCCCGTGTTTGGCATGGAAGAGGGGGCATTTGCGTATAATGAGACGCTCGAAAAGGTCGAACTTCCCGACAGCATGAAATGGATGGTGGGCGGATGCTTTGACGATTCCGCCTACTTTGAAAATGAAGAAAATTGGGATGAGAGCGGCGCACTCTATGTAGGGAACCACCTCATCGCGGTCAAGTCCGAGACGAAGGGCGCGTTCACCGTCAAGGCGGGGACGAAGGTCATCTCGGGGTGCGCATTTATGTGGTGTGACCAAATCACGAGCGTCTCCGTTCCCGAAGGCGTCACGGCGATCGGGCCGAATGCGTTTACGGGATGCGAAAAGCTTGAAAGTGTCACCCTTCCCGACAGTCTGGAGGTGATCGGCATGGAGGCCTTCTCGGAGACCGCCCTCTTCAATGCGTCCAAGAATTGGAAGGACGGTGCGCTCTATATTGGCAACCACCTCATCTCCGTGCAGCGGGAGACGGAGGGCGCATTCACCGTCAAAGAGGGGACGAAGGCGATCGCTTCCGGGGCCTTTATGTATTGCAAAAATATCACGAGCGTCTCCATCCCCGAGGGGATCAAGGCGATCGAGATGTATACCTTCTACGAGTGTGATGCCCTGACTTCCGTCAATATCCCCGCGAGCGTCACAGAGATCGGACAATACGCCTTCATCTGCCGCAGCCTTGAAAATCTGACGCTCGCCAAGGGAAGCCACCTCACCTATATCGGGGATTGCGCGTTTGTGGAGAGCCCCATCAAGTCCTTCGACCTTCCCGAGGGGCTAAAGACTCTCGGCGCGAGTGCGTTCCTGAAAGCCAAGATCACGAAGGTGAGCATCCCCGCGAGCACCGTCTTCGTCAGCGACGCTCCCTACCTTGACTGCGGCCTCATCGAGAGCGTCGAAGTCGCGGAGGGCAATCCCTTCTACACTGCAAAGGGGAACTGTCTCATCGACAGCAGGACGAAGAATCTGATACAGGGCTGTAAAAACAGTGTCATCCCCGCGGACGAGAGCGTGACGAGCATCGGAGAATATGCGTTCAGCGGCGCGGATATGAAGAGCTTGAAGATCCCCGCGAACATCATAGAGATCGGAATGTATTCCTTTGAAGGCTGCCCTCTCGAGAGCATCGAGGTCGCCGCGGACAATCCCGTCTACCGTGCGGCGGGGAACTGCCTCATCGAGCGGGAGGGCGGGATCTTGCTCCGCGGCAGCAATAAAAGCGTCATCCCCACGGACGGGAGCATATCGGAGATCTCGGAAAATGCGTTCAGCGACTGCACATCCCTCAAGTCGCTCTACATTCCCGCAAGCGTCGATTACATCGCATACAGCGCATTTGCGGGTTGTAACGGCGTCGAGAGCATCGAGGTCGCCGAGGGGAACGAAAACTATCTTGCCGAAGGGAACTGCCTCATCGAGAGGGAAACGAGTTCCCTCATCTTCGGTTGTAAAAACAGTGTCATTCCCGCCGGAGGGAAGGTAAAAAAGATCGCGTCGTGTGCCTTTCAGGATATCGTAGACCTTGAGAGCGTCGTCATTCCCGAGGGCGTTACCTTTATCGATGCCGCCGCCTTTTCGGGCTGCACTTCGCTCAGGCACATCTCGATCCCCGCGAGCGTCACAAAGATTGGGAACGGCATGTGGACTTCGAATCCGTTCGAAGCTTGCCCCGCCATCGAGAGCATCGAGGTCGCCGAGGGGAATGAAAAGTATTTTGTCGAAGGAAACTGCCTCATCGAGAGGGAGAGCAAAACGTTGATCGCCGGCTGCAAGACAAGCGTTATCCCCGCGGACGGAAGCGTGACGAGCATCGGAGGATATGCATTCTGCGGATGCACTTTGCTTGAGAGCATCGTCATTCCCGAAAGCATCGAAGAGATTTTGTGGGGAGCATTCGACGATACATCTCTCGGGAAGATCTACTACGGCGGAACGGCGGAGGCATGGGAAATGGTCGGCAACGAGCTCTTTGACCCCGAGTCGCCGGCGGACATCAAGGTGTATTTCTTCTCCGAAGACGCCCCGACGGCGGCGCAGTGGGAAGCGTGCGGGAATTGGTGGCATTACACCGCACAGGGCACAGTCGCCGAATGGGTGAAGCCGTAACGTTTGCGCAGAGCACAAAACCGTCCGAAGGACAAGACTTAAAACATAAAAAGGCCGCCGAGGTGGGTACCATGTCCGCCCCGGCGGTTGTTTTTTTGAAATTAAGAATTAAGAATGGGGGATGAAGAATGGAGAATGTGAAAGGGCCAAGCGTCATCCTGCCCCGCCCGCACGTTCTGATCGCCAACGAAGGGCGGCACGAGGGGCAAAGCCCCGAAGTAGCCGAAACGGCTATACCATGTCCGAGAGAGCCCTTCCCCGAAGCATCCCGAGGATGAAAACACGGACTTTGATAAACAGCACGCCATTCTAAAATTCGTCATGCTGAGCCTGTCGAAGCATCGCCTTATGATTTTGTCCCCTTATCCTTCCGTCGTGGGGTTGAGCATGTCGCACAGTTTGACGAGCACGCCCGAGATCGGGAAGGCGGCGAGGATGACGCAGACGATGAAGAGGACCTGCGGGAAGGTGAGCACCACCTCATGCCAGCCGTCGAAGATGATATCGCCGAGGGCGGGGATGGAGACGCACATGATGCAGATCGCGATGGAGACGCCGTACAATACGAGCCGAAGTGCGTTGAAGGGGGCGAGGATGCGGAAGAGGATGACGAGGCCGCCGAAGGTGAGGGCGAGCATATACATCGCGTGGGCGTTCTGCGCCTCCGCAAAGCCATAGTGTGCGGGCACGGTGCGGCCTGCGAGATAGACGGACATGACGCAGAGGATGAGGGTGATCGCCCCCGGCACCGACCGCGACAGGACGTATGGGATGAACTTCCCGTGCACCCGCTCGGTGTTGGGCTGGAGGGAGACGACGAAGGAGGGGAGGGCCGCCACGAACATCTCGAAGAGCAGCATGTTGTTGGTGGTGAAGAAGTATTGCTGTCCCATGCAGATGCAGATGAGCGCGAGCATGGTGATGAAGAGCGTCTTTGTGATATAGAGCGCGGCGCTCGACTTGATGTTATTGATGACCCTGCGCCCCTCGAAGACGACGGAGGGAAGGCTCATGAAGTTGTTGTCCATGAGGACGAGGTGGGAGACGTTGCGTGCCGCCTCCGAGCCCGAGGCGACGGAAATGGCGCAGTCGGCCTCCTTTAAGGCGAGAATGTCGTTGACGCCGTCCCCCGTCATGGCGACGGTGTGCCCCTGCTTTTTGAGGGCCTTCACGAGCACCGCCTTCTGTTCGGGGGTGACGCGTCCGAAGACGGTGTAATCGTTTGCCACATTCTCCACTTCGAGATCGGTGAGGCCGTCGAGCGAGATGAACTGCGAGGCATTCTCCACGCCCACGCGGCGGGCGACTTCGGAGACGGTCACGGGGTTGTCGCCCGAGATGATCTTCATCTGCACGCCGTTTTCGCGGAACCACTTGATGGTGTCCGCCGCATCCGCACGCACATTGTCGGCGAGGGTGATGATGGCGGTGGGGCGAAGGACGTTTGGAAGACGGTCCTCCACGATGTAGCCCGAGGAATGGGCGAGCACGAGCACGCGGAGCCCCGCCTGCGTGTATTGCTTGACGAGCTTGGAGATTTTAGCGGGCATGGGACGGAGGACGAATTCGGGGGCGCCGAACACATACGTCCCGATGTCTTTGAAGGAGACGGCGGAGTACTTCCGCTTGGAGGAGAAGGGGATCATCGCCGTCGGCATGAGGGCGTTGGAGAGCCCGAACTTATCCTTGAGCGCGATGGAAGTCTGATTGTTGTCGTCGAGGGCGGAGAGCATGCTGCCCATGATCTCCTCGACGGAGTGGTCGGTTTCGTTCGCGAGGATCATGCAGTCGTTGACCGTCATCCTGCCGTCGGTGATGGTGCCCGTCTTGTCGAGACAGAGAACGTCCACGCGGGCGAGCATTTCGAGGGAATAGAGGTCCTGCACGAGCGTCTGCTTCTTGGCAAGGCGCAGAACGCCCACCTCCATCGCGAGGGAGGTGAGAAGGAGGAGCCCCGAGGGGATCATGCCGATGACGACCGCCCCCGTGAGCTGGATGGAACGGTCGGTATCGTGCCCCGTCTGCCCCCAGTTCACCCAGAGCATGAGCGCGCCGACGACGAGGATGAGAAGCCCGATGACGCGGATAAAGAGGCGGATGGAGTTCATGATCTCCGACTTCGGCTTCTTATACTTCTTCGCCTTCGACGTGAGGGAATTGAGGTAGGTCGCGGCGCCCACCCGATCGACGCGCACGCGGCAGGAGCCGCTCGCGATGAAGGAGCCCGCGAAGAGCATTTCGCCGGGGTTCTTTTTGACGGGGATGCTCTCGCCCGTGAGGAGGGATTCGTTGACCTCCACGATGCCGTCCGCAAGTTTGCAGTCGGCGGGGACCTGTTGCCCCGCTTCGAGAAGAAGTACGTCGTCGAGGACGAGATCTCTTATCGGAATGGTGGTCTTCTTTCCCTCCCGCATGACGGTCACCGAGGAGGAGACGAGGACGGAGAGCTTGTCGATCTGCCGCTTTGCGAGGATCTCCTGCACGATGCCGATGATGAGGTTGAGCCCGAAGATCCCCACGAAGAGGAATTGCGAGAAGCTGGCATGCGCAAAGATGAGCGCGACCGCGACGAGCACGCATAAGAGGTTGAAGAAGGTGCAGATATTGCCGATGAAGATGCTCGCGTACGTCTTCGAGTACTTCTTTCTGACGTCGTTGAAGAGGAATTGGTTGAAGCGCAGTTCCACCTCTTTTTCCGAAAGCCCCTCCGAGAGACGGGGGGAGAACCGCTCCACCTCCTCCGCAGAGGGGATGTTCTTTGCATGGCGGAACTTCTTTCTCGCCGCATGGTGGCTGTCTAAGGTCTTCTCTTCACGGGGCTTTCCGTTGAGAACACGGGAAGAAAACGCCCTGCGGCGCGGTGCGGCCTTGGGCGCGGGAACGCTTGTATTGGGATTTTTGCCGTCGTTTTTGTTCACAGCGGCCTCCTTGCGAAACGTTGCGGTCACGGTTTCTACGACTATATTATATCACGCCCCGCGCGGAAAAGTCAAAAATTCTCATCCCGAAATGAAGTTTTTTTGAACGGGCGGCGGGGGAGAGGGGAGGAAAGCGTTGCGTTTCGGCGGCAAAAGGTGTATAATTGAGAAAAACATTTCTTTAAGAGGCAGATATGATCGATATCGCTTTGCTTCGCGCACAGCCCGAGCTCGTCCGCGAAAACATCAAAAAGAAATTTCAGGAGCAAAAACTTCCCCTCGTCGATGAGGCCCTTGTCCTCGACGCCCGCCGCCGTGCCCTTCAGACGGAGGGGGATTCCCTCCGCGCCTCCCGCAACGCCCTCTCCAAGCAGATCGGCCTTCTCATGCGGGAGAAAAAGGTCGAGGAGGCGAACGCCGTCAAGGCACAGGTGAATGCCGATGCCGAGCGGCTCGCCGCCGTCGAGAAGGAGACGGAGGAGGTGGAGGCAAAGCTCAAGGCTATCATGATGCGCATCCCCAACATCGTCTCAAAGGATACCCCCGTCGGAAAGGACGATTCCGAGAACGTCGAGCGGCAGCGCTTTTTGGAGCCGAAGGTGCCCGGCTTCGAGGTGCCCTATCATCTCGACATCCTCGAAAAACTTTCGGGCATCGACATCGACAGTGCGAGAAGGACGAGCGGGCAGGGCTTCTACTACCTCACGGGGGACATCGCCCGCCTGCACTCCGCCGTCCTCACGTACGCGCGCGACTTTATGATAAATAAGGGGTTCACCTACTGCATCCCGCCCTTTATGATCCGCTCGGACGTCGTCACGGGCGTCATGTCCTTCGAGGAGATGGACGGCATGATGTATAAGATCGAGGGGGAGGATCTCTACCTCATCGGCACGAGCGAACATTCCATGATCGGAAGGTTCATGAACACGACGCTGGAGGAAAAACAGCTTCCCATCACCCTCACGAGCTATTCGCCCTGCTTCCGCAAGGAGAAGGGCGCACACGGCATCGAGGAGAGGGGCATCTACCGCATCCACCAATTCGAAAAGCAGGAGATGATCGTCATCTGCAAGCCCGAGGAGAGCGAGATGTGGTACGACAGGATGTGGAATTACACCGTCGAACTCTTCGTCTCCATGGGCATCCCCGTCCGCACCCTCGAGTGCTGCACGGGAGACCTTGCCGACCTCAAATACCGCAGTGTGGACGTGGAGGCGTGGTCGCCCCGCCAGAAGAAGTACTTCGAAGTGGGGTCATGTTCCAACCTCACCGACGCTCAGGCCCGCCGCCTCGGCATCCGCTATAAGGGGGAGGAGGGGAGCAAATTCGCCCATACCCTCAACAACACGGTGGTCGCCCCGCCGCGCATGCTCATCGCCCTTCTCGAGAACCACCTCCGCGCCGACGGAAGTGTGAATATTCCCGAGGTGTTGCGTCCCTACATGGGCGGCAAAACCGAAATCACCCCGAAAAAATAAGCGACTCGCGTATAGGCTCCGCGTCATGCTGAGCCGAAACGGCAATTACGCAGTCCACGCGAGAAAGTCTCCGAAGCATCCCCTAATACGTAAGTTCGCGGGAATGACCTGCGTCATCCCTTTCTCTTCATCTCGACGCGCCGAAGGCGCGGAGGAGACCCCTACAGACCCATGAGGCTTTATCGCTTACGTAGGGATTCCCTCGCCCGCTCCGCGGGCTCGGAATGAGGACTTGCCCACCCCTCGAGGGGCGGGTGGCACGTTATCGGCTACTTCGGGGCGAAGCCCCTCGTGCCGCGCTTAGTCTACAAATAGAAGCTTCGCGCGGGGCAGAATGACGCGAAAGCACGACGAAGTATTTCGCAGCCTATACGCGATTCGCAAGAAATAAACCATGCACTACGTATTCTTTGACATCGAATGTGCCTGCGTCTACCGCAGCGTCGCCAAAATATGCGCCTTCGGGTATGTCGTCACGGACGAGAATTTCAACGTGACCGAGCGGGAGGACATCCTCATGAATCCCAAGGGCAAATTCCACCTCACCGACAGAAAAGGCGGCGAGGGTCTCGTCTTGCCCTATGAGTACGAGGACTTCAAAAAATACCCGCTCTTTCCCGCCCATTTCCGCAAGATCCGCGCCCTTTTAGAGGCGAAGGACGCCATCGTGTTGGGCCATGCGACGATGAACGACGTCAACTATCTCAACCTCGAGACCAAGCGTTACCGCCTACCCTCCTTCCGTTTCGAATTCCACGACACGCAGTTCTTCTGGATGAATGTGACGGGGGAGTACGGAAGGCAGGTCGGCCTCGGGACGATCGCGGAGAATTTGGGTGTAGACTTCACCCCGCACCGCGCCGTCGACGACGCCTACGCCACCATGCGGGTGTGCGAGGCCCTCTGCAAGCGGGAAGGCGCAAACGTGCAGGAGCTCATCTCCCGCTATAAGATCCGCGGCGGCAGGGTGGAAGGCTACCGCATCACCCCCTGCGTCTCCATGGGGCAGAAGCGGTTCTATGTGGAAAAGGAGAAGGAGCGGGCCGCCTATCACAAGGCGCACGAGGAATTCTACCGCTGCGTCAACAAGCACATGCACAAGAAGCGCAAGGGTGCGCTCGAAGGAAAAGTTTTCTGCTTTGCAAAGGACGTCGAAGTGGACGTTCCCTCCTCCGTGAAGCTCGTCGCGGCGATCTTCTCGGCGGGCGGCAAATACACATCCCATCCGGGGGAATGCAACGTCTATATCGCACGCGAGGAGGGCGGGATGCGCTACAATGCCGCACTCTCCTCCGGGGCGGCCTTCATTCCCTATGAGAAACTCAAAGAGGAGCTCTTAAAGAGCGGAAAAGCGTCATGACAGCCCTTCCAGAAAATTTCATAAGGCGCATGCGCGAGAGACTGGGGGAGGATTTCCCCGCCTTTTTGGCATCTTACGATCTTCCGCCCGCAAAGGGCCTCCGCATCAACACCTTGAAGATCTCCGCCGAGGAATTTTCCCGCCGTGCACCCTTCCCGCTCGGGGAGCAGGTTTGCGGCGATCCCGCCTGCGTGTATGTCGGCGAGGAAAAACCGGGGGCGGATCCCTATCACTTTGCGGGGCTCTATTACGTGCAGGAGCCCTCGGCGATGAAGGTGGGGGAACTTGCAACCGCATGCAAAAAGGAGCGCGTGCTCGATCTCTGCGCCGCACCGGGCGGCAAGACGACGCACATTGCCGCGCAGATGAAGGGGGAGGGCGTCCTCATTTCCAACGAAATCAACGGCGGACGGGCGAAGATCCTCTCGCAGAACGTCGAGCGCATGGGCATTGCAAATTGCGCCGTCACCTCTTCCGCACCCGAAAAACTTGCCGTGCGCTTTCCCTCCTTTTTCGACCTCGTCCTCGTCGACGCGCCCTGCTCGGGGGAGGGGATGTTCCGCAAGGAGGAGAACGCCATCCCCGAATGGAGCGAGGAGAACGTTGTGCGCTGTGCGGCACGCCAGCGCGCCATTCTCGACGAGGCGGCAAAAATGGTTACGGGCGGCGGACACCTGCTCTATTCCACCTGTACCTTTGCCGAGGAGGAGGACGAGTGGCAGGTGGCGGACTTTCTGAAGCGGCATACGGACTTTATCTGTATTGAAATGAAGAAGTTTTATCCCCACACCTTCCGCGGAGAGGGGCACTTTATCGCCCTTCTTGAGAAGAGGGAGGGGGAGACGCTGCCCGCAAGGCCGTACGCGCTTCGCAAAAACAGGGAGGCGGAGCGGGCATTCGAGGCGTTTGCACGGGACTTTTTCGTCGATAACTTTGCATGGCCCGAAGGGGGCATCACGACGCTGGAGAGCGGGAAGATGCTGTTTGTCCCCGCGGGCATACCAGACCTTTCGGGGCTCTATCTTCTGCGCCTCGGCGTCGAACTCGGCGAATGGGACGGGAGGACATTCAAGCCCGCCCACGCCCTCGCCATGGCATATGGGAAATTTGCGAAGGGCAAGCTCACCCTCTCCCGCGAGGAGGCCAAAAAGTATCTCATGGGAGAGCCCATCCCCTGCGATGCCTTTGCGGGCTGGGGCGTTGTCTGCGTGGACGGCTATCCCTTGGGCCTCTGCAAATGCGCCAACGGCACCGCCAAGAACCACCTCCCCAAGGCCCTCCGCCTCTTCTGCCCGAATTGAATTTTCGAAAAATTTTATAAATTTTACTTGTAATTTTTTGCGATTTGCATTATACTTATTTCGTAAAAAGTTGCCATGACAACTTTTTACGAAACAGGGGAGCCCAAACATGCAGGAGATCAAACGCGATCGATATCTCGAACAACTCATAGACAGGCGTGAAAACGGACTGGTCAAGGTGATCACGGGCGTGAGAAGATGCGGAAAGAGTTATCTTCTCTTTAACCTGTTCAAAAGATATCTCTTGGAAAGCGGCGTCGGGGAGGAACAGATCGTCTCTCTCTCGCTCGATGAGGATGAGAATATCTCTCTCCGCGATCCCGAGGCGCTGTCCGAATATCTGCGCGCCCACATTGCAAATGACGGGAAAATGCACTACATCCTTTTGGATGAGGCACAGCTTGCCATCACCGATGAGGAACTCAAAGGGCGTTCTCCCATCCGTCTTTACGGAATTTTGAACGCTCTGATGCACTGCGGCAATGCAGACGTCTACATTACGGGCAGCAATTCCAAATTGTTATCCTCGGACATCATGACGGAATTTCGCGGACGGGGAGACGAGGTGCGCGTCTATCCGCTCTCCTTTTCGGAGTTCATGTCCGCTTATCCGGGGGACAGATACATCGGCTATGCGCAATATTCGCGGTACGGCGGCCTTCCCCTGATCTTATCGAGGAAGAGCGAGGACGCAAAGGCAAAATATCTCAACGATCTCTTGAAGAACACCTATCTTCGCGATGTGGCGGAACGGCATCATTTGCGCGGAGATATCGTGATGGAGACGCTTCTCGATATCCTCGCCTCGGATGTCGGCTCGCTTACCAACCCGACCAAACTTGCGAATACCTTTGCCTCCCATGCGATAAAGACCAACGAGAACACCCTTTCGGCATATATCGACTATCTGACCGATTGCTTCCTGATCGAGAAGGCCAGCCGTTACGACATCAAGGGGAAAAGATATATCGGTTCGCCGTACAAGTATTATTTTACGGATATCGGACTTCGCAACGCACGGCTCAATTTTCGCCAGCAGGAGCCCTCGCATATCATGGAGAACATTCTCTACAATGAGCTCATCGTGCGCGGTTTCAACGTAGACGTGGGGATCGTAGAGCAGTCGCGTCGGGACGAGGACGGCAAGAGAACGCTCAGCCGGCTCGAAGTGGACCTCGTCTGCAACCGTGGAAGTTCGCGTTACTATATTCAGTCGGCATATTCTCTTCCCGATGATGAGAAAATGGCACAGGAGCAGGCACCGCTTTCAAGGATCGACGACTCGTTCAAGAAGATCATTGTCACGGGCGACCCCATTCTCCCCTGGCACAACGAAAAGGGGTATCTCTTCATCAATATTTTGGATTTTCTCCTCGATCGGAACAGCCTGGAAAACTGATTTACCCACCCTTCCCCAAGGCCCTCCGTTTTTCTGCACAAATTGAAAACACACGGCTTCCCCCGAGGGAAGTCTTTTTGATTGCAGATTTTCAAAATCGCACTGCGAATTTCAGAAATCGACTTGCATTTTCTTAAGAAATTCGTACAACAGTTTCCGTTCCCGAGAATGCATTCAACAATAAAAACACCACCCGAGGGGGTGGTGTTTTTACTCTCGAATGAGAATTATTCGTTGTAGGGATCGTTCTCGTCGGGAAGGTCGGGCTCGGAAGGCTGTTCGGGCTGTGTATCTTCCTGAGGCTTGGAAGCCTTGGGCGCACGCGGCTGTTTGGGAGCCTTGACCTTGGCCGTCTTCTTGCGCTTCTTCCAGAACGTCCTGAAGATGACCGCGCCGATCGCGAAGAGGATGGCCGCGGCAAGCAGGGCGGATGCGAGATAGAGCCAGACGTTGCCCGAGTCGCCCGTGGTGGTGGAAGGGGTGCTGCTCGAGGAGTCGTCCTCGTCCACCTCATCGTTGAGGCTGGGTGCCTTCTCGGGCATCTGTTCGCTCACCGAGTAATCGATGAAGGTGCTGACGGTGGGGAAGGCCGTCCCCAAGACTTTGCCCTCGGCATCTTTACATGTGAGATAGACGAGCTTCTCGTCATAGTCGGACTGCACATATTTGCGCCAAGGGTTGCCGTCGCCGTCCTCGTCCACGGTCGCGTCGTACCGCTCGAAGTCCTTGCTGTCGTAGAGGGTGAACGCATAGTAGCGGCCGTATTCTTTATTGAGCTTTTCGGCGTCGTTCTCATCGCGGTAAAGATAGCTTTCGCCATCGTAATAGGCAAGCATGTCGTCCGCGGTCTCCGAGAGGAGGGCGTCGAAGTTGCTCACCGTCGAGGTGGTGCAGCGGTCGAAGAACACATAGCCGCCGTTCGGGAAGCCGACCGCACCGGCTTTGTCTTCTTTATAGTCGCGCTGGCCCGCCCAGAGTTCGAGGCGGTAATCCTTCGCCGTGTTGCCCGCCTTCAGATAGAAGTTGACGGTGATCCACTGATTTGCATTTTCCTTGTCGCCCGTGACGGAGACGACGGTCTCGGGAGTCTCGCTTGCGTTGTAGGTGTAGCGGATCCAATCCTCATTCGTGATGACCGTATTGAAGTCATGCACTTGCACATCGAAGCTGTACGAACCGTCGCTCTGCTCTTCGCGGTAAGCATAGTACTCCACGCCGCCATCTACTTTCTTTGCAAAGAAGACAGGGGTGTCGTTGGAGTCGACATAGTTTTCCTCATCGTCCTTGTCGAAGTTGGCAAGGTTGGCATAGTACTTTGTATCGTTCTTGTCCTGTTCGTTCTTGTAGAGGCCGTTCTCCTGAAGGCGGAGAAGGATCTTGCCCTCTTTGTCGAAATCTTCGTCCTCGGGGTCCATGTTGACCACGTTGCCGTCCTCGTCATACCAATAGGTGCGGACGGGAAGGGTCGCCTTGAGCGGGTCGTTGTAACCCTCGCTCGCGGAGCCCGAGACGTCCATGAGGTAGATATAGGCGGTGGTGCCGTCTGCGACCTTCAGACGGACGGAGATCTTCGTCGCGGAGTTCGCGGAGACGCTCGCATTCTTTGCAAAGAAGCCGTAGGAAGGCTGCTCATCTGAACTCGTATTGAGAAGGACGAGGGGCTGATAGGCGGCATTGGCGGTGGTGCTGTCCGATCCGAAGAGGTTCTTCCACCAAATGTCGGGGTCAGTCTCATTGAGCGCTACCGTGTTGAGCAATTGCATCCAAGGGGTAGTATTCTCATCGAGCTCCACGTATTTCTTTGCGAACTCGGAGGAGAGCATGCCCGTGTAGATACCCATCCCGTTGAGATCTTTCGTGGTGGGATTGACCGTATCGCCACCGACGAGCACATCGCTGCCCGCAAGGACGCCCGTGTAGTTCGCGGGGGTCGCGAGGCCGTCTTCGAGCTTGTTGCCGTTCGCCGCCGCATTGTCGAACACGGAGGGGTCGACCGCCGCGCCCGTGAGCGTCGTCTTCTGCGCATAGGTGCCCGTTGCGGCATAGTTGTATTGTGCACGGGTGAGGTCATAGAACTCGAAGTTGGTGAAGGCCGCATACCCTGCACCGTAGTCGCCCTCGCTGCTGCTCGCGATCGCGGTGGGGCCGAAGGTGAGCTCGAGGGAGAAAGTCTTGGGCTCGTCGGAGTTGTTCTCCACGAAGAAGAAGCACTGCACCCAGCCCTTCCAGATGTCCGTCGTCTTTTCGTCCACGTCCACCGTGGGGACATCCGAGGAGTCGAAGGAGGCGATGGAGACTCTGTTCTCGCCGTCGACGAGGGTCGCACCCGCGCCGCTTCTGCCGGGAAGGATGGAGCTTGTCTTCACCCAGAAGGAGACGAGCCTGTGGTCTTTGGGCCCGACGGTGAACTCCTCAAGCCCTTCGAGCGTTGCGGTGTATGCCGCGCCGTTCGTCGAGAGGAGCATGATGATATCGCTGTTCTCCGCGAAGGGGAAATCTTTGAAATCTTTTTCGTAGAAGGCTTTCAGGGTGCCGTTCGTAGTGTTCTTGAAGTCGTCGTCGTCGAGTTGGAATTTCTTAAGAACGCTCTTGGTGTTGAGGACCTCGTTAGTATTGTCGGGATAGCCGAAGTCTGCGGAGGTATAGGAGAGGCTGCCGGAGTCCTCTTTGGTGAGGCCGAATGAGAGATTTCCACTGCTCACATCGGGCACGGTAAGCGGGTCGAAATCCGCCTTGAGGTCGAGGGCGTAGTTGGTGTTTGTCTCGAACTCGCCCGTCGTCCTGCTCGTCGAATAGAACTTGCGCGCATCCTCTTTATCGGTGAGGGTGCAGATGTGCTCTTGGGGAACGTCCGCCTTCACGGCGGGATCGACGCTGTTGTTGCCGTAGACCGTGGTTTGGAACGTATTGTTGTCGATGAGTTTGCATTCGAGATCGTCGAAGAGGGCGATGCCGTCGATGGCCTCGTAGCGGTCGTCCGAGGTGCCGCGGCCGAGGCCGAGGACGATACGGAAGGTGGTGGAGGCGAATGTGTTCGCACGGATATAGATCGTGTATTTCTGCCAGCCGTTGTTCGTCGTCTGGTCTGCGGCGTTCGTCGTGATGATGTCGTTGATCTGCATCTGGTCGAGGGCGGTGGAGCCGACGTTGTTCGTCACGGCGATGTACGCGCCCCCGCGCTTTGTCACGGGAACTTTGTCATAGTGCTTGAGGTTGATCGTCTTGACCCAAACGGAGACCTCCGCCGCCGTGCCCGCGGGAAGGGAGACGTCCGTGCTCGAAGTGTAGTACTTCGCGGTGCCGCTCGTCTTCTCGGAGTCGGTGTAGCGGTGGTTGTGGATCATGAGGACGCTCGAGCCTTTCTTCTCCTCGCCCTCGCCGTAGTGGAGGGCGATCTGGTTGTCCGCCGCCGTGGCGGAACCGTTGTCCGCCTCTCCCCACATGTCCTCATAGAGGTAGCGCAAATCGTCGAAGTCGACGGAGTATTTGTAGTCGTCGTATTTTTCGAAGCCGCTGCTCGCAACGTCTTTGAAGAAGGAGAAGAACTCGGCGCGGTCGTAGAGGCTGGCCTCGTCCCAACCATCGAGGGCATATTTCTTTGCCTCGTCGGTGAGGACGCCGCTGCCGTATGCGACGTCTTTCTCATTGCCGTTCGAATCCGTCGTCTTTCTGGCCGCGGGCAGGATGAGCGAGCGGGTGGAGCGGGACATATAGTCCCAGTCGGTGACATTGATGACGCCCGATGCGGAGTCGGACGAGGGATTCTCGGAGTTGGTGGACCAGCTCTGCGGGCTGTTGATGAACGTGCGCCGCTTCTCCTGTGCCGCCTTGAGATCCTCGCCTTCGGAATACTTCGTCATCTCGTTATAGAACTCGAAGGTCCCGTTTTTGATGAGTTGGGTATCGGTGGGAAGGGCGGGATCCTCCTCCGTATCATCCCCTTGGTTGGGCATCTTTCCGCATGCGGAAAGGATGCCGAAGGAGAGTGTTGCGGAGAGCGCGATGGCAAGACCTGCCCCGAGACGTCTCTTCCATTTTGCCGATTTGAAAAATTTAGCCATATTTACACCTTTATCCGGAGGGCTGCGAACGCATCCGCGCCCACCTGTATTTTTTCGAAGATACTTCTCTATTTTAATATAAAATAGAGTTTGTTGCAAGCACTTTCGCGTGAAAACGCAAAAAAAGAGCAAAGTTTTTTGCGGATTTCGCAAACTTTTCATAGAAGAAGGGAGGGCGCGCCGTCGGCGCGGAGGGAGAAGAGATGACAAAACGGCAGACATATCTTTTGGGAGGAACGGCAGTGGGGGCGCTCAACGGGCTGTTCGGCGGGGGAGGGGGGATGGTCGCCGTCCCCATTCTTCGGGCGGCGGGGAAGGGGGCGCGGACCGCCCATGCGACCGCCATTGCGGTCATCCTGCCCACCTCCGTCTTGAGCGGCGCCGTCTATCTTCTGCGCGGCCTTGTGCCTCTTTCTCTCCTTCTTCCCGTCGCGATCGGCGTCACGCTCGGAGGGCTTCTCGGGGCAAAACTTCTCCCCCGCATCTCCCCCGATATCCTCACCTTTTTCTTTGCCCTCTTCATGCTCGCCGCGGGGATAAGGATGATGCTCTGATGTCCTTCCTCGTCTTTCTTGCCTGCGGCGTCCTCGGAGGCCTCCTCGGGGGGATGGGCATGGGCGGCGGCACCCTGCTCATCCCCCTCCTTACCCTCTTTTGCGGGGTGGAACAGGCGGCGGCACAGGGGGTGAACCTTCTCTCCTTTCTGCCCATGTCCCTCCTCGCCCTCTCCGTCCATGCGAGGAGCGGCCTGCTCGAGAGGGAGGGGCTCTTTGCGATGATCCTTCCCGCCTTCCTCTTCTCCGCGGGAGCGGCCCTTCTCGCCGCCTATCTCCCGGGGGAGACGCTCCGCTTCGCCTTCGGGCTCTTCCTTGTGCTCCTGTCCCTCTCCCAATTCGTGCGCGTCCTCCGCGCAAAGCGGCAAAAGGGGAGGAGGCTTTCATGAAAATCGCGTCTTTATACGGAAATATTTTCAAAAAGGGTATGGACAAACCCCCGATCCTGTGTTAGAATGGAGGCAGAAATCATTAAAATCGGGTACTATACCGCGCATGAGCCGTCATACATGCGCACCGCGCGATCACAGAAAAGGACAGGGAATATTCTCATGGAAAAAATCGGTATTATCGATCTGGGTTCCAATTCGGCGCGTCTTGTCATCGTCGAGATGTTCGGCGACGGTCACTTTATGGTGGTGGACGAACTCAAGGAGAGCGTCCGCCTCGGGCAGGATATGGACAGGGACGGCTTCTTAAAGCCCCAGCGGGTGGCGGAGACCATCAAGACGCTCAAGATGTTCCGCCGTCTTGCGGACGCTTCGGGGGTCGAGCGCATCATCGCAGTCGCGACGGCGGCAGTCCGCCGTGCGAAGAACCAGCGCTCTTTCCTCGATGAGATCCAGGCGACCTGCGGCATCCGCGTCAGCGTGCTCTCCGAGGAGGAGGAGGCGACGCTCGTCTACCGCGGCGTCATCAATTCGATGGAAGTGCCCCGCGGCATCATCCTCGAGATCGGCGGCGGAAGCACGAAGATCATCTATTACAACCGCCGCTGTATCATCAACTATGCAAATCTTCCCTTCGGCGCAGTCACCCTCACCGACCTCTTCAAGGACGACGGCTTGAAGCCCGAGGAGCAGACGGACAGGATCGAACAGTTCTTCACCGAACAGTTCAAGAAGATCGACTGGCTCACCGAGGTGGAGCCCGACACCCAGATGATCGGCGTGGGCGGCTCCTTCCGCAATCTCTATAAGATCAACCGCATCATCCGCAAATACCCCCTCAACATCGTGCACAACTATCAGTTCACGGTGGAGGACTTCGACGCCGTCTACGAGATGGTGCGCGTCCTCGACGTCGAGAAGCGCAAGCGCATCCGCGGCCTTTCGCCCGCCCGTGCGGACATCATGCCCGCCGCGCTTGCCATCATCAAGGCGTTCACGAGCTACCTCAATGTGGAAAGTTTCACCGTCGGCGGATGCGGCCTTCGCGAGGGGATCATGTTCAACGAGGCCCTGCCCATCACGGTGGAGCGGCCCATCTCCGACGTGCTCTCCTACTCTCTCTCCACCCTCGTCCGCTATTACGGCTGCGACGAGAAGCATGTGGAACATGTCGTCCATCTCTCCATCCAACTCTTCAAACAGCTCCGCGTCTTGCACAAGTTCCCGCGCATCTATCTCAAAGTTCTCAAGATCGCGGCCAGCCTGCACGACTGCGGCACCCGCATCCGCTACTACAGCAATCCCCTGCATGCCCGCTATATGATCCTGAGCAGCGGCATCTACGGGGCCACCCATAAGGAGATCGTCCTCGCCGCCTTCGTCGCGGGGTGCCACAAAAAGGAGGAGCTCTCCCCGCAGGAGTGGGCACGCTTCAAGGACATCGTCACGGACGAGGACCTCGACGTCGTGAAAAAGCTCGGCGTGCTCCTTCGCATCGCCGAGTGCCTCGACAGGAGCGGCCTCGGCATGGTGACGGGCATCAACTGCGACGTTCTGGGCGACTCCGTCATCATGAAGACGGAGCTTGCGGGCGACGCCACCCTCGAGATCAGCCAGGCGATGGAGGCGGGGGGAGAATTCAAACGCAACTTCAAAAAAAATCTGGAGATCTTATAGGCGAATCGCGCGTCATGCTGAGCCGACCAAGAGTGATGAAAACCGTGAGCCCATCCTCGAAGCATCCCGAACTACGAAGTCCGCGTTTTCATTAAGGGGATTCTTCGAAGAGTTTCCCCGTCGGAAATCCTTATAAACCCCATCGGCTACTTCGCGCTAAAGCGCTCGTGCCGCGCTTAGTCTACAAATAGAAACTTCGCGCGGGGCAGAATGACGCTAACCACTCCTCATCTTGACGCCGCGTGTTTTACGTCCTCATCTCGACGCGCCGAAGGCGCGGAGGAGACCCCTACAGACCCAACGGGGCACATCGAGAGGGGATTCCCTCGCCTTCGGCTCGGAATGAGGACTTAATCCCTAACCCGTAACCACTAACCACGAACCATGCACTTGATCCTCGCCAGCAACTCCCCGAGAAGACGGGAACTGTTGCGGCAAATCACAACAAATTTTACCGTGGAGCCTTCCCTGTATGAAGAGCGCGCAGGGGGGCTTTCCGCATGCGAAACGGTGGAGCTCTTTGCGCGGGGCAAGGCGCGGGAAGTCTTTTCCCGCTTTCCCCACAGCGTCGTCCTCGGCGCGGACACCGTGGTCGCCCTCGACGGCATCGTCCTCGGGAAGCCGAAAGATAGGGAGGATGCCCGCCGCATGCTCCGCCTTCTCTCGGGGAGAGCGCACGAGGTCTACACGGGCGTTTGCCTCATCTCAGACGGAAAAGAGGCATACCATGTCGCAAAGACGAGGGTGATTTTCAACGAACTCGGCGAAGAACTCATCGATGAATATGTCAAAAGCGGCCTTCCGCTCGACAAGGCGGGGGCCTATGGGATACAGGACGGATATCCGCTCGTTAAGGCGTGCGAGGGGAGTTACACGAACGTCGTGGGACTGCCCGTCGAGGATGTCCGTATGATGCTCTTGCAGGGAGGATACCAATGTTAAAACTTGCGATCGATTTCGGCACGGCCGTCACGAAGATCTTCCGCATCGGAAGCGGCATCGTGCTTGCCGAACCCACCGCGCTCACCGTCTCCAAAGAGACGGGCGAGATCCGCGCCTTCGGGGCGGAGGCGAAGCGCCTTCTCGGCAAGACGGCGGAGGCGACGGACGTCGTCTTTCCCGTCTATGAGGGGGAGATCGTCGAGGAACGCTTTGCGGCCGCCCTCCTCGAATACTTCCTCGCAAAGTGCGCACGCCGCACCTTCGGCGGTATCGAGGCGCTCTTCTGTGTGCCCTGCGGCATCCGCGTGGAGGCGCGTGAAAAATACTACCGCGTCGCAAAGTCTGCGGGCATCTCCCGCGTCTCCTTCGCCGAGACGCCCTATCTTGTCGCCCTCGGACAGGATGTGCCCCTCTCGGAGTCCAACCCCGTCTTTGCCCTCGACATCGGCGCGGGCAAGACTTCGGCGGCCGCCTTTTCCTTGGACGGCATCATCGCGGGGCTCACGATGAACGTGGGCGGCACGAACATGGACATCCACCTCATCGACCACATCGCCGAGCTCTACAATCTCAAGATCGGCGCGCTCACGGCGGAAAAGCTCAAAAACACGATCGGCAGCCTCATCCCGGGGGACCTGCAGCAGATGGTCATCAACGGGCGGGACATCACGACGGGGCGGCCGCGCTCGGTGTCCGTCACCTCGGAGGACGTGCTCTTCCCCATCCGCACCTATGTGGATAAAATTTTGGAATATGCCGAACTCGCCATGCGCAAGCTCCCCGCCGAAGTTTCCGCCGCAATGTGCAAAAACGGCGTCTTCCTCGCGGGCGGGGTGTGCAATCTCGCGGGCTTTGCCGACTACACGGCGGACAGATTGCAGATGGAGGCCCACCTCGCACCCGACGTCTCCACCGCGGTCATCCTCGGCGGCGGCAGGGTGGTCGGCTCCAACGCCCTCATGAAAAAGATCTGCCTCGAATAAAATTTCATCACCTTTGAGGACGGCTTCGGCCGTCCTTTTTTATATGGCTTTTTCATATAGAAGACGATCTTGTGAAAAAGTCATATTTTTTTATTACAAACGGTTGACATTTTCTGACAAAGTTATTACAATTGAGGCAATGGCGGAATACCGCCGGAAAGGAGGTCTTTATGAAGAGAAAGAGAAAAATTGTCATCGCAATTCTCACGGGCGTGCTCGCTGCGAGCTGCGCGGCGGGGCTCTCGGCGTGCAGTATCAAGCGTGTTTCGGACAGCGTGGAACCGCCTGCAGACGGACAGTCATCCACCCTTGTCACCAAAAAGACGCCGGATAAGCTCGCTCCCGACGAGGTCATCTACGCTTTTTTGCAGAAACAGAGCGAACTTCAGAGCTACATGATCACGGCCGAGGGGACGGCGGTCGCCAGCCTCGCGGGATATAAACAGAACATCCACAATATTACATACCGGAACGGGGAGGACTTTTTGAATCAGGCGAGCTCCAATTCCGCGCTCGTAAAGATGAAACATCAGTCCTTCTCGAAGGGCGGCAAGGTCGTCTACCGCAACAGTTTCGACGGGGAGATGAAGGTCGCCGAGAAGGCAGACTATAAAAAGGTCTACGGCTTCACCGCCGACGAGGTGACGCTCGGGGGATTCATCATCAATCCCAAGACGCTACGCTATGCGGAACTCGAAAAGACGGAGGGGAATTCGCTCACCTATCATTACCGCCTCGCGGGAGACGAATCCTTCGAGAGCGGCACGGCGACGCAGTCCGCGACCGCGCTCATCCGCTACCAAGCCAAGGCATACGGCTCCCTTGATAACCTTCCCGCCTATTCCGATGTAGATCTGCACCTCACCATCAAAAACGACTGGACGCCCGTCTCTTACACGTCTTCCTGCTCCTATACCGCGAAGAAGATCCTCAACATGCGCGTGAAGGAGTCCATCACATCCGTCTATTCCAAAGTCAACGAGGAAGTGGAGATCCCGGACGTGAAAGCGTTCAACCAAAAGCTCGGCACAACGCCTTCCGCGCCCGTTCCCCCGCAGGAGAGCGATCCCCTCACACAGCTTATGGGGACGGTCAGCGACACCCTCGGCGAGGAGAACGCCGCACGGCTTCCCGTTTCGATCCGTCTCGGCGCATTCGGCGCAAAGAAGGAGCTTTCGGGCGAACTTTCCCTCAAACTTCATGAGGACGCCATCGAAAAGGGCGACCTTGAAGATGCCTTCTCGTTGCGTTTTGATCTCTCGCTTGCGGACATGCCCCTC
Organism: uncultured Clostridia bacterium; assembly: GCA_947630605.1. GTDB lineage: Bacteria > Bacillota > Clostridia > Christensenellales > Borkfalkiaceae > Gallimonas. The sequence goes on from CANRIO010000001.1 coordinate 65,473, forward strand.
ATCTCGAAGCTCGCAAACACCCTTACGGTGCGCTATCAGGGGGACGGATTGCTCCTTCTGATGCTCGGAAACCGCACCGAGGGGAAAGATGCCTTCCTCTACACCTATCCCATCGACGTCTCGGAGGCATTCTCCTCCGTTTCGGAAGGGGGAATCGAAGGCCTTATCGCCGACATGGGTAGCCTGTTTTCTGCCGAGAAGACGGGGGCGGGCTACGTGCTCTTCCTCAAAGAAGAGACCCTTACAAAGTTCAATACCGCCTTCCGCGGCCTTTTGGAAGGGTTTGCGCAGAGGATCGGCGATACGCACGGATATATCATGTCACTCCTCGGGGCAAACTTCACGGGCGTCAACGCAGACCTCACCGTAAAGGCGGAGGCGGGCACGGAGAAGATCTCCGCCCTCTCCCTCGAGCTTGCGGGCACGCTCGAAAATGTCACGTCAGGCGAAAAGATCGCCGTCTCCATCGATACCAAGCTCATCGGCGGCGCGATCGCGCAGCCGTTTACGGGCGAACTGCAACTCCGTTTGAACCCTGCGGCGATATGGTCGGGCGACTACTTCGCGCTTGCAAAAGCACATCTTCGCCTCGATCTCACGCCCGCGGCACCGCTTCTCCGAATGTTCGGAGCCTTCGGCAGCATGATCCCCGATATTCCTTCTTGGCTCAGCGCCGACCTCAACAATCTCGATGTCTACTACACGGGTGACGGCATCCTCACGCTTGCGCTCAACAATGCGGCGGGGCAACCTGTCTTTACGACCGATATTGATCTCAAGCAGTACTTCCTCCCGGCGGCGACCGCGCTTGACGGCGAAGCGGACGGAACACAAGGGATGCAGGTCCTCAAACTTCCGCAGATCATTTTCGAGATCAAGGAGAACGGCTTTGAAATCTCTCTCGGCGAGAGCCTCGTGCAAGAGCTCAACGCCGCTTATCAATCGCTCGTACAGACGGCGGTGGATTATGTTACGGAAGCCGCAGGCAGCCCGTTGGGAGCTATGGCGGGGCAAATGATCAAGGGCTGGATCGACGCCAAGATCACGCACGCGGGGATCTTTGTCGGCAGAAATGACGACGGCAAGGTGATGTTCAGCCTCTCGATCAATGGCTGTCCCACGAGTGATCCAAGCCATGATTATTCCGAAAGGTCTCTTCTTACCCTTACCCTCACCCATCTCGGAGAACTCAGCGCAGACGAGAAGAAATCGCTGCTCGATGCCGGCGAAGAAGTCAAAGAACTTCATGAGATGAGCGAAAAAGCGGCGGAATATGACGCACAGTTGCAAAAATTCATCGACGAAATGGACGTCACCGAAGGCGGTTATACACAGTACGTTGCAGATGTTACCGCGCTGCAAAACAAGATCGCTTCCGAAAAAGACGGCGTGAAGACGCTCATGTCCAACAACTCCTATCTCGCCGAAACGACCGTCGGCGAAGAAAAGTCCACCGTTCTCCTTCTCACCGCCAAGCTCTATCACGACCGCGCGGAGACATTCAAGACAACGGTGGCGGCTATCACGGCGGACTCCGACGAGACCGAATGGGACGCCCTTAACGCCCTCTACGACAAATCTGCGGCCATTTCGGGTATCACAGTTCCCGCGATCAAAGAAAATGAAGTGCTCAAAACCGCAGTCGGCGACGAGGTGCTCGCAAGCTATCTTGAAAAGCGCAACACGCACGAGACGAAGATCGCAGAGAAGCTGACAGCGGACATCGCCGAAGCAAAGACGACATTCAACGCGGAGGAAAATCAAAATCGCAACGGCTGGACCGCTGCGCTCACTAAGATCGTGAACGAGTTCAAGCCCGTCTACGACAAACTTCCCGATGAATTGCAAAAGAATACGGGATATCAAGAGTTTGTTAAACAGGTTTACATGAAGAACATCAATGAACTCACGAACGCGTATAAAGAGATCACGGAAGAGCTGACGAATTTGTTGTCCAAAGGACAGCCGACGATCGACGAACTTCTCGTTGTCATGAAGGAACTCGCTTCGGCCTCCGTTTGGGGCTCCCGCTACGATTTTTGGACAGACAACTCAGGTCCAAGAGCGCTTCCGTGGATCAACAATCTGAAACCGACAGATCTGACCGAGGAAGAAAAAGAGAAGGTCTCCGCTCTCACTGAGATTCACGACTCGTTCATGACGGGCGAAAAGGCAACGGAGATCGCAACGACCTTCAAGGAGATCATCAAACAAGCCGTCCAAGAGCTCTACGAACAGATCGGCGGTTGCAGGAAAGTTGTCGACGGAACGGAGACGTGGGATTTCTCCAAACTTTCGTTGGGTGACGATACAGAGGATGCATTGCTCGAAAAGATCCACGGGCTTCGCTTCCTGCTCAAGAAAGTGCTTCCGATCGCGGATGCCAATGCGATTTTTGAAGGGAGTGACGACCTGAAAAAATTTGCGTTGACCGATCTCATCACGTGTGAAAAGGCGCTTGCAGAGTATCTCGAAGACAAATCGGCTCCGCAGGCATAAACGCCTGAATGCACAAACGATCGAAGACCTGCCCTGCGGGAACGCGGGGTAGGTCTTTTGAAATAGCTCCCCGCCTGAAATCTTTGCAAAAATCGTTTGACATTTGCCCTTTTCTCGCTTATAATAGAGGCAAATCAGGCGTCTGAAGCGGAAGAGACGAACAGGGATACTCCCCACAGAGAGAGGGCCACGCGGCTGAAAGGGCACTCGGGAGAAAGGTTCGGTATTCCCCCGCGAGCCGCCCCTCCGAAAAGAACTTCAAGAGGGGCCGTTCCCCGCGATAGGGGCAAACAAGGCGCAAATATTTTTATGCGCGAACACAGGTGGTACCGCGAAAATTTCGCCCTGTCCTTTTTGGACGGGGCTTTTTATTTGCAGGAGGGAACATGGAAGATACCGAAAAGATCGTAGAAGAAGCGGCGGCGGAGGCGCAGTCCGCACAAAGTTCCCGCGCGCTCTACGAGGTCAAGATGAAGTTCTTGGGGCGCACGGGGAAACTCACCGCACTCCTCAAGAACATGAAGGAGATCGCAGCCGAGCTGCGCCCTGCCTTCGGCAAGAGGGTGAATGCCGTGCGCGAACGGCTCGAAGAGCTCTTTGCGGCAAGAGAAGAGCACGTCAAGGCGCGTGAACTTGCGGAAAAGCTCGCGAGCGAACAGGTGGACGTCACCATGCCCGCAAAGCGGCAAAGAAGGGGAGCGCTCCATCCCATCACAAAGACGCGGGAGGAGCTCTGCGACATCTTCTCGGGCATGGGCTTCGAAGTGTTCGAAGGGCCCGAGATCGAGAGCGAATACTATAACCTCACCGCCCTCAACATCCCCGCAGACCACCCCGCCCGCGACATGCAGGACACCTTCTATATCACCGAAAAATTCCTGCTCCGCTCCCAGACGAGCGCGGGGCAGATCCGCCTCATGGAGAAGAAGAAGCCGCCCATCAAGATGCTCTCCCCGGGCAGAGTGTTCCGTGCGGATGACGACGCGACCCATGCGCCCATGTTCCATCAGATGGAGGGGCTCGTCGTGGACAGGGGCATAACGCTGGGCGACCTTCAGGGCATGCTCGACGAATTCGCCCGCACCATGTTTGCGGAGACGGCAAAGACCCGCCTGCGCCCTTCCTACTTCCCGTTCACGGAGCCCTCCGTCGAGGTGGACGTGAGCTGCACGGCGTGCGGCGGAAAGGGGTGTGCGCTCTGCAAGGGAACGGGCTGGATCGAGGTGCTCGGCGCGGGCATGGTCAACAGGAAGGTGCTCGAGAACTGCGGCATCGACCCCGACGAGTACACGGGCTTTGCCTTCGGCATGGGCATCGACCGCATCGCCATGCTCAAGTACGGCATCCGCCACATCCGTTCGTTTACAGAGAATGACGTGCGCTTCCTGGAACAATTTAGAGATTAAGGGAGAGTAAAATATGAAAGTACCTTTTTCTTGGCTGAAAGAGTATGTGGATATCGACATCTCCGCGGAGGAGCTGGAAAAGAAGCTCTTCTCCTGCGGGTTTGAAGTGGAGGAGCTCGTCTATCTCGGCAGGGACGTCGAAAACGTCGTCGTCTGCAAAATTTTGTCCTGCGAAAAGCACCCCGACGCGGACAGGCTCACCGTCTGCAAGGTGGACTGCGGTCCGCTTGGAGGGCGGCAGATCGTCACCGCCGCGACCAACGTCTTCGCGGGGGCGGTCGTTCCCGTGGCCCTCGACGGCGCTACCGTCAGGCATGAGGACGGCGTGCAGAAGATCAAGACGGGGAAGCTCCGCGGCGCCCTTTCCGAGGGCATGTTCTGCTCGGGCGAAGAGCTGGGCATCACCGATGATTTCTATGACGGAGCGGAGGTAAACGGCATCCTCATCTTGGACATGGGTACCCCGCTTGGCGTCGACATCCGTCCCGTGGTCGGCATCGACGACTACATTTTCGACATCGACGTGACCGCCAACCGCCCCGATTGCCAGAGCGTCTACGGCCTCGCCCGCGAGGTCGCTGCCCTCCTCAAAAAGCCGTTGAAGCCCCTCGATACCTCCTATCACAAGGCGTCCACCGATGTGAAGATCGGGGTGGAAGTGAGGGAGCCGAAGCTCTGCCCGCTCTATGTCGGAAGCTATGTGAAGGACGTGAAGGTGGCCGCTTCCCCCCGTTGGATGCGCCGCCGTCTCGCCCTCATGGGATTAAGATCGATAAGCGGCGTCGTGGACATCACCAACTACGTCCTCCTCGAGGTGGGCCAGCCCATGCATGCCTTCGACAGGAACTTCCTGCACGGGGATATAATCATTGTGCGCTGTGCAGAGGAAGGGGAGAAAATCGTGACCCTCGACGAGAAGGAGTTCACCCTCCGCAAAGAGGATCTTCTCATCTGCGACGGGGAGCGCCCCGTTGCGCTTGCGGGCGTGATGGGAGGGCTGAATAGCGAGATAAAGCATGACACATCGGAGGTTTTCCTCGAGGCGGCCTGCTTTGCCCGCGCCGGCGTGAGAAGGACTTCCCGCGCCTTGGGCCAGCGGAGCGACTCCTCTGCCCGCTTCGAAAAGGGAGTGTATGAAGTCTTTCCGCCGATCGGCATGGCGCGCGCTTTGCACCTTTTCGAGGAGCTCGGCTGCGGCACGCCCACGACCTATCTGACGATCGCAAACTGCCCCGATACTTCGAAAAATTCTGTCACAGAGCGGCACATCGAGACGACTTATGAAAAGATCGACTTCCTCCTCGGCATCCACGTTCCCAAGGAGGAAGTGAACGCCATTTTGCAGCGTCTCGGCTTCGTTGTTTCGGACATGGGTGCCTCGTTTTCCGTCAAAGTGCCCCTCTGGCGGGAGGATGTCGAGGGCTACCCCGACCTCGCGGAGGAGGTCATCCGCCTCTATGGCTATGAGCATATCGTGCCCACCTTCCTGCCCAGCGCGGCCGTCACGCACGGCGGGCTCACTTCCTCGCAGAAAAGGGAGCACCGCTTCAAGGAAGTTTTGGCGGAAGAGGGGTACTTCGAGGCCGTCGGCTATTCCTTCTATTCCCCCAAGGACTTCGACCTTCTGCGCCTTCCCGAGAACGCCGAGGAGCGCAGGGCCATCACCATAAAAAACCCGCTCGGGGAGGACCTCTCCGTCATGCGGACGATCCTTGCCCCTACCATGCTCGCGAACGTCGTGCGGAATGTGCGCCGCGGCAACGAGGAGGGGCGGCTCTTCGAGCTCGCGAATGTCTTCCTCGCAAAGTCGCTTCCCCTCGAGGAGTTCCCCGAAGAGCGCAAACACCTCTCCGTCGCCCTGTGGGGGGAGGGGGACTTCTTCGACTTAAAGGGCGCGTTCGAGGCGGTCGCCGAATGCTTCGGCTTGAAGTTTACCTATGAGCGCGGCGAAAAGCCCTTCCTGCACCCCGGCGTGACGGCGGTCGTCAAGCTCGGGGAAAGGGCCGTCGGCTGGCTCGGGGAGCTTCATCCCGCCATCGCCGCCGAGCTCGCCCTCGAGAGGAAGGTGTATTTGGGCGAACTCGACTACGATGCCATTGCCCCCGCATTCCGCAAGAATATCGATTATAAAGCCGTCCCCAAGGCCCCCGCGACCAAGCGCGACATCGCCGTCGTCGTGGAGGAAAAGGTCACCTGCGCCGAGGTGGAGGGGTGCATCCGCCGTGCCTGCAAGTGCGTGACAAAAACGGAACTTTTCGACGTCTACCGCGACGCCCGCCTCGGCGAGGGCAAAAAGAGCATGGCTCTCCACATCACGTTTGCCCCCGACCCCGATGCCGAACAGCCCCTCCCCGCCGAGACGGTGGACGGCTACATGAAGAAAATTCTCTCCTCGCTTTCCCACACCTTGGGTGCCGAACTGCGTTAAAAAGAGTAAAAAACAAATCAAGACCGCCGAGGTGGGCACCATGTCCGCCTCGGCGGCCATTTTTTGTTTTAATTTCACGAAATGCGTATAAGCTACGCAATACTTCGTCGAAGACCGCGTCATGCTGAGCCGAAACGGCCTTTACGCAGTCCTCGCGAAAAAGTCTTCGAAGCATCCCGAGGATGAAAACAGTGACTTTGATAAACAGCGCACCATTCTAATCACGTCATGTTGCCCCGACCGCACGTTCTGATCGCCATCGAAGGTCGGCACGAGTGCCGACTTTCGGCACGAAGTAGCTTGTCGAAACATCACCTTATTATAAATGGACTTCGTACTTCGGGATTCTTCGGAGAGGGGCTTTCACGGACAGCCGTATTGTCCATTTCGGCTCAGAATGACGCGGTTACCATATTCGGACTTCGTATTTCGGGATTCTTCGGCTTTGCCTCAGAATGACGCGCGAACCACTAACCACTATTCATTATTCACTATTCCCTACTCCCTGTCCTTTACGCCGGCTTGGTGAGTTTGACGGCGAGGACGGTCATGTCGTCCTCGGCGACGCCGTGATAGCGGTCGAGGGCGTCCCGCAAGATCTCCTCGGCAAAGGACTGGGGGTTGATGGGGCGCATGCGGGAGAGATATGCGCACAGCTCCGACGAAGAGCCGAACGCCGTCGTGATGCCGTCGCTCATAAAGAGGAGAAAGTCATTTTCCTTCAGCTCCGAACGAAGGACGGCGGGGTGGACAGCCTCCAAGGCTCCCATGGGGAGGGATTCCCCCTCCAAAACTTGCAGCGTCTCGCCCGAGAGGACGAAGCCGACGGGGGAGCCGATTTTGACGATGTCCGCGATGCCCGTGTCGAGGTCCACGGCGGCGAGGTCCAGACAGGAGAAGGTCTCCTCGCTCGAGAAGGCGATGAGGCTGTTCACGGTGAAGAGAATGGTCTCCGAGGGCATCTTGGCCTTGTAAAAGCTCTCCAGAAGGTTGAGCGTCCTGTCCGAGACCGCATGCGCCCGTTCCCCGCTGCCCATGCCGTCGGAGAGGGCGACGATGAACCTTCTCTCGTCGATCTTGAGGATGGAATGGGTGTCCCCGCTCGCCGTCTCTCCCTCTTTGGGCCGCGAGGCGACGCCGAATGCCGCATCGAAGAAGGGCTTGCGCTTCAAAATGAAACAGGCGCGGTCCGCCGTCAGGGGGATCTTCTCGGCAAGGGCGAGGGGAACGCCCAAAGCCTTTGACAAAACTTCCGCGACGCGCTTTCCCGAGACGCCCTCCTCGAGAGTGAGGGAGACCGTCTTTTTTGCACCTTCGCCGTATAAGAAGATCTCCGAGCTCAGGATGCCCTCCTTGGCGAGGGCGGAGGAGACGAGATTTTCCTCATCCGAAAAGACAAATTCCTCGCTCTCGGAAAGGGCGATATTTTTTAAGATCTCGCTCACGCCGTGTGCCTGCCGGGCGAGGAGCAGCCTTCCCTCCCGCGCGGACTCGAGCTCTTTGGCGACACGGCTGTGTTCGTCGAGCAGACGGTTGAGGGCAAAGAGGAGCCCGGAGGGATTTTCGCACATCTTCGAGAGCTCGACGGGAAGGTCGATGAGGTTGACCTTCCCCTTGGCCTTCCCCACGGCGATGAGCTTGTCGAGATGCTCCGAAAGGCCGCCCCGCTCGCAGGATGCACGCTTGGGGCAATTCATGCAGAGGCTTAAAAGCAGTTTCTCCTTGAGACGGGAGGAGACGTCCTCGCCCCCGCCCTGTTCCAGAAAGGCGTTTTCGATCTCGCAAAAGAGAGTGCTCACCTCGAAGAGCTGCTCCCCGACTGCCCGCCGCGTCCTGTTGACCGCGATGCGCGGGAGGGCACGTTCGCGGTAGAAGAGGAGGGCATGCTTTGCACGGCGAAGAAGTTTTGCGGGAAGGGCGGCGACGAGAATTGCGGGAAGGGCACAGGAGAGGAGGGTGAAGGCGATCTCGAACGCCCCCATACGGAAGAGACCGTCGAGATACATCCCCGCAGAGAAGAGGGCAAGAAGGGCGCAGGAGACCGCCACCCGCCCATAGGGGGCGCAGAGGATCATGACGGTCGCAAAGAGGGCGTAGCGGGCGAGGGGGTCGAGGCTCTCCGTCGCGGCGCAGAGAGGGAAGGAGAGAACGACGGCGAAGGGGACGGCGTCGGAGCTTTTCAGCGTGGCCGCCGCAAGCAGGAGCGCGGTGAGGGAGATGAGGTAAAAAAATTGCACTCCGAGCGAAAAGAGGGCACCCATGCCCGCAAGCAACCATATAAAAGCGATCTCCGCAAGCTCCCCCGCGGAGAGTTTGCAGCGGAACGATCTATAGAGAAGGGCGGAGAGGCCCCCCTCAAACAGCAGGGCGGAGAGCACGAAGAATGCGCCGAGGATGAGCTTTTGCAAAGTGGGCGAGAGGGGCAAAAAGGCATACCCCGCATGGGGGAAGAGGAAGATGAAGGGGAGCTGTGCGGAGAGGAGAATGAGGAGTTTCTCCCAGCCGAACTTCCGACGGAAACGGCGATACAGGCATGTGACGATGAGCACGAATACGGCCTGTATGAGGGCGGATAAAAAGGCATACAGGGAGAGATTCACCGCAGATGCGGCGACATATTCCCCGCCGAGAAGAAAGGGGTCCAGCCCGCACGCGACGCCCGCAAAGAGGAGGGCGAAAGAGAGGGGTTCGCGGCAGGGCAGGGCAAAGTTCAAAAGCGCCATAGCGGCGGCGGTCAGAAGGTAGACGGCGACCTTTTTTCCCTCGATGCGTTTCATATTCATGCTCCGAATTTGACTTTCCTGTCATTATAATATAAATCCCTTCACAAAAGGAAGGGGATACCGTCTACCCTTGTCGAGATATGGGAAAAGCGGCCCCAAGGATGGCACTCTACCCCGGGTAGAGTGTATATTTTTCGGGTAGAAATGCCAATATCGGAGGGAGAACGTGCCCATTCCGAAGTAGGATGCGGGCGGGAAAGAATAGGTTGCTTTTCCCCCGATGCCCCGTTAGAATGGGAGAAAAAAGGGATCGGAGGTCATCATGCAACAGGCAATTTCATATGCAAGGCGGGCGATGCCCGACTATACGAAGGGGGAGGAGATCTTCAACGCCGTCTCGCACATCGTGGGCGGGGCGTTCGGCCTCTTTGCGTTGCTGCTTCTCGCCCTCCGCGCAGAGGGGACGAGGGAAGTTCTCGCCGTCTCCGCGTTCGGCTTCGGCATCATCGTTTTATATACGATGAGCGCCCTCTATCACTTTCTCCCGATGGGAAGGGGAAAGCGGGTGTTCCGCATCTTCGACCACTGCACCATCTTTCTGCTCATCGCGGGAAGTTACACCCCGTACTGCCTCATCCCCCTCTATGGGACGACGGTGGGAGCGGTCGTTCTCATCGCGCAGTGGGTGTGCGCCGCGGGCGGCATCACGATGAACGCGATCCGCATGAACAGTAAGATCGTCAAGGGCATCTCGATGACCCTCTATGTCGTGATGGGCTGGATGGCCATCGCCTTTCTGCCCGCCCTCCTTCCCCGCGTCTCGGCGGCATGCTTCTGGCTCCTCCTCGCGGGCGGGATCGCCTACACCGGGGGCATCGCCTTCTTTGCCTTCGGGAAGAAGGTCCGCTACTTCCACTCGGTGTGGCACCTCTTCGTCCTCCTCGGGACCGCGCTGCAGTTCGTCAGCATTTTGCTCATGCTCTAAGGGGAAAATTCCTTGTAAAAAATTTGCGGATATGGTAGAATAAAGCCGTGCCCGCAAGAGCGGGCATCCCAAGGAGAACTATGCAAGATATCATCCCGATTTTAGCGGCCGAACTCGGCAAGCGCGAGGACCATGTCCGAAACGTCGTCACCCTCCTCGACGAGGGCAACACCGTCCCCTTCATCGCGAGGTACCGCAAAGAGATGCACGGCGCGATGGACGACCAGACCATCCGCACCCTCGCGGACAGGCTACAGTACCTTCGCAACCTCAACGCGAGAAGGGAGGAGGTGAAAAAGTCCATCGAGGCGCAGGGGAAACTCACGGAGGAGCTCTCCCTCGCCATCGACAATGCGGCCACCCTCGCCGAGGTGGAGGACCTCTACCGCCCCTACAAGCAGAAGCGCCGCACCCGTGCCACTGTGGCAAAAGAAAAGGGGCTCGAACCCCTCGCCGCCCTCCTCTTTGCGCAGGAGGCAGACTGCCCCATCCCCGAAGAGGAGGCCAAAAAATACATCGACCCCGAGAAGGGGGTGGAAAGCGTCGAGGACGCGCTTGCGGGCGCAAACGACATCATCGCCGAGCAGATCTCGGACGATGCGGACGTGAGAAAGGCCCTCCGCAACTTCTTCGTCAAGTACGCAAACGTCGTCACGGAGGCGGCGAAGAAAAACCCCGAGGACACCGTCTACAGAAATTACTACCACTTCACCTCCCCCGTCTGCAAGGTGGCGGGGCACCAGGTGCTCGCCTTCAACCGCGGGGAGCGGGAGGAAGTGCTGAAGGTCTCCGTCGAGATCGACAGGGAGGTCGCGCTCGGGCTCGTCACAAGGAGAGTGGTCAAAAGGCCCGCCTGCAATGCGACCGCCTTTGTGGAGGCGGCGGCGGGAGACGCCTACGACCGTCTCATCTTTCCCTCCGTCGAGCGGGAGATCCGCTCCATGCTCACCGACGCCGCCAACGAGGGCGCGATCGGGCAGTTTGCCCTCAATTTGAAGCCGCTCCTGATGCAGCCGCCCGTCAAGGGGTTTGTCACCATGGGGCTGGACCCCGGGTACCGCATGGGCTGTAAGGTCGCCGTCGTGGACGGCACGGGGAAGGTGCTCGACACCGCCGTCGTCTATCCCACCTATGGCGAAAGGCAGAAGAAAGAGTGCATCGAAAAGCTCTCCTTCCTCATCAAGAAGCACGGCGTCAAGCACATCGCCATCGGCAACGGCACGGCGAGCCGTGAGACCGAGCAGATGACGGTGGAACTCATCGCCTCCCTCGGACATGGTGCCGGCGTTTCCTATATGATCGTGAGCGAGGCGGGGGCGTCCGTCTATTCCGCTTCCCCCCTTGCCGCGAAGGAATTCCCCGAATTCGACGTCAATCTCCGCTCCGCCGTCTCCATTGCAAGGAGACTGCAGGACCCGCTTGCCGAGCTCGTCAAGATCGACCCCAAGGCCATCGGCGTGGGGCAGTATCAGCACGACATGCCCGAAAAGCGTCTCTCCGAGGCCCTCGACGCCGTCGTCGAGGACTGCGTGAACGCGGTCGGCGTGGATGTCAACACGGCCTCCGCGCCCCTTCTCTCCCGCGTGTCGGGACTGAATTCGGGCGTCGCGGCAAACATTGTAAAGTACCGCGAGGAGAACGGCTCCTTCACCTCCCGCAAACAGATCAAGAAGGTGAAGGGAGTGGGCGAAAAGGCCTTCGAGCAGTGCGCGGGCTTCTTGCGGGTGCCCGAGAGCCGCGAGGTCCTCGACAACACCGCCGTCCACCCCGAGAGCTATGCGGCGGCGGAGAAACTTCTCGCCCTCTGCGGATTCACGGCCGAGGACGTGCGTGCGGGCAAACTTTCTGGCCTGCGGGAGCGCATCAAGACGCAGGGGGAAGATAGTGCCGCGAAGGAATGCGGCGTGGGCGTTCCCACCCTGACGGACATCATCTCCGAGCTCATGAAGCCCGGCCGCGACCCCCGCGACGAGCTCCCGCCGCCCCTTCTCCGCACCGATGTCTTGGAGATCAAGGACTTGAAGCCCGGGATGGAGCTTCGCGGCACCGTGCGCAACGTCATCGACTTCGGTGCCTTCGTGGACATCGGCGTGCATCAGGACGGCCTCGTACACATCTCCGAGATCGCGGATAGATACATCCGCCATCCCTCGGAAGTGCTCTCCGTGGGGGACGTCGTCACCGTCTGGGTGAAGGAGGTGGACGAGCGGAAGATGCGCATCTCCCTCACGATGAAGCGTCCGAAGGGCGCCACCGTCACCGCCTGACAAGAAGCTGACAATAATAAATTCGCCGCCCGGGAGGTGCTTCCTCGGGCGGCCTGTCTTTTTATTGATGCTTTGAAGAAAATGTTTTGAGGAAAAAATGCGTCCTTTTTGTCATATTGAAGTGTTACACGGTTGACAAGTTCGGGCAAAGAGGGTATACTGTAACTTGCGGGCCGAGGCATCGGCCGGCTACGCATACGAAAAAAGTGGGGTCACCGCATGAAGATCGCAATGACGGGTGTGAGCGGAAACATGGGAAGAGAGGCGCTCAGGCAGAGCATGGAGCTTCCCTTCGTGGAATTTATCCGCATTCTCCTTTCGAATAAGAAAAAGAACAATAAGCTCGCAAGAAGGCTTGAAAAGACGTACGGCGACCGCATTCAAATCGTCCGCGGCACCATCGCCTCCTTCGAGAATTGCAAAAAGCTCGTCGAAGGGGTGGACATCGTCGTGCACATGGCGGCGGTCATCCCGCCCGCATCCGACGCGAGCCCCGCGGCAAGCGAGGAGTGCAACCGCCGCGGCGCGGTCGCGATGGTCGACGCGGTGAAGTCCTGTTCCCCCCAGCCCAAATACATCCACATCTCGACGGTCGCCCTCTACGGCAACCGCAACGAGAAGCATCCCTTCGGCAGGGTGGGGGACCCCC
>CANRIO010000002.1 GCA_947630605.1 uncultured Clostridia bacterium
TTGCGCCCGCATAGGCGGCAGAGAGGATGGCCTGGTTGTCGGCCTCGCTCCCGCCCGAGGTGAAGTATATCTCGCGGGGGTCGGCGTTCAGAACGGCCGCGATCTCCCCGCGGCTCTTTTCGAGGACCTCCTTCGCCCGCTGTCCCTCGGTGTGCAGGCTGGAAGGGTTGCCGTAAAACGCCCATGCGGTCTGATTGTAAGCCTCGATCGCGCAGGGTAAAATTTTCGTCGTCGCCGCATGATCTGCGTATACAAACATGTTGTGATCCTCCGCAAAAATAAATTCCTATCTTTTCGATAGGAATTATACCATGTCCGAACCCTTGTGTCAAGCATTTTTGCGGTATTGTATGCATACCGCGTCATGCTGAGCCGATAAAGAGGGATGAAAACTGCGAGCCCATCCCCGAAGCATCCCGAGGATGAAAACAGCAACATTGATAAACAGCAACCCGTTCCAAATTTCGTCATGCTGCCCCGACCGCGGCTTCTATTATTTATCGAAGGTCGGCACGAAGTAGCGCAGTTGAAGTATCACCTTATTATTCGGACTTACGTTTTAGGAGATTCTTCGGAGAGTTGCTTTCACGGAAAGCCTTATTGGCGTGGTCGGCTCAGAATGACGCTTACCGCCCCACATCATTCATTATTCCCTCATCTCGACGCCGTATATTATTCCCCCTCATCTCGACGCCGCGCCGCCCATCGGGCGGCGCGGCGGAGGAGACCCCTCTCAAAGCACTTCGTTGGGTTTGTAGGGATCCTCTCGGCTTCGCCTCGGAATGAGGACTTTCCCCCTCCGTGCCTCATCCACAAAAAAAGACCTTGCCCGAATGGCAAGGCCTTATGCAACAACAAATTTTATTCTGCTCTGAAGGGGATGAGAGCGGCGATGCGGGCGCGCTTGATGGCGGTCGCAAGTTCTCTCTGGTGCTTCGCGCAGGTGCCCGTCATGCGGCGGGGGAGGATCTTTCCGCCCTCGGCGACGAACTTCTTGAGCTTTGCCGTGTCCTTATAGTCGATCGTGGACTTTTCCTGGCAAAAGAGGCAGACCTTCTTGAAGTTCTGCTTTTTGAAGCCCTTTCTGGGAGCGCGGTCTCCCTTCTCCCGTTCTTCCTTGGGGGCGCCGGCCGCTGCGGGAGCGGCTGTGGCCTCGTCCTCTGTGACGGGAACAACAACTTCTTCTTCCATATCTTACTCCTTTTAGAATTTAGTGGCCGCTTCTGCGGGTGCAAAAGGGCTGTTTCCCCTTAGAAGGGGATATCGCCGTCGTCGTCGAAGGATTCGAGTTGCGGCTTCTTCTTGGCGGGGGCATTGGAGCCCGAGGGGGCGGGTGCGTCGTAGAAATCGTCGCCGCCCTGCGCCTTGGTCGTGAGGAACTCCACGTCCTGTGCGATGACATCGACGGCCGTGCGGCGGTTGCCCTGGTTGTCCTCATAGTTGCGGATCTGGACGCTTCCCGAGACGGCAACTTTGGAGCCCTTCTTCACATATCTTGCAATGGTGTCGGCGAGGCCGCGCCATGCGGTGACGTTGAAGAAGTCGGTCTGCCGTTCTCCGTCCGAGGACGTATAGGAACGGTTGACGGCGATCGCAAAGTGGCAGACGCTGACGCCGCCCGAAGTTTCCGTAAGTTCGGGATCGCGGGTGAGATTTCCTATCAAAAACACCTTATTCATCTTATTTTTCCTCTACTTTTGTGATCATACGTCTGAGCACATCCTGCGAGATGCCCGCAACGCGGTCAAGCTCTTTGAGTGCCTGAGCATTTGCCGTAAACGTCATGAGGGCATAGAAGGCGTCCGTCTTGTAAGCGATGGGGTAAGCGGTCTTCTTGACCCCCCACTTATCGAGCGTCTCTACGTTGCCGCCGAAGGATGCGACGATGTCGGTATACTTTTTGAGTTCGGCATCGGTGGCTTCCTCGCTCATGTCGCTTTTGAGCAGAATCAGCATTTCGTACTTCATTCTCTTTTACCTCCCGGTCTTATTCGGCATGCCTTTGCAGCTTGTGGCTGCGGCATGCAAGGCTATGCGACTTTTGTTTTTTCATTATACCCGTTTTTCAAAAAGAAGTCAACGCGTTTTGAACGGGTTTTCGATTTCTCGGAAAGAATATGATTGTCAAGGTGTTTTCGTCAACTCGCTGACGAGCGCCTTGACGAGGCCGAGCGTCTCATTCAGAGTGACTTCGATGAGGTTATATACCTTATGCGGCTTTTCTTGTCCGTCGGGCTGGAATGTAAGGCCATCACTGAACGTCGGGATCGTGGTGAGATCCGTGTAGGGATTCTCGTCGATGAGGCCGTGGAACCAGAGCTCCGCAAGAAGGGTGTTCTGCATGCCGTTCGAGACGTCGGAAATGCTCTCATCCATCTTGAGGATCTCTTTGTCTGTATTGAAATGAATGGTGCCGCTCGTCTCATCCTTTTCTCCGAGGAGAAGGTACCAAACGCCCGAGATGTAGCGGTCGAGCTGCTGGTCGCCATCAAAGTAGAGCTCCTTCGTGTCGCCCTCGTCGTAAACTTCGTCTGCGTTGTAGACGTCTTTGTTCCCGGCCGCGAATTTTCTTTCGACGAAAATCTTTTCCGTGACATAGTCGTAGGGATCGCCTTCCTGCGGCTTGGCATGGCGGACGAGCAGTTCCTGACCGTTGTAGACGATCTTCGTGCGGTCTTCTGTGCCTTCCTTCGTGACGAATTCCACTTTTTCTCCGTTCACGGTGTAGTGCTTCACGCGGCGGTCGAGGTCGACGCGCTCGGGTTCGTCCGTCGCGGTCTCGCCCTCTGCGGGAGTTGCGTATACCTCGATGTAGTAGTCGCCCGAATCTTCGTCCTGTTTGACCTCGAGGGGAGTGTCGTTATACAAGAATTTGCCATCCGTCAGTTCTTGCCACGCCTCGACCGCGCCTTTCTCGTAGTCATAGACGCCGTACTCATAGACGGCTGTGAGCTGAACATCATTCTCGTAGTAGTATTTCTTCTCGGTTTCCTTCGTATCTCCTTCGGAGACCTTCTCTATGAGGTCGTAGTAAATTTCTTTATCTGCGGGAACGGCGGTGTATACATCTTCGCTACCGGACATCGTTTTTACGAAGTATCCCTCGGTCACTTTCGTTGCTTCGTCTTTCCCGAGCACGCGTTGGACGATCAGATTAGTAGGGGTCACGGCCGTCGGGCGGAAGCTGAAGGCAGCCGAATCTTTACTACCATCTGCTTTCAAGCCGTTATATTGTGGATAGTTATAGTTGAATTCGTGGTGACCGTCCGAATTGCTTGCCGCTTTGCCGAAATATGTCGTGTAGAGCCAATTATAATCGACTGTGACCGTTTTCTTTTCGAATTCACCGTTTGCCTGCAAGAGGTTGACTTGTTTGTTTTTCTCGATCACCATGTAGGAATACATCTGGTCGCCGAAGACCTGGCTCACGGAGATCTTCTGAATGTCGTCGGAGAGCGTCTCGAGCGTGCTGCCCCTGAGGTTCTTCAAAATCTTGTTGTCCTCGATATCCTTTTCTTCCAACAGCTCGGAGAGGCGGAGATTATTCACGCGGGTGGAGAGTTCGCCCAGCTGGCTCGAAGCGAGGTTTTTCAGGAGAAGAGGGGACTCGTCATCGATCGTGAGCACATCGCCGAGGGTGAGGGAGTCGATCTTCTCCTGGTCGGAGAGATCGCTGATGCGCCAATCCTTCATCGCCTTCATGATGTTCGAACTGCCTTCGTCGATGCCGATCACCTGCGAGAGCTTGAGCCGGTCGATGCGCTTCTGGTCGCTGAGGTCGGAGATCTTCCAATTCTTCATCGCCTTCATGATGCCGCTGCTCGTTTCATCGATATTGAGCACTTCCGAAAGTTTCAGGTTGTCGATGGTATCCTGATTTTTGAGGTCGCCGAGCGTCGTTCCGCGCTTTGCGAACGCCTGCATGATGTTGGATCCGGCATCCTCGCCGATGACTTCGGAGACCTTGAGGGAATCGATCTTATCAGGGTCTTTGAGATCTTCGATGGTCCACTCCTTGATCGCCTTCATGAGGGCGGAGGAACCGCTGTCGATCTCCATGACGGCGCCCATCTTCACGCCGTCGAGCACTTTGGCGTCCTCGTCTGTCAGATCCTTGACCTGCTTCTTTTGGAAGTAAACGGTGGGGGTGCCCGTCTCGTTGGGGTCGGGGAGCATCCTGATGCCGATGACCTGTCTCTTGTTATTTTCGTCCAAAATGAAGCTGCCGTCCTCCGTCTTTGCATAGACGTAGACGTATCTGCCGTCGCCAAGATATTGCACCTTTGTGACCGGGTCGCCATTTTCGTCCACGGTCTCTTTGCCGTTTGCGTCCTTCACGGGGACGGTCTCGGTGCGGTAGTTGCCATCCGCATCGATGAGATAGCCGTTCTCGTCGACGAGCTCGCCCTTCGCATCCTTATAGAACCCGCTCTCGGCATCGGGAGCCCAGGGCGTGTCCTTATTGGCGAACGCTTCGCCCTTCGAGAGCTCTGCGCCATAGGCGAGATAGTGCATGAGCTTATCCGAACCCGGCTTGATGCTCATGAGCGTCTCCACTTCCATACCCTGGATGAGTGCGTCGGAGTTCGAGGTGAATTCCTCCATCTTGGTAGGATATTTCTCGTCGTGGCCGTCGAGCATGACGATCTGCTTCGCCTCGACGTCGAGTTCCCAATCTTCGCCGCGGGCGCCGTACGAAAGGGCATACATGACGCCGTTTTTCTCGACATCCTCTTCCTTCACGTCCTGGTCGATGCCGAGCACGGTGCCCAGCTCGAGGGCGTTGATGACGAGAGACGAGTCTTCCATGAGGTCCTTGAGCGTGGTGGGGAAGACATGCCCTTCGCCATTGCTTCCATCTTTAGTTCCCGTTCCGTCTTCCTTTGCAAGGGTTTGATTCTCCGTCTCGGGCTTTTTGCCCTTGTCTGTGAGAATCTTGATCCTGCCCTCTTCGACTTCGTAATCCACGCCCCGCTTGCCGTAGGAGAGGGCATACATCATGGCATTGTCGGAGAGTTTCTGCTCGGTGACGTCCTTGTTGAGCCCCATGAGGGTGCCGAGACGGATGTCGTTGAGCGTTTCTGTCGGGTTTTCCATGAGGTCGCCCACCTTCGTGGGGGTGGCCCCTTCTTTTAAGACGATCCTGCCGTTTATGATATCATAGTCCTCGCCTTCCTCGCCGTAGCAGAGGGCAAGGAGCATGGCGTCGGAGTTTGCGTCCACATCGGCGAGCTTGCCGAGTTCGGCAGACTTTATGACGTCGTCCATGAAGAAGTCCCCGAGCTTATCGAAGGTTGTGGCCTTGAACTTCCCCTGCATCTCTTCGCCGAAATCGATGCCGAACGCCTCCAGATTGGTCTTCAGGGTCGAGAGGAGGGGATCGTCGATCGCGGTCGTGTATTTGGCAATGTCGCCAAGCGTCTTGAGGTCGCCCTTGCTGATATCGCTCGCGAGGTCGCTGATGAGCTTGAGCAGAGTGTCGCTCTTATAATCTTCGGTGATGTAGCCGGAAAGGCCGGGGATATCTCCGATCTTCACCGTGGAGGCGACGATGAGGCCCGCTCCAAGAAAACCGCCGAGACCGCCAAAGAGCCCAAGGCAAAAGGCGAGCGCAATGGCGACGATCGCGCGGAAAGTTCCGCGGGGCCTGTAATGGGCGCGGGGATAGATCTTGCCCTCCCTTACGAGACGGACTTCGAGGGCGCGTTTATCGTGGTCCGTGGATCTGGCGATCCTGCGCGCCTCTTTTCTGCGGGCGAGTTCAGCTTTGGAAAGACTCATCGCAATACCTCTCAGGTTGAGATTGAAAAAATGAAAGACGGGCACGGGCGTGCACCGCAAGTTTCATACGAAGCAATTATAATACACGCGCGCGAAAATTGCAAGCGTTTCTTGAAAATAAAACTTACCAAAATTGGAAAAGAGTAAAATAGCGTCATTCTGCCCCGCCCGCACGTTCTGATCGCCGTCGAAGGGCGGCACGAGGGGCACCGCCCCGAAGTAGCCGAAAGTGTCAACCGCGTCATGCTGAGCCGACCAAAACATTACGCAGTCCATAGCGGCCCATCCTCGAAGCATCCCCTAATACGAAGTCCGCGTTTTCATCCTCGGGATCCTTCGACTTCGGCTTCGCCTCCGCTCAGGATGACACGTTTACGCGGTCACCAATTCCGCATCTCGGACTTCATCAAAATGCGGGCATGGCGGAGAAGGTGGGCATGTCCGTTGCGGGAGCCGTCCGCGGCGCAGTAGAGGAGAAGTTCGTCGAGCATCCTGCCCGTCAGCTTCTCGGGGACGCCCGCGGTTTTCAAGTCCCGCCCGTTCACGGCGAGTTCGCGAAGGGTAAACGGCACGCCCTCCTCTTGCATTTTAATGAGGATATTCTGCCATTTTACGACGGTGGGGGCGGGGGAGAGGTCCCCCTTGCATGCGGAAAAGTCGGCCTGTTTTAAGGCGAGGAGGGCGGGGAGCTGTTCGTGGATGCGCACGATTTTCCGCCGCACCTTTCCCTCGCGCATGGCGCAGTCGAAGTCGCACATGTGATTTAAGGTGAGGAAGACGGTCTCCTCGATGAGCTTCCTTGGCGCCTTGAAACGAAGGAGGATCTCCTCCGCGATCCGCGCTCCCTCCCGGTCATGGTCATGGAAGTTGCCGTCCCGTAGCATACAGAAGGGTTTCCCCACGTCATGCAGAAGGGCGGCGAAACGAATTTCAGGGGGGGCATGTCTGACACAGAGGAGGCTGTGTGTGAGCACATCGTGGTCATGGTATGCCCGTTTTTGCTCCATGCCGTCGCCGAGGGTGAGCTCGGGCAGGACCTTTGCAAGCACCCCCGTCTCCTTCAGGATGAGGAGCCCGCGCAAAGGGGCTTCCGCGTCGCCGTGTTTCAGGTCGGAAAGGAGCAGAAGGCGAAGCTCGGCAAAGATGCGCTCGGGGGCGATGTCGCCGATGAGCGAAGCATTTTGCCTTGCCCCCGCAAGACATTCTTCATCGGGGGAAAGCCCCGTCTCGGCGGAGATGCGGGCAAGCCGCATGAGGCGGAGCCCGTCCTCCGAGAACACCTTTTCCGCCTCCCGCACCGTGCGGAGCACTCCCCGCCGGATATCCTCCATGCCGCCGAGAGGGTCGGCAAAACACCCCTTTTTGATATCATAGTAGACGGCGTTTGCGCAGAAGTCGCGGCGGCGGGCGTCGAGGGAAATGTCCTCCGTGAAGAAGGTCTCCGAGGGGGTGTGTTCCCCGCGGATATACTTGTCCGAGCGGAAGCGGGTGAACTCGTATCCGCGGCCCTCCCCGTCCTCGAGCTTCACCGTCCCCGTGTGGCGGTAGACGGCGCGGATGAGAAATCCGCACTTTTCGGCGGCGGAAAGCAGTTCCTCTTCGCGCATGGGGGAGGTGATGTCGTAGTCCGTCTTGTCGCCGAGGGGGTAACCCAAAAGAAAGTCGCGCACGCTCCCGCCCACGACAAAGAGGGGGGAGGCACAGCCTTCGGCGAGACGGATGAGGTTTTGGGGAAGCAAGTTCTTCATGGCACCCCTTTGAAAATTTTCTCAAAAACAGTATAGCAAATTTCCAAATAAATTGCAATTCCCGAAAAGATATTGTATAATACAGACGGAAATCCCACAAAGCGGATGAATTTATGCTGCACTTTATCGTCAATCCCCATGCAAAGAATGCGAAGAAAGTCCTGCCCGCGCTCAAGGGCCGTCTTGCGGAGGCGGACGCCGAATACGATCTCTTCGAGGGCGAGAGCCGCGAGGAGGCGATCGCGCATGTGAGGGCGCTCTCCGAGGCGGGCGAGCGGCAGTTTGTCGCCGTCGGCGGGGACGGGACGCTCAACGACATCGTGAACGCACTCACCACCCTCGAGGGGGTGGAGCTCGGCCTCATCCCCGCGGGCACGGGAAACGACTTTGCCGAGGCGGCGGGCATCCCCTTCGGGGAAAAGGCGCTCGATCTCATCCTTTCGGGCGAGGCGAAGGAGACGGACTATCTCGACTGCGGCACACATCGCAGCCTCAACATCGCGGGGCTGGGCATCGACGTCGACGTGCTCGAGCGGTGCTACCGCATGAAGCGGGGGAGCGACAAGGGGAAATACTTCCGCGCCCTGCTCTCCTCCCTCTTCCGCTATAAGGGACAGAGGGTGAAGGTCACGGTGGACGGGGAAAGGGTATGGGAGCATACCGCCTTCATCGTCGCCGCATGCAACGGCAGACAGTTCGGCGGGGGGATCCCCATCGACCCGCTTGCAAAAGTGGACGACGGCAAGATCGACCTCCTCCTCATCTCCCTTCCCAAGCGGTGGAAAATTCCCTTCTATCTTGTCAAACTTATGCACGGCAAGGCGCCCGACCTTCCCATCACGGAGCGGGTGCTCTGCGACGAGGCCGTCATCGAGCAGACGGACGGCGAATATATCCAGCTCGACGGAGAGCTTCTTCCCGCCAAAGTGCTGACATGCCGGGTGGTGCACGGAGCGCTCAAAATTTTCAGAGGATGACCATGGCAAATCTCTACAGGGACGTGCTCAACAGCATTCCCACGGCGGCGATCGTCGTCGACAAAAACTTAAAGGTGCGGTATATGAACCGCGCCTTCGGAGAGTACTTCCGTGCAGAGAAGATGAAGGGGACGCTGCGCGACGTCACCGCATGCGGCGAGAACGAGGGGGAGTGCGGCAAGGGCGTCAAATGCGCCTATTGCCCCCTGCGCAACGTCTTTTTGGAGGTGGCCTCGACGGGGAGGACGGCCTTCCGCAAGCTCATTTTGGGGAGCGGCGGAGAGGGGCTCGCCCTCCGCATGAAGGTGGAACCCTTGGGGAAATTCATGCTCGGCATCGTGGACAACGCCTACGAGACGGAGATCGCGCGCGAACTGCACTCCGCACAGAGCATCCAGCAGCGCCTCCTTCCCCCCGCCTCGGGAAGAGGGGGGACGCCCTATTCCTTCACCTATATCCCCTGCCGCGAGATCGGCGGGGACCTGCCCGATGTGTACGAAGTGGACGGCGGGACGATGGGGGTGCTCGCCGACGTCTCGGGCAAGGGCGTTGCGGCGGGCATGCTCTCCGCATTCGTCCGTGCGGGGTGGGACCGCTCCGACCCCTCTCCCGCAAACGCCATCCGCGGGCTGAATGCGAAATTCCAGGAGATGAATTTGGACGAACGCTCCTACATCACGGCGGCGGCCGTGCACATCGAGGAGGACGCCCATATCGTCCGCTACTGCATCGCGGGACACAACGCGCCCATTCTTTTGAAGGGAAGAGAGGGCATCGACGAGATCGACATGAGCTCGCCCCCCGTCTCGACGTGGATCCCCGGCTTTCGCTACGAGGACCGCACCATCGGCTTTGAGAAGGGGAACATCCTCGTCCTCCTCACCGACGGCGTCACGGAGAGCAGGAACGCCGAGGGGGAACAGTTCTCTTTGGAGCGCGTGGAGGACATTTTGCAGCGCTCGGAAAACGCCGAACGCTTCATCGAACGGCTCAAATCCGCTCTCAAAGATTTCTGCGGGAGCTTTTCGGACGACATCACCGCCATCGCATTCGACCTGTAAAAATTTACGGCATGAAAAAACCGCCTCCCGTTTGGGAAGCGGTATTTTCTTTGCGGTTAGTCCTCGAGGATGAGCTTGTTGTAGATCGCGATCCAGATAGCGTCGAGAACGGTAAGGATCCAGCTGAAGCCGAAGATCGTGACGACGAGAGCCATGACGAGATTGACGCCGGTGTTCTTTCTGATGAAAGCCGACCATCTCACGAGAAGGTCCACGATCCAGCCGATGAGCGGGAGGATGAGGAGCACGATCTGCAGAACTTTGCTCTGCTTATGGAACCAGGTATCGAAGTTCATAGTGCTATAAATCTCCTTTGGGTTTTTTGTACTTTCATTCTACACACTTCAACAAATATTGTCAAGAGTTTCACGAAAAGTTTTTTCACAATTTCTCATTTTTCCGCGTGTCGGACATGGTGGCGGTCAAAAGCCTCTCTCGAGGAAAATTTCCCCCGTCTCAAGCCGCTTCCAGAGTATTGTATTCCCCTCGAGCACACAATATGACCGCGGGGAATTTTCTTTTGGAATGGAGACGGAGCCGCAGTTGCAGTAGAGGAAGTTCTCCCGCTCCTCGCAGGCGGGGACATGGAAGTGCCCGCAGAAGAGGATATCCCCCTCCTTCATGAGGGCGGGCGTCTTGTGCCCGTGGCAGAAGAAAATTTCCCGTCCCGCAAAGGGGAGAAGGACGAGGTCGGCCGCAACGGGGAACTCCAAGACGAGGGAGTCCACCTCGCTGTCGCAGTTGCCCCTGATGCAGACGATGCTTTCCTTGAGCGAATTGAGGATGGCTGCCGTCTCAAGGGTGGAGTACCCCTCGGGAAGAGGGTTGCGGGCGCCGTGATAGAGAAGATCCCCGAGGAGGATGAGCTTGTCCGCCCCTTCCCCAAGGAAGCGCTCTTTGAGCATTCCGCAATATTTGGCGGAGCCGTGGATATCCGATGCGATCATGTATTTCATAGGGTGACCTCCCCGAAAAATTTTTTTGTTCAGGTGAGCGGAGCAAACAACATCGCGAGCCGCCCCAAAGCGCGCATGAAGGGGTTCGCCTTTTTGAGCGGACACCCCTCTTCGAAGCAGGTGCGAAAGTCGCGTTCGACCGCCGCGGCGAGGGCGGGATCCTCCGCAAAGACGCCGCATTCCGCCTGCACATACAGGCTGCGGAAATCGAGATTATAGCTGGAGACAAGGGCGCATTCCCCGTCGATCGCAATGCTCTTCGCATGCAGAAAGCCGGGGGTATATTCGCGCACTTTGACCCCCCTTTCCGCGAGCTCCCGCGCATACGTCCTCGTCAGAAAAAATACGAGCTTCTTGTCGGGGATATGGGGGATCATGAGGCGCACATCCACCCCCGATGCGGCCGCCGCAAAGAGGGCCTGCATCACGGCGTGCGGGAGGGAGAGATAGGGGGAAGAGAGGCAGACGCTCTTTTTTGCCGAGGCGATGAGTTGGGGAAGAAGGAGGGGAAAGAGCCTCCCGTCCCGCCTTGTCCCGTCGAAGAGCGCGCAGAAGGGAACGCCGTCCGCCTTCTCTTTTGGCCGTGCATGGGCCCCCTTTGAGCGCGTCAGGGCATACCATGTCTGAAGAAAGCCCTCTTCAAAGCCGCTCACATCCCCCGAAATCCGCACCGCGCTGTCCTTCCAGCGGCCGAAACGGATGCGCTCGCCCACATATTCGTCGGCGAGGTTGATCCCGCCCGTATAGCACACGTCGTCGATGAGAAAGAGTTTCCTGTGATCCCGACGCGTCAGCCCTCTCTGCGGGCGCAGACGGGAGAAGACGGCGGTCTTTATCCCGCGGGATACAAGGCTTTTCGCATAGCGGCGGGGGAGGGTGAGGCTGCAGCCGAAGTCGTCGAAGATGACGCGCACATCCAGCCCCTGTCTTGCCTTCTTTTGGAGAAGGAGGAGAATTTCTCCCCAGAATTTCCCCTCGGCGATGATGTAGTATTCGAGATAAATGCGCCGCTTCGCCCTCTTCAGATCGGCAAAGAGCGCGGCGCGCATCTCCTCCCCCGAGGCGAGGTATCTGATGCGTCCCCTTGCGACATGGGTGCCCTTGAGACGCTCTGCCGTCGCCGCAACGCGGGAAAAGAGGGAGCCGCCCTCCCCCGAGATGGGGAAGACCCTCGGCCTTCTTTCCGTCTCGGAGAAGAAGAGGACGAGGATGGGCCCCACCCACGGGAGAAAGCCGAGGAGCGCGAGCTTTGCGATCTTTCTCTCGGGGAGCTCTTCGAGGACAAGGGTGACGGCGGCGGCGAGCAAGGAAAACGCCCGTTCCACGATGGCGACGGGCGCGAGGAGGCGGGGAAGCCGTACCGCAAGAAGGATGCCCGCAAAGAGCGCTAATAGAAAGAGGAGCGCAAGGGGGAAGAGCCTTCCGCGCAAAAAGAGCCGCAGTCTACGCATATGTAGGGTGGGTTTGGCTTTTCTTGGCTCCCCCTTGAGGGGGAGCTGTCGAGCGGAGCGAGACAGAAGGGGTGTCGCTTTGGATGAACACCCCTTCCGTCACGCCTTTGGCGTGACACCCACCCCTCAAGGGGTGGGCAAGATCCCCAAGTGACGTCTTACATGAGATCGATAAAGTTGACGATGTCCGAGCCGCGGTCGGCGCGGGAGGGATAGTCGGCAAAGAGGGCGGAGGCCTTTGCGGCCTTCACGACGTTTGCCCGGTAGGGGGAGATATCCACCGCCCTGTTGGCCATGAGGTTGATCGCGGTATCCAGGTATCCGAAGCCGTTCTCCACGCAATAGATCGCAAGATGTTTGCGGATGGCGAGGTCGAGCCGCACCTTGAGCCCGCCCGCGGGCTGGCCGTAGAAGACGACGTTGCTGTTCCTTGCCGCGAGGCGGAAGGGAAGTTCGGGTGCGTTGCCGACCGCGGAGGAGACATACACCGCCCCGTCCGCGAGCCTTCCTCCCGTAATGGAGGCGACGTTTTCGAGCACCTTGCTGTCCGCGAGGACGGTGTAGTAGACGCCGCACTTCTTGGCAAAATCGAGATGCTGCTGCATGGTGTCCACGAGGATGGGCGCGGCCTGCTGATAGATGAGGAGCTGGCAGACGAGGATGCCGACGAGGTTCGCCCCGACGACGGCGATGTGCTGGCCCTTCTTGGATTCGAGTGCGTCGCATACCGCCTTTGCGATGGCGACATGGTGCAAAAGCAGTGCCCGCTCGTCCGAAACGGAGGGGGGAAGGGCGGTGAGATCGTCGGGGGAGACGTTGACGAATTCCCTCATGAACCCGTCCTGCGTCTGCCCGCAGATCTCATATTCGGGCGCGGAGAAGTCCCGCTTGCTCGTTCCGTTCAAGGCGATGGGGCGGAAGGCGTGCAGAAGCACCCGTGCCCCGCGGGGAAGGTAAGTCCCCGCCCCCTCCTCCGCGATGACGCCCACGGCGTACCGCCCGGGTATGAGGGGATATTTGCAGGGAGCCGTCCCGTCGTAGAGGTCGGCGTCCAAGCTGTTCACATGCACTTTCGTCACGCGGACGCGTATCTTTCCGTCCTCATGTTCGGGCAGCGGCTCCTCCGTGCGGACGAGTTTTTTCGCGCCTGTAAGTTTCCATACATTCATGGATGCGGGCCCTCCAACTGCAATTTCTGCGATATTTATCCCTATTATACCGCAAAATGCGCCGATTTGCAAGGCTTTTTGTGTGATTTCAATGCGCTTTGCGCGTTCGACAAAAAATCCGCTCTTTTTTGCGCGAATTTTCATAAGGCTTTCAAAATCAGTTGACGAAAGCGGAAAAAGCAGTTATAATAGACGCGTTGAATATCAAAGAAAAACAGAGCGAGGTGAACGATATGCGCGAGAACATTCATCCGAAATATCACGAAGTCACGGTCGTCTGCGCCTGCGGCGAGACCTTCAAGACGGGCACGACCAAGGATGTCGAGACGCTTAAAGTGGATATCTGCAGCAAATGCCATCCCTTCTTTACGGGTCGTCAAAAGCTCGTCGATACCGGCGGACGCGTCGATAAGTTCAAGAAAAGATACGGGATCTAAGTACGCGGCAGCCTCTTTCAAGGAGGCTGTTTTGCTATTTATTTTTCAGAGAGCAACGGTGAAAGCATGAAGAAGAAATGCAATCGAACCTACATCGGCGGGCAGGCGGTCATCCAGGGCGTCATGATGCGCTCCAAGCACGGCATGGCGACCGTCGTCCGCACCGATCAGGGGGAGACGGTCATGGAGGCCGTCAAAGTCAAGGCCCCGGAGGATAGGCCCCGCTGGCAGAGGCTCCCCCTCATCCGCGGCGTCGTCAACTTTCTCTCCTCCCTCGTGGGGGGGATGAAAGTGCTCATGCGCAGTTCCGAGGCCGCCCTCACCGAAGATGAGGGCGAAGAGGGCGGGCAGAGCAAGTTCGCAAAGTGGCTTGCGGAAAAACACAAGATGAGCGTGGGGGATATCCTCACCACCGTCTCCGTCATCCTCGGGGTGCTGCTTGCCGTGGGGCTGTTTATCTTTTTGCCCCTTCTCTTTACCCGCCTCATCGCCTCTAACGTTCCCGCCGTCGCGAAGGACAAGATGTACGGCCTCTGGTACTACCTCATCGAGGGGGGATTCCGCCTCGTCATCTTTCTTCTGTATATCCTCTTCACCCTCGTCTTCAAGTCCCTCCGCGAGACGTATATGTATCACGGTGCCGAACATAAGACGATCAACTGCTACGAATACGGCATGCCGCTCACCGTGGAGAACGTGAAAAAGTGCACCCGCCTCCACGACCGCTGCGGCACGACCTTCCTCTTCATCGTCCTCTTCATCTCTATCATCGTGTTCGCCCTCGTGGGCATCCCGCTCGATATGCTTTACAAGGCGGCGGGCATCAAGGGGATTTTGGATTCCCTCCTTTCCATCGTCTTCCGCATCCTGCTTTTGCCCCTCGTGGCGGGCGTCTCCTACGAAGTTTTGAAGCTCCTCGCCAAGACGGACAGCGTCCTCGTTCTTCCCTTAAAGGCCCCCGGGTTCCTTCTGCAGAAGCTCACGACGCGGGAACCCGACGATCGCATGATCGAGTGCGCCATCCTCGCCTTCGAGACCGCCCTCGAGATGGACAAAGATCCCGACTTCAACGAGAGATTCTTTGCGACGGAGACCAAGCTCTCCAAGCTCATGGCGGACATGAAGCGGTGCTTCAAAGATAAGAACATCGACGGATCGGATGCGGAGTGGATCCTCTCCATGACCCTCGGCATCAAGCGCAGCGCCCTCTCGGAGGAGCGGGTCATCTCCCGTGCGGAGTGCAAGAAGGTCCTCGCGATCTTCGACGAACGCATGAAGGGAAGGCCGCTCTGGTATATCTATGGCGACACCGAATTTTACGGCTACACCTTCAAGGTGGACGAGCGCGTGCTCATCCCCCGTCCCGAGACGGAGGTGCTCGTGCGGCAGGCCGTCCTCACGCTCAACAACGGCGACAGGATGCTCGATCTCTGCACAGGTAGCGGCGCAGTCGCCATTGCGACCTACTGCGAGGCCTCCAAGGATAAACGCGTCCACATCACGGCATCGGATATCTCGGAGGACGCGCTCACGCTTGCCCGCGAGAACGCTTTGCTCAACAAGGCGGCCGTGAACTTCGTGAGAAGCGACCTCTTTGAAGGCATCCGCGGCAGGTTCAACCTCATCACCGCCAATCCGCCCTATGTGAGAAGGGGAGACATCGATTCCCTTCCCGCGGACGTGAAGGACTTCGAGCCCCGCATCGCCCTCGACGGCGGGGAGGACGGCCTCGACTTCTACCGCGCCATTGCACGCGATATCCCCCGCTATATCACAAACGGCGGCATGCTCATCGTCGAATGCGGCGAGGGGCAGGCGCAGGAGATCATCAAAATTTTCCAGACGACGGCACACTGCGAGTTCGCCATGATCGTGAAGGACCTCGCGGGCGTGGAGCGCGTCGTAAAGTTGGGGTTCTGATGTTGAAAAAACTTTCCGGGATCGCAGCGAGATACGATGAGCTCTCCGCCCGTCTTGCCGCCCCCAACGCCTACCTTTCGGAGGATTTTGTGAAGCTGAGCCGGGAGCGGGCGGAGCTTGAAGAGATCGTTTCGGCATACCATGCCCTATGCGAGACGCAAAAAGAGATGGATGCCGCCTTCTCGGAGGCGGAGCACGAGACGGAGGAGATGCGCGATCTCCTTCTCGAGGAAGGCTATGCCCTCAAGGAAAAATTAAAGCGGCAGGAGGAGGAGATCAAGATCCTCCTTCTTCCCAAAGATAAGAACGACGAGCGGAACTGCACATTGGAGATCCGCGCGGGTGCGGGCGGCGAGGAGGCCGCCCTCTTTGCGTATGAACTCTACCGCATGTATATGGGGTATTGCGAGAAGAAACGGCTCTCGTGGGAGGTCGTCAACCTCAACGAGACGGAGCTCGGCGGCGTCAAGGAGGCCGTCGTCCTCGTGGGCGGAAGGGACGCCTATAAGCGCCTCAAATACGAGAGCGGCGTCCACCGCGTCCAGCGCGTCCCCGAGACGGAATCGCAGGGCCGCATCCACACCTCCACCTGCACGGTGGCCGTCCTTCCCGAAGCGGAGGAGGTCGAGGTGGAAATAAGGGAGGAGGACGTGCGCGTCGATCTCTTCCGCTCCTCGGGCGCGGGCGGGCAGAAGGTCAACAAGACGGAGACGGCCATCCGTCTCACCCACTTCCCGACGGGCATCGTCGTCACCTGCCAGGACGAGAGGAGCCAGCTCAAGAACAAGGAAAAGGCGTACAGGGTGCTCAAATCCCGCCTCTATGACTACTATCAGAGCCGCGCCGCGGGCGCGGAGGCACAAAATAGGCGCAGCCTCGTCGGCACGGGGGACAGGAGCGAGCGCATCCGCACCTACAACTTCCCCCAGAGCCGCATCACCGATCACCGCATCGGGCTCTCCCTTCACGACATGGAGGGATTTTTATCGGGGGATCTCGATGAGATGATCGATGCCCTCGCCCGTGCGGACGTGGAAAGAAAACTTGCCTCGTCGGAGGACTGAAATGCAGACACTTGCAAGGCGCATCCGCGCGATCTCTCCCTCCCTCACCCTCGCCATCAGCGCCAAGGCCAAGGCCATGAAGGCGGCGGGGGAGGATGTCGTCAACTTCGGCGTCGGCGAACCCGACTTCGAGACGCCCTCCTATATCAAAGAGGCCGCCATCGATGCGATAAAAGACGGGCAGACGCGGTATACCCCCGCGGCGGGGACGCTTGCGCTCCGCCGTGCGATCGCGAAAAAACTTCTCGTGGAAAACGACCTTTGCTATTCGCCCGAGGAGATCGTCGTCTCGAACGGTGCGAAGCACGCTATCTTCAACGCCTGCTACGCCCTCGTGGACGAGGGGGACGAGGTCGTCATCCCCGCGCCCTATTGGCTCACCTATCCCGAGATCGTAAAGACCCTCGGCGGCGTCCCCGTTTTTGTGGAGGCAAAGCGGGAGGACGGCTTCAAAATTTCTCCCAAACAGCTCAAAGAGGCGATCACGCCGCGCACCAAACTTTTCATCTTCAACTCCCCCTGCAATCCCACGGGGGCGGTGTATTCCGAAGAGGAGGTGCGCGCCCTCGCCGCCGTCTGCGAGGAGGCGGGGATCTTCGTCCTCTCGGATGAGATCTACGAAAAACTCGTCTATGGGGACAAAAAGCCCTTCTCCTTTGCGGCCGTCTCCGAAAAAATGAAGCAAAGGACGGTGACGGTGAACGGCCTCTCCAAGACCTTTGCCATGACGGGCTGGCGCATCGGCTACCTTGCGGCCCCCTTGGAGATCGCAAAGGCGATCTCCTCCTTCCAGAGCCATGCGACGAGCAATCCCAACTCCGTCGCCCAGTGCGCGGCGGTCGCGGCGCTTACGGAAAATGACCCCTCCGTCTCGGACATGGTGGCCGCGTTTTCTGCGAGAAGGCAAAGAATGCTCGCCCTTATCGCGGACATGGGTGGGGTGGAATGCGTCGTGCCCGACGGAGCGTTCTATGTGATGCTCGTCGTCGAAGGGACCTTCGGGAAGCGCTATCGCGGCAAAACCATCGAAAATTCCGTGGACTTTGCGGAAATTCTTCTCGAGGAGGAGAAGGTGGCCGTCGTGCCCGGGGCGGCGTTCGGCGCTGACGGGTGCGTGCGCCTTTCCTATTCCCTCTCCATGGAGGACCTCGAAAAGGGACTTTCCCGCATCGCGGACTTTCTGCTAAACCTTCGGTGAGTGCCAAAAAACGGGCGGATAAATTTTTCTGTTTTTTCTTCAAACCCCTTGAATATTGACACAAAGTTTGATAGAATGGTATCAAGGAACATGGTTGCATGGCTGTGAATACAAGGAGGATCTCATGATCAAAATCATTTGCGGGCCGAAAGGCAGCGGCAAGACCAAACGCATAATCGAGGTGGCAAACGAGGCGGTCACAACCGCAAAAGGGCATCTGATTTTCGTTACGGATACAAAGCGCTATATGTACGATCTGAGGCGGGAAGTGCGCTTCATCGACGTGAGCGACTACAAAGTCGCGGGCGAAGAGGCTCTGTGCGGCTTCATCAAGGGGGTCGCCGCGGGCAACTACGACAACGAGAACATCTATGTGGACGGCCTCGCCCGCATCGCAGGCAAGGACCTCAAAGATTTGGCGACAAGCTTCTATATGCTCGAAAAACTCGCGGAAATGCGCGATCTCGGCATCTGGATCACCTGCAGCTGTTCGGAGGAAGAGCTTCCCGAATTTGCAAAGAAATATCTTTGAGAACTTCTGTTAAGATCATTTTCATCTTCAATGGGAAAGTCTCGCTCGCTTGCGGGACTTTCTATAAAAAGGAAGGCATTCTATGAAGTTTGTGAGTACGAGAGGGGAGGAGACGGTCAGTTCGTTCGAGGCAGTCGTCCGCGGCATGGCGGGCGGCGGCGCATTGTTTGTGCCCGAAAGGTTTCCCGAGGTCTCGAAGGAGGAACTTTCGGACATGCTCCCCCTCGATTATCCCGAGCGGGCGTCATTGATCCTCGGAAAGTATTTCGACGAGTACGATCGGGAAGGCCTTCTTTCCGCCCTCCGCACGGCATTTGACAAGTTCGAAGGGAGCGACCCCGCCCCCCTCGTGCGCATGGAGAGCGGCATCTATATGCTCGAGCTCTTCCACGGGCCCACCTGCGCGAGCAGCGATCTCTCCCTCGGCGTCTTTCCCTATCTTTTGAAGGAGGGGCGCGCCCTTCTCGGGGCAAAGGAGAACATGCTCGTCGTTTCCGCCTCGAGCGGGAACACGGGCAAGGCCGTTTTGGAGGCATTCGAAGGGGAGGAGGGCGTGAAGGCCATCGTCTTCTATCCCGACGACGGGGCCTCCAAGATGCAGAAGCTCCAGCTTTGCACACAGGACGGCGAAAATCTCGACGTCGTCGCCGTGAGGGGGAGTTTGGACGACTGCACGAACGGCATCAGGAAATTCTTCCGCAACGAGAAGTTTTCTGCCGCCATTGCGGAGAAAAACTATCGCCTCACCGTGGCGGGCTCCGCCAACATCGGCATGCTCCTTCCCAAGATCTGCTACTTCTTCTCCGCCTATTTGGACCTCGTCTCCGCCGATCAGATCAAGATGGGGGAGAAGGTGAATTTCTGTGCGCCGACGGGGAACTTCGGCAACCTTCTCGCGGGATACTATGCAAAGCGCATGGGCCTTCCCATCGGCTCCATCCTCGTTGCATCCAATAAAAATTGCGCCCTCACCGACTTCTTCCGCACGGGCGTCTATGACATAAAGCGCCCGCTGTACCGCACGATGTCGCCCGCCCTGGATATCCTCTTTGCCTCCGAGATCGAACGGCTCGTCTTCGAGGCTTCGGGAAGGAACGCGGCGCGCACTTTGGAGCGCATGAAACAGCTCGCCTCCTCGGGAAGGTTTTCTCTCCCCTCCGAAGAGATCTCGGGCCTGCAGGAGACCTTCTATGCGGGAAGCACTTCGGAGGACGACACAGTGGAGTGCATCTACGAATTTTTCGAGGAGTACGGCTACCCCATGGACACCCACACGGGCGTCGCCATGGACGTCGCAAATAAGTACCTCGAGAAGATCGAGGACGATACCATGTCCGAGAAACGCCCCATGATCGTCCTCTCGACGGCCACGCCCTACAAGTGCCCGCAGGACGTTCTGTATGCGCTCACGGGCAACGACGTGAAGGACAGTTTCAAGGGTGTCAAGCGCATCCATCTCCTCACGGCGATGAAGGTCCCCGAGGCCATCAAGTCGGTGCGCTATAAGCCCATCCGCTTCAAGACGGCCGTCTCCCCGGACAAGATGTTCGACGCCGTCCTCAAATTCCTCGGCTGACTTTTTTTCAAACATCATTCAAACACCATCCCCCGAGCAACTCGGGGGTTTTGTTTGCGCTAAATGGATCCCCCCATACGGAGTCCATAAGGCTCCTCCTTGGGGAGGAGCTGTCACGCGGAACGTGACTGAGGTGGGGCCTCCAAATAACGTCATGCTGAGCCGCGCTCTGCGCGTGTCGAAGCATCACCACATTTGTTTCCCTTTCCCCATTCTTTTCAATGTTTTCGGCGCATTTTCACAAAGGGAACGCGCTACAGGTTGCTTTTTTTTGCGGAGTATGGTATAATGTTCCAAAATAGGGGGATTTTCAGCTATGGAAGAGAATGTCGGCATTATGAAGAAAACCGTCTATTCCGCCGTTCAGCCGACGGGGAGCCTCACCATCGGGAACTTTGTGGGGGCCATCCGCAATTGGCTGCGTCTGCAAAACGAGTACGACTGCTATTTTGCCATTGCAGATCTTCATGCCATCACCGTGCGGCAGGAACCCGCGGAGCTTCGCCGCCGTACCTTGGAGCTTGCCGCCCTCTACCTTGCCTGCGGGATCGACCCCGAAAAATGCGCCCTGTATGTGCAGTCGCACGTCTCTGCGCATGCGGAGCTTTGCTGGATCCTCAACACTCTCACCTATGTGGGCGAGGCCTCCCGCATGACGCAGTTCAAGGATAAATCGCAAAAACACGCCGACAATATCAACATGGGCCTCATGGATTACCCCGTCCTCATGGCGGCGGACATCCTCCTCTATCAGACGGACTTTGTCCCCGTCGGCGCGGATCAGAAGCAGCATGTCGAACTCTCGCGCGACCTCGCCGAGCGCTTCAACGGCCGCTACGGGGAGACCTTCAAGGTGCCCGAGCCCCTCATCGTCAAGGGGGAGGCGCGCATCTGTTCCCTGCAGGACCCTGCAAAGAAGATGTCCAAATCGGACGAAAACCCGAATGCCTCCGTCTTCCTCTCCGATGACCGCGACACCGTCATCCGCAAGTTCAAGCGCGCCGTGACGGACAGCGACAACCGCATCGTCTGCTCGGAGGAAAAGCCCGGGATCAGCAACCTTCTCAACATCTATTGCGCGTTCTCGGGGCATACCATGTCCGAGGCAGAGGCTTCATTCTCAGGCATGGGGTATGGCGATTTCAAACTCGCCGTGGGGGAGGTCGTCGCCGATGTTCTTGCTCCCATACAGGCGGAGCAAAAGCGGCTCCTTGCCGACAAGAAGTATCTCACGGAAGTCTTACAAGGGGGCGCGGAGCGGGCATTTAAGACGGCCCGGAGGACGCTTTCCAAAGTCTGCCGCAAAGTCGGTTTCTACAGGGAGTGATATGTTCGGTTACGTTCGCTACGACCTTCCCGAACTTCATGTGAAGGATGTGATGCTCTACAAGGCCCTCTACTGCGGGCTGTGCAGGAGCATCGGCGCATCCTGCGGCCAGTTGGCACGCACGGGGCTCACCTACGACACCACCTTCCTCTCCGCCCTCCTCCACAACATGACGGGGACGGATATCGAGGTGGAAAGGAGGGGGTGCTTCGGGCACACCGTCCGAAAGAAGCCGATGGCGAAGGTGGACGCCCTCTCCGAGGAGCTGGGCGCGCTCAACACCATCCTCATCTACTACAAGCTGACGGACGATATCGCGGACGGCGGCAGGGGGAAGGCGAAGCGCGTCTGGTTCAAAAAGGGCTTCAAGCGGGCAAAAAAGCGCTATCCCGCCCTCGCGGAGCTTGTGGAAAAATATCTCATCGAACAGGAGCAGACGGAAAAAAGCGAAGTTTCCTCCCCCGACATGGCCGCGGAGCCGTCGGCGCGCATGATGCAGGCCGTCTCCGACCACTTCCTCGGGGAAAAGGCCTCCCCCGCGACGCAGGGCCTCTTCTATGATCTCGGCAAATGGATCTACCTCATCGACGCCTTAGACGACTTCGAGAAGGATATCAAGAAGAAGAACTTCAACCCCTTCGTCCTCTCCTACGGGGAGAGCACGCGGGAAAAGCTCATGGAGGGGCATGGCGAGGAGATCGCCTTCCTCTTCGACACCCTCTTCTATTCCATGCGGGAACACCTCGCGAACATTCAGTTCTTCTTCAACCGCGACCTCACGGACAATGTCATCCTCCGCGGGATCCCTTTGGAGACGGAGCGGGTGATGAAGGGGGAGCCCCGACGGGAGATGAGCGTCAAGATTTGAAATCATAAGGAGTATATATAGAAGCATGAGCAGGGAAAGTTATGAGCTCTTGGGACTCGACGAAAATGCGACGGATGAGGAGATCGACAGCCGCTACGAAGAGCTCAAGAAGAAATACAACGAGGAGAAGTGGCAGGACGGCGAGGCAGGCAATGCCGCCGCGCGCATGCTCACCCGCCTCGAGGCCGCCTACGAGGAGATAAAGGACGAGCGCAGGGAGGCCCACAAGGAGGCCGATCCGAACACTTCCAACGGGTTCGAGGAGGTCGCCTCCGCCATCAGGAGCGGCGACCTTGTGCGCGCCCAACAGCTCCTCGACGCCTTCAACGAGAGAAATGCCGAGTGGCACTATCTGCAATCGGTCATCTTCTATAAGAAGAATTGGATGAACGAGAGCAAGAAACAGCTCGAGATCGCCCTGCAGATGGACGGCGAAAACGAAAAATACCGCACCGCCTACGAAAAGCTCAAGGCGCGGGCGGACTATGCACAGCAGACGGGCGGCGCACCCAACACCAACCCCAACCCCGCCCCGCAGGGCAACGAGATGGGGGGAAATTGGTGCTCGACCTGCGCCACGATGTGCTATACCTACATGTGCGTGAATTGCCTCTTCAACATGTGCTGCAATTGCAGATAAGGTGAATTTTTGTGAAGCGTCCCTCAAGATCTTTCGAGATCGCACTATCCGCTATCGCATGCGCGGTCGTATCTCTTGCGCTCACCCTCGCCTCTTATGTGAACTTCCTCATGGCGGCGGGATACCTTCTCGCGGTCTTTGCGCTCATGGTGCCCCTTTCCAAAGACTTCATCTGGGGAGAAGTGCTCGCCTTTCTCGGCGGGGTGCTTCTCGCCTTTTTCTTTGGCGCGCTCGCCTTTTTTTGGCAGCTCCTGCCTTTTGCGGTCTTCTTCGGACTGCACCCGCTCATCAACTATCTCCAGTTGCGCTTTACGAAGAAAAAGCCGCTCCACGCCCTGTGGTTTCTTTTGAAGGCCCTATGGTTCGACGGGGCGATGCTCCTCATGTGGTTCACCCTCGGCGGCGTGCTCGGCATCACCGAGGCGGTCTGGTACGAATGGGTGGCGAAGTATCTCTACCTCGTCGTCTTCCTCGGCGGGACGATCTTCTTTGTGGTCTATGACGTACTCATGTTTCTATGCCAGAAGTCGGTCAACGCGATCGTGAGGCGCATCAAGAGGTGAATATGGAGAAAAACGACATCGCGACCGTCACGGCGGAAGGGCTCGGCACACAGGGCGAGGGCATTGCAAAACTCGGCGGCGTCACCCTCTTTGTGCCCTATCTTCTCAAGGGGGAGAGGGCACGCGTGAAAATTTTGAAGGTGAAGGACAAGACGGGCTATGCGAAGGCGGAGGAGATCATAACGCCCGCCGAGGAGCGCGTCCGCCCCAAGTGCCCCGTCTTCTACCGCTGCGGGGGCTGCCAGCTCCAGCACCTTCGCTACCGCGAGCAGCTCAAGTTCAAACAGGACCTCGTGCGTGACACGCTCAAAAAGATCGGCGCCATCGAGGCAAACGTCTCCCCCTGCGTCAAGAGCGACAAGGAGTACGGCTACCGCAACAAATTGCAGATCCCCGTTGGCGGCGACGGCGAGAACGTCTTCGTCGGCTTCTATGCCGAAAGGAGCCACCGGATCGTTCCGACGGACAACTGTCCCCTCCATCCCGAATGGACGAAGCCCCTCCTCTCCGCCCTGAAAAATTTTATGGAAAAATGCGGGCTCGACGGCTACGATGAGGAAAAACGAAGGGGGCATGTCCGCCATCTGGTTGTCAGAGAGCTCAAGGGGAAGTTCCTCGTGACCCTTGTTGTGACCGTCCGCGAGATCAAGGGTATCGACTATTTTTGCCACCTTCTCGACGGAATTTTCCCCGAGTACAGCCTGTATCTCAACGTCAACACGAAGGAGACGAACGTCATCTTCGGCAGTGAGTTTCTCCTTATCAAGGGCGTGGGAGCATATGAGAGCTCGGAGGGCGGCGTCTTCTTCGAGGCGGGCCCCAACACCTTTGTGCAGATCAACGACGGCGTTCGTCCCAAGCTCTATGAGCGCGCCGTCTCCCTCGTCGGAGAGGACGAGACGGTCGTCGATTGCTATGCGGGCGGCGGGCTTCTCACCGCCATGTTTGCGAAAAAATGCAGATATGCCTATGGGATCGAGGTCATCCCCGAGGCGAGCCGCTGTGCCGACGCCCTCAAGGAGCGCAACGGCCTCGAGGCAAAGATGAAAAATCTTTGCGGGAGGGTGGAGGACCGCCTGAGGGAGATCCCCGACCTCGGCGAGGCGACGATAGTTTTGGACCCGCCCCGCACAGGCGTTGCGCGGAGCGTCCTTCATGAGATCAAAAAGAGCGGCGCGAAGAAGATCGTCATGATCTCCTGCAATCCCGCGACGCTTGCAAGAGACCTCGGGATCCTTTCAGGAACGCTCACCGAGACGGAGAGCGGAGAGCTCAAGAGGGGAAACGGGCCTACCATGTACGAGATCGGCCTCGTGGAACCCTTCGATATGTTCCCCCAGACCCGCCACGTCGAGACGCTCGTTTTGCTCAACAAAATACATTGAAACTTCAATAAGAAAACGGCCGCCGTGCATTTTCGCACGGCGGCCGTCATGTTTTCCTTCAGATCTCGTAACGCCTTCTTCGCGGGAGGAGGAAGGGCTGTGCGGCAAGGGCGTTATCCATTCTAAAAAATCTTCCTTGGAGGGACTCACTTCGGAGGGGCACGGCCTCCAATCCCATGAACGAGGGCAGATAGGTGTAGGTCACATGGCCGGCATTTCCTTTTTCATCGACGGCGATGGCAAAGATGCTCTCCTTTGCCGCATCATAGTGGAGAATGCGCCCCTTCCGTCCGTCGAGGACAATGCGGCCGCCCTTGAAAGAGAGCTCCCGCCCTACGAGATCCTGATAGCGAAAGGAGGCCCATTCGGGAAGGTAGTCGTTCTCATAAAAATCCGCCTCATAGCGGATGAAGGGCCCAAGGCTTTCGAAAGTCTCCTCCTCGGAGGGGACGTCTTCCAGGCGGTCCGTCTCCTCCAAATAGGTGAGGCAGAACTCTTCTTTTTGGAAAGAGACGACAAAGGCGTCGCTTTCGCCGCGGGTGACATGCCCCATTTCTGTGACATCCGGCAGGAGCTGCAATTCCACCTTAGTGCTCCCGGCAAAGAGAGTGAGGCGGATGGGCTCGAGGGAGCCGTCGGGGACGGGGTCGCCGAGCCAGCTGCCCGAAAGCCCGCGGTCGAGGTAGCCGACGATGTCCTTTAGATAGAATTCCGTCCGCGTCTCCCCGATGCAGAGGACGATCTTCGCCCCCGCAAAGTCCTCCTCTTCGGGGTCCCAGAGGAGGGTGCCGAGCACGCCTTCGAGGTCGAATCGCAGCACATATCCGCCGTTTTCATCCGAAGAGATCGCAAAGATATCCGCCCGCTTGTCGCCATAGCATAAATGCGGTCCGTCAAAGGTGATGCCGCCGTTTTGCTCCCCCCGTTCGACAAAGGTCCCCGCAAGGGAGGCGGGCATCTCGGCAAGGGGAAGGAAGCCCATTTCAAAGTAGCTGAGCGCGGCCCAGCCCGAGGCGCCCTCCGCGGGAAGGAGCGCGTGCGCGTCGCGGTCGAAAGTAAAGGTATATGCCGCGTCTTCGGCATTCAAGAGGAGCTCGCCCGTCTCCAAAGCAAAGCTTCCGATCGCAAGGGAAAGCGTACCCTCCTCCCCCAGATCGACGGTCGCAATGCGGGCGTTTGTGTCCAACGTGATGCTTTTGCCCGAGCGCATCCCGTCGAAGAAGGTCGCATGCAATTCATCGGGAAGAAGGGGGAATTTCTCCGCGTCCCGAAGGGTCGCAAGGAGGGTCTCTCCCTCAAAGAGCAACAGCGTTTCTACACCCTCTTCCTCGGACATGGTTATGGCGTAGAGCGTCTCGGACCCCTCTTTCCCCCAGAGGAAAGTGTAGCCGTTTTCACAGATATCCAGCTCCTTTGCGGGAATTTCGTTCAAAGTCAGAAAGCCCTTTTCGGCGTCGATGACGATCTCATACCCGTCGCCCACCCAGACACCGCCGAAGGCCGCGTCGAGAGAGGAGGGGACGTGCCCCTCCGCATAGAGTTTGGCGGGGATGCCGCCCACGGTCATCTCGAGGGTAAAGGCCCCGCTTGTCCAAAGGAATATGACCGCGCTCCCGCCGAGCTTTCCCTCCATGAGAAAGGCGCCGTCCTCCAATGTGGAAAGGGCGGTCACGCTGCTCTCTTCGCCCTCGAAGGTGAAGTCGGCCCCGTCGAAGAGGAGGGCGGGAGCATTCGCAAAGGCGCGGTACCAATTTGCGGGGAAGCCCGCGGGCAGGGTCACGGGCGGAACGTACGGCCCGAAGGTGAGAATATCGACCGCATCGCCCTTTTTAAGATATAGCTTCGCCCCGTCCTCGCCGTCGAAGAAGATGGTAAATTCCTCCCCGCCGCACGTGAAGGTGTAGCCGCCCGCCGTCGCCCGTTGGATCTTGTCCGCCTCGGTGCCGTCGAGGGTAATTTTTGCTCCCTTCGTATCCACCGAGAGGGTGTGCCGTGCATTTGTCCAGAGGCCGTCGAAGGCCTCGTCTATTTTGATCTCATCGACATCGGGCTCGGGTTTGACATCGGGGTCGGGCTTTATTTCGGGCTCGGACGGCGTCTGCTTCTTTGCAAGGTGAATGGAGACGGTCGGCGCCCCTTCGCCCACGGTCACGGAAAGATAGGTGTAGTCGTCGGGCACGCCGAAGAGGACGGCGAGGTAGTTTCCCCGCTGCACTTCAAAGACCGCCTTGCCGGATGTAAGCGGCCGCCGCTCTCCGCCCTCTGCGATCTTCCCGTCCGAAGTCTGAAGGGCCGCCTCGACCGAGGCGAGCACGCTCTCCTCTTCGCAGGTAATATAGACGGTATATGCGGCCATGTCCTTTCTTTTGCCGCATGCGAAGAGAGTGCCCGCCGCAAAGAGCGTCAATGAGAGCATCAAGATCAAAAACAAGAATTTCTTCGTGCCGCGCATAAGCTGCCTCCGCGACGCACATTTTCTCGATTTTATCACACCCATCCGCAAAATGCAAGATTTTTCGACATTTTCCGCGCGAGATAGGAAGGCGAACGGAAATTTTTTGCGATCGGCCGCTTTTCCCCGTTTGTTCGGTTGCTTTTTCGTGTAAAATATAGTAGAATTGAATGGACGAGGAAATGTATGCAGAATGTCATTGAAATTCAAAGAGATCTCTACTATCTCGGCGGGAGCGACCGCCGCATCAAACTTTTCGAAAACCACATCCCCATTCCGCGGGGCGTGAGCTACAATTCCTACCTGCTGAAGGATGAGAAGACCGTTCTCTTCGACACCGTGGACGCGGCGATCGCGGAGCAGTTCTTCGAAAATTTAGAGGGCGCGCTCGGCGGAAGGGAGCTCGACTATCTCGTCGTGCACCACATGGAGCCCGACCATTCGGCCACCTTTTTGCGCCTTTTGGAGCGCTATCCCAAGGTCACCGTAGTCACCAACCAGAAGGTCGCGGCGATGCTCAAAAACTTCTTCCCGTTCTCGGGCGAAAATGTGCTTCTCGTGAAAGAGGGGGATACCATGTCCGTGGGAAGGCGCTCACTTTCCTTCATCTTCGCCCCCATGGTCCACTGGCCCGAGGTCATGATGACCTATTCTCCAGAGGAGGGGATCTTGTTTTCGGCAGACGCCTTCGGGACGTTCGGCGCACTCGGCGGGAGCATCTTTGCGGACGAGGTGCACTTTGAGGAAGAATTCCTCGCGGACGCGAGGAAGTACTACTTCAACATCGTCGGCAAGTACGGCTTTCAGGTGCAGAATGTGCTGAAGAAGGCCTCCGCGCTTGACATACGCCTTGTCTGCCCCCTGCACGGCCCCGTCTGGCGGGAGAACTTTGCATGGTATCTGAAGAAATACGACACATGGAGCAAGTATGAACCCGAAGAGAGGGGCGTTGCCGTTTTTTATGCCTCCATCTACGGGCACACCCAAAATGCCGCCGAGATCCTCGCCGCGAAGCTCGCAAAGAGGGGCGTTTACACGAAGGTATACGACGTCTCCAATACCCATGTCTGCGATCTGCTTGCAGAGGCGTTCCGCTATTCGCACGCCGTGTTCGCCTCTTCCACCCACAATAACGGCATCTTTTTGTGCATGGAGACCCTCCTTTCAGACCTCAAGGCGCACTTCTTCCAAAAGCGGAAATACGCCCTCATCGAGAACGGCAGCTGGGCGCCGCAGACGGGCGAACTCATGGGGGAGATCCTCTCCGGTATGAAGGAGACGGAACAGATCGGCGAGACGGTGAAGATGATCTCCTC
Organism: uncultured Clostridia bacterium; assembly: GCA_947630605.1. Classification (GTDB taxonomy): domain Bacteria; phylum Bacillota; class Clostridia; order Christensenellales; family Borkfalkiaceae; genus Gallimonas. The sequence goes on from CANRIO010000002.1 coordinate 28,422, forward strand.
CGTCAAGGGAGAGACGGAGGCAAGGCTCTCCGCCCTTGCGGACGCCATCGCCGAAGACTACTTTGCAAATTAAAAATCAAAAAATCAATTCAAGGAGGATGGAATTATGAAATACATCTGCAACATCTGCGGATACGAGTATGACGAAGAGACGGGAGATCCCGCAAACGGCATCGCCCCCGGCACCAAGTGGGAGGACGTCCCCGACGACTTCACCTGCCCGCTCTGCGGCGTCGGCAAAGAGGATTTCTCCGCCGAGTAAAAGCTGCAAATCGCAAAAACCGTTTGCAAGCGAAACTTAAGGCCCGCCCGTCGGCATCTCGCCCTCGGGCGGTTTTTTGCGGAAAAAGGTCGTCATTTGTCGCATTTTGCAGAAATTTCCAAAAAATTGTGTTAAACTCTTGACAGATGCGTGAAAGGGGTGTTATTATTTGTTTAAGAAATATTTTTTTCAGGAGAAGAATCATGAAAAAGAAGTTGTTGCTTGGCCTCGTTTCCGCTTCGCTTGCGGCCTCCCTCTGCGTCGGTTTTTCGGCATGCCAGCTGTTGGATCCCAGAAAGGGCGAGGAGTTCCCCGCCGATAGCTTCGATCAGAAGTGGGAAGAGGCGTTTTCGCTCAATAATTTCACGAACTTCCAGGTTGTCTCAAAATCACATCTGACGACAAAATTTGAGGGCAAAACGCTTCAGGATGACAGTACTTATACGTTGACAGTCGCCGATGACCTTGTCCACCTCACATTCGAGTCCAAGGCGTCGGATGGGAAATATTCGTTCGAGTACTACCATGACGGTGAAGTCTACTACGTGAAAGACGATTCGGGGAAATGGGTGAAGACCGATTCCCTCGGAGACAGTTTGCCCCTTCAGTTGACATATGAAGATTTCATGGAAACGACGATGAACCAATACTACGAAATGAAGGACGAAGTCGAATATGATGCGAGTAAGGGCGGCTACGTTATCAGCATCATGGGTGTTCCCACCGTTCTGAAATTCAGGAACGGCAAACTCGAATCCGTGACCTCGAATGGCTCTTTCGAAATTGAAGGGGAGACGGAGATCGTCAGCGGATCGGTCTATTTCACCTACGGCGGTCAAAAGGTCACCCTTCCCACCGTTTCCGAGTAAGGGCTAAAAACAATTTCCCCATACCATGTCGGGGTCGAAGAATGAGAGGCTCGGACATGGTCTTGGCATAATTTCTTTCGAAACACAGGGCACGGCTTTCCCCGCGCCCTTTTTCTTATCCCGAAAAAATGCGCTTCTTTTCGAAAAGGCCCCCGCCCAAAGAGGACGCGGGGCGTAATTTTTGGGGAAATATGTTTGAAAAGCGTGCGCGGGTGTGATATAATATTAGAAATTCCAACGAGGGATATACTATGGATATGCCCGAAACACCCAAAATTCTTTCCGTGATCCCCATGCGGACGCAGGTCGTCTTCCCCGATACCGTCGTCACCTTCGAAGTGGCGCGCGGGATCTCGATTGCCGCACTCGACCGTGCCTCCTACCACAACTCCGAGATCTTCCTCTCCCGTCAGACGGCGGAAAAGGACATGCCGGGGCCGGAGGACCTCTCCCCCGTGGGGACGGTCGCCTCCATCCGCCAGCGCCTCATGCTCCCCGGGGACCGCATCCGCATCACGGTGGAGGCACTCTACCGCGCCCGTGCGCGGGACTTCCGCATGCAGGACGGCTTTATCTATGCCGTCGTCGATCCCCTTCCCTCCGTGCACGGCGATCCCGAGGAGGAGGAAGCGCATTTCCGTACCGTGAAGGACCTCGTCCGCGACCTCTATGCGGAGAATTCCAAGGCGATGCGGGAGCTGGACAGCGCGCTTGCGGGCGTTGCCGACATCGACGCCTACATCAACATCTGCGCCCACCGTCTGCGCCTCAAGGACGAGATCAAACAGCAGATCCTCGCCGAGGCCGACCTCATCGAGCGGCTCAAACTCCTCGAGACCTGCCTTTCGACGGAGAAGGAGATCGCCCGCCTCGAGAGCAAGATCGCCGAGGATGTGCGCAAAAATATCGACAAGGCACAGAAGGAATATTACCTGCGCGAACAGCTCAAGGCCATCCATGCAGAACTCGGCGACGACGGCGAGGAGAACGACAAACTGCGCGAGAAGATCCTCGCAAAGCGCCTCCCCGCCCCCGTTGAAGAAAAGGCGCTCGCCGAGCTTGCCCGCATGGACCGCATGCCCTCCTCTTCGCCCGAATATACCGTCCTTCGCAACTACGCCGACTGGCTCATCGACCTTCCCTGGCACGAGGAGACGACGGACACCGCCTCCCTTGCCGATGTGGAGAAGGTGCTCGAAGAGGACCATTACGGCCTCGAGAAGATCAAGGAGCGCGTCGTCGAATACCTCGCCGTCCTCAAACTCACGGGGGAGCTGAAGGCCCCCATTTTGTGCCTCGTCGGGCCTCCCGGCGTGGGCAAGACGAGCATCGCAAAGTCGGTCGCCCGCGCCCTCGGAAGGAAGTTCGTCCGCATGAGCCTCGGCGGCCTCAAGGACGAGGCGGAGATCAGGGGGCACCGCCGCACCTACATCGGCGCGATGCCGGGCCGCATCCTCTATGAGATGAAGAATGCGGGCTGTATCAACCCCGTCTTCCTCCTCGACGAAGTGGACAAGATCTCCTCGGATATGCGCGGAGATCCCGCGAGCGCGCTTTTGGAAGTTTTAGACCCCGAACAGAACGCCACCTTCCGCGACCGCTATCTCGAGGTGGAGTACGATCTCTCGAAGGTCATGTTCATCGCGACGGCGAACACCCTCGACACCATCCCCATGCCCCTCCGCGACCGCATGGAGATCATCGAACTCTCGGGCTATACGCAGCAGGAAAAGAAGGAGATTGCACGGCGGTACCTCGTCCCCAAGAAGCGCAAGGAAAACGGCCTTACGAAGGAGCAACTGCGCATCACCGACGGCGCGATCGACGCGATGATCGACGGCTATACGATGGAGGCGGGCGTCCGCTCCCTGGAGCGCACCATCGGCACCGTCTGCAGAAAGGCGGCCGTGCGCATCGCCAAAGGGGAGAGGGCGGAGAGCCTAACCGTCACCAAGCAAAATCTCGAAAAATACCTCGGGGCAAAGCGGTTCCTGCGGGACGGCGAGATGCGCTCCGAGGACGAAGTGGGCGCCGCGACGGGGCTCGCATGGACGGCGGTGGGGGGCACCACGCTCACCATCGAAGTCTCCGTCATGCAGGGCAAGGGGGAGATCCTTCTCACGGGGAAACTCGGCGATGTCATGAAGGAATCCGCCCGCGCGGCCATCTCCTACATCCGCTCCCACGCCGAAAAGTACGGCATCGAGGAGAGTGATTTCGAGAAGAAGGACGTCCACATCCACGTCCCCGAGGGGGCGACGCCCAAGGACGGGCCCTCCGCGGGCATCACGATGGCGACGGCGATCCTTTCCGCCTTCACGGGCAAACCCGTCCGCCGCGATGTGGCCATGACGGGGGAGATCACCCTCCGCGGGAAGGTCCTTCCCATCGGCGGCCTCAAGGAAAAGGCGCTCGCCGCGAGCCGCATCGGCATCCGCGACGTCATCATCCCCGAGGAGAACAGGAAGGACGTCGAGGAGATCCCCGAGGAGATCGGGAAGAATTTGCACTTCATCCCCGTCTCCGAAGTGGACGAGGTGTTCCAGAACGCCGTGAGAGGGCTTTCCTATGCGCATTAACGGGGCAAAATTCATCACATCCGCCGCGAGCGAGAAACAGTTCATCGTCCCCGACCGCCCCATGATCGCGGTCGCGGGCAGGTCCAACGCGGGCAAGAGTACACTCATCAACATGCTCGCGGGGCAGAAAAAGCTCGCCAAGACGAGCTCCGCCCCTGGCAGGACCCGCCTCGTCAATTACTTCGACTTCGGGCAGTTCCTGCTCGCCGACCTTCCCGGCTACGGCTATGCGGCCGTCTCGCGGGAGGAGAAGGCGAAGTGGGCAAAGACGCTGGACGCCTTCTTCGAAAGGAAGGAACACATCGCCCATGTCTTTCTCCTCTCGGACATCCGCCGCGACCCCTCGGAGGACGACTTCACGATGGTGGAATTTTTGAACTACCACATGATCCCCTTCACCGTCATCGCCACGAAGAGCGACAAACTCTCCCGCATGAAGGCAAAGGAGCGGGTGCGCGCCGTCGCGAACGGGTACGGCCTCGGCGAGGGGAACGTGCTCGCCGTCTCCGGGATGACAGGCGACGGGAAGGATATTCTTTTGAAAAAAATCGAAGCTATCCTCGAAACGGCGTCATGCTGAGCCGATAAAGACTATACGCAGTCCACGGCGGCTCATCTCCGAAGCATCCCCTCATACGAAGTCCGCGTTTTCATTTACGGGATTCTTCGCTTCGCTCAGAATGACGCTCGGGACCCCCTGATACGTAGTCCGATGCCCCCTCCGTGGGAGGGGGGGTAGGGGGGTGGGCGCCCCGCGACATGCTTTTTTCTACGAAAAAATCTCATTTCTCCCATAAAAGAAGTTGCAAATATTTGATACCTATGGTATAATTTGAAAGTCTGCGAAGGCAGAAATCCGCACCCCGCGAGTGCCGCCCTCCGTGTCCGTAAATACTTTTTCATGCGGATAACGGGCGGAAAAACGCAAACGGGGGAGGTAAAACGGAGGAATTATGGCAGTTATCACCATGAAGCAGCTCCTCGAAGCGGGCGTCCACTTCGGACACCAGACGAGAAAATGGAACCCCAAGATGAAGAAGTACATCTTCGCGGCCCGTCACGACATCCACATCATCGACCTCGAGAAGACGGCGGCCCTCATCGAAGAGGCGTACACCTTTGTCGTCGAGTGCGTGAAGGCAGGCGGGAGCGTCCTCTTCGTCGGCACCAAGAAGCAGGCGCAGGACGCCATCAAGGAAGAGGCCGAGCGCTGTGGCCAGTTCTATGTCAACTCCCGTTGGCTGGGCGGCACGCTCACCAACTTCAAGACCATCCGTTCCCGCATCGACTATCTCGAAAAGCTCGAGAGAATGGAACAGAGCGGCGAGTTCGACCTTCTCCCCAAGAAGGAAGTTTTAGGCCTCAAGAAGGAGATGGGCAAGCTGCAGGAGAATTTGGGCGGCATCAAGAATATGCACGGCATGCCCGGGGTCATGTTCGTCGTCGACCCGCATAACGAGGACATCGCCGTCGCCGAAGCGCGCAAAGTGGGCGTGCCCATCGTCGCCATCACGGATACCAACTGCGACCCCGACCTCATCGACTATGTGATCCCCGGCAACGACGACGCGATCCGCGCCATCAAGCTCATCTCGTCCGTCATCGCCTCCGCAGTCATCGAGGCGACGGAGGGCGTTACCCCCGTTCTCGAGACGGAGGACGTTGCGGAAGAAACCGTGGAAGAGACCGCGGAAGAGACCGCCGAATAATTTTAAGGAGAATAACCGATATGGCAGAATTTACGGCAAAGGATGTAATGAAACTCCGCGAACAGACGGGTGCCGGCATGATGGATTGCAAGCGCGCCCTCGTGGATGCGGACGGCGATTTCGAAAAGGCGGCGGAGCTTCTCCGCGAGCGCGGCATCGCAAAGGCCGCAAAGCGGGCCTCCAAGGTCGCTGCGGAGGGCGTCGTCTATGCCCTTGTCGAGGGCAAGAAGGGCGTCCTCGTCGAAGTCAACTGCGAGTCCGACTTCGTCGCCAACGGCGAGAAGTTCCGCGCCCTCGTTGACCTCATCGCAAAGCAGATCCTGAATGTGGGTGCGCACGACGTCTCTGACCTCCTTACCTCGGACATGGGTGGGGGAAAGACCGTCGAGACCTTCATTTCCGAACAGGTCGGCATCATCGGCGAGAAGATCTCCGTGAGAAGATTCACGGTGTTCGAGACCGAGGGCTTTGTCGAGACCTATATCCACATGGGCGGCACGATGGGCGTCATGCTCGACTTCGGCTGCGAAGAGACTGCGGCAACGAAGGAGCTCGCGCACAACATCGCCCTGCACACCGCCTTTGCAAAACCCGCCTATCTCGCCGCGGAGGACGTCTCCGCCGAGACCGTCGAGAAGGAGAAGGCCATCCTCTTGCAGGAAGTGCACAACGACGAGAAGATGGCGGGCAAACCCGAAAAGGTGCTCGCGGGCATCGTCGAGGGCAAGATCAAGAAGTTCTTCGAGGAGAACTGCCTTCTCGAGCAGAAGTATGTGCGTGACGACAAGCTCACGATAAAGCAGCTCATCGCGCAGACCGCGAAGGAAACGGGCACGCCCATCAGCGTGAACAGGTTCGTGTTCTTCGTCCGCGGCGAGGGCATCGAGAAGAAGCAGGAGGACCTCTCCGAAGAGGTCGCCAAGCAAGTCGAGGCCATGAAGAAGTAACTCTTCATTCTATATTGTAAATAAACCGCCCCCACGGGCGGTTTTTTCGTTACCCGCGTCATGCTGAGCCGATGGGGCAAAATGAAAACGTCGAGCCCATCCCCGAAGCATCCCGAGGATGAAAACAGTGACTTTGATAAACGACACCCCGTTCCAAATATCGTCATGCTGCCCCGACCGCACGTTCTGATCGTCGTCGAAGGGCGGAATGAGGGCGGTGAACCGCGTCATGCTGAGCCGATGGGGCAAAATGAAAACGTCGAGCCCATCCCCGAAGCATCCCCTCATACGAATTCCAAGGAAAAAAATGTTATATATTCACCACTTTTGAATATATTCATAACATTATCGAGGAATGTGAAAATATTTTTCACAAATTTTACAATTCCCTTGAAAAAAATTTGACAAACTCAAAAAATTATTATACCATATATATACTAAAAATAATAAAATGCATAATTTTCATTTTGTCCGTGGATTTTATGCATTTTCAATCAGAAAAAATTTAGTCAAGGAGAATGATTATGAACAAGCTCAAGAAATTGTTTCTTACGGTTCTTGGCGCAGTCCTCTTTGTCTGCATGGGCGTAGCGATCGCTGCCTGCGGCGGATCAAAGAAGTATACCGTCACGACGGAATACGAAGCCGGCCAGGGCACCGTGGCACTTTCTCCCGAGGCAGAAGGTAATAAGTACGAGAAGGGGACCGAAGTCACCGTTACGGTCACCCCCAAGACCGGTTACGAGGTCGATACTTTCACCGTCTCCACGGATGAAAATGCCCAGCTCACCGGGGGCAAGTACACCTTCGAGGTCAGCGCGGACACGACCGTCAAGGCCACCTTCAAGACGGCGGAGAAGTATTCTGTCACGAAGAACGATCCCGAGAACGGCACGATCGAAGTGACGCCTGCGGCCGGTACGGATGGCAAGTACGACAAGAACACCGCAATCACGGTGACCCTTAAGCCTGCAACCGGCTACGAAGTGGACACCTTCACCGTCGGCGGCGTCGACAAGAAGGCCGACCTTCAGGACAATGTCTACACCTTCACCATCACCGCCAACACGACGATCGCGGCCACCTTCAAGTCGACGACGCCTCCCGCTACGGAGAAGTATTCTGTCACGAAGAACGATCCCGCAAACGGGACGATTGAAGTGACGCCCGCGGCCGGCACGGATGGCAAGTACGACAAGAACACCGCAATCACGGTGACGCTCAAACCCGCACAGGGCTACGAAGTGGACACCTTCACCGTCGGCGGCGTCGACAAGAAGGCCGACCTTCATGACAACGTTTATACTTTCACCATCACTGCCAACACGGCGATCAACGCCACCTTTAAGTCAACAACGCCCGCACCTGTTGCGAAGTACTCTGTCACGAAGAACGATCCCGAAAACGGGACGATCGAAGTGACGCCCGCGGCCGGTACTGACGGCAAGTATGAAAAGGACACCTCGATCACGGTGACCCTCACTCCCGCACAGGGTTACGAAGTGGACACCTTCACGGCGAATAGCGTAGACAAGAAGAGCGAGCTTCAGGACAATGTCTACACCTTCACAATCACGGCCGACACGACGATCACCGTCACCTTCAAGGCTTCTTTCAGTGATTTCCTCACGGGCAAGAAGATCTACAGCTTCACGGGGCAGGTGCCGGGATACACATTTGAGAACGGGAAGGCCACCTCGCTTGCAACGGGTGCTGCTCCCGTGGACTATGTCATCATAGACGAAGACACTGCAAGGATCGGCGACAATGTCACCCTCACCAAGAATGCGAACGGCACGCTGACGATCGACGAAGATGTCTACTTTGTTGTCGGCGTTGAGATCACGCTTGCCGTGAAACAAGGCGAAACCGACGTCAACGTCGTGTTCACGATCCAAAATGTCGAAACGCAGGATGAAGGTATCGGCGAAGGTTACGTTGTCACGTTCGGCAGCACCTTAAAGTATGGCGACCACACTTGCATCGAACACGAAGTTTACGGCGACAACCTCACCTTGACCTACGTCGAGGGCACCAAGAAATACGAAGCGACAGTAAATTTGACAAACAACACCGCGACCGTAGCACAAGTCGGCATATCTCTCTACGACGCCGAAGAGAACTACCGTCTCGATGTCTCCACGGAGGCAAGCTCATACCGCTATGCCGACTTTTACAAGAAGGACGGAGAGGGCTATACGCTTGTTGCACAGAGCCTTTCAGGGAAGTCCAACGGCGAAGGCGGTTACGATTGGGAAACCACGCAAACCGTCGACGACACGATGACGACCTACACGATCGTTGTCAAGGGTGCAACCTGGGGCGAGGATGCTTCCAAGGATAACTTCGACAACGCTTCGATCGAAGTTACAAAGGTCGAAAAGACCGTCAAGACGCTCACCGCGAAGGATGGCGACACCGTATACGAAGTCACCTTCCTTGTCGAAGGGGAAGATGTCTCGATCACTGCGATCAGAAGTGGCGCTGAAGGCAGCCTCTCGACACTGTATAATCCTGCTTACTCCCAAAACCAGCAAAATCAATCCTTTGGCCGGGACGGGATGACCTTCACATATTCCTACACCAAGGATGATTATGATGCTTCCTGGAATACGTTGAAGCACTACTACACCCTCACGTTCACGCTCACGGGCGATTCCGTTGCCAATGCGACGACGATGACCGTTGGTGTGAAGATATTGAATTATAAGATATTCTATGGCGTAGGCTCCTACGACAATGTCTTGCTCATCTATGACGACGAAGGCGTGCCCGCCGGCATCGTCTCCTTCCAGGAATCCGTAGGTACGAAGACATATACCGGCACCTCCAAAGTGGAAAAGAAGGGCGACGAGGACTACGTCATCACCTTCACGACGAAAGACGGCGACGAGATCAAATTCAACGTCACCGGCCCTGCGCCCAACTTCAACGTCACGCTCAATGAAGATGACGTATTCTATCAGGTCACCGTGACGCAGCCCGCCGAAGAAGAGGGCACGCTCTCCATCTCCGACCCCGCGAATGAAGCAGGGTATGTGAAGGGCGAAAAGGTCACCATTACCGTCGAAGCGAAACCGGGCTACAAACTTGTCGCCGTCAAAGTGAACGACCGCACGATCGAGCCTGTTGGCGATGTCTATTCCTTCGAAGTCGATGGCGATGCCACCGTCTCCGCAGAGTTTGCCGCCCTTCCCAAGGATTCCCTCGACGGCAAGAGGATCTTCGGCTTGATGACGAATACGTTGTATTCCTTCGGAAACGGAAAAATGATTGGGCTTTCGCCGGCTTTAACTCCTACCGAGGAAGAGTATGACTACACCGACGGAGAGGAGGAAGCAACGTTTACCGATGGAACGTATACATATCATCTCACCAAAAATGAGGACGGCACCTTGACGCTCGTTGAGCTTGACAATGCGATCTTCTACTTTGTCGGCACCGATCAAGAGTATACCCTTAAAATAACAGAGGGCGGCAGCGAGGTTGACTTCGTATTTACCATCGATGACGTGACCTCGAATGAAGATGAAAGTGCCTTAGTCGTTGAATTTGGTTACGACTGCTATTATGGCGAGGAATACTGCAGAGACTTCACGAATAGCTTTGACAATGTGACCCATGAAGCCACGATCACTTTCTATAGCGACACGGAAGATTATTCTACAAGCCATAAGGTGACGATCACCATCAATGCAGAAGGCGTGACCGCTACAAAGAAATTGGCCGCAATTACTCTCTATACAGGCGATATGCAATATGCCCTCATGATCAATACCGAGAATGAGTGGCGCCCCGCAACTTTCGTCATTGTAAAAGGACCTGATGGTCGTCCTGTATATGTGAATGAAGACACGCCCGCATATCGGCAGGGCGGCGAATTGGAAGGCAGCGAGAACTACTATTGGGAAGTTACCGCCGAGGATGGCACGGTCTACACCATCACCATCACGGGTGCCAAGTGGGGCACAACCGCAGGCGAAGACGACTACTCCGAGGCGACGATCACAGTCACCTCTTCCAAGAAGGCGGGCGAGGACTTCCTCGACGGCAAGATGATCTTCAGCTTTGTGGGGAATGCCGCATTCTCCTTCGAGGGTGGAAATGTCACGCAACTTGATTCGAATGGGGGGACGTCATACGGAAAGTATGTCATCGATGGAAACACCGTGACGGTTGGCGGCGAAGACAGCTATGTTTTCATCAAAAATGAGGACAACACTCTTAGCTTACAGTATGATGCAGATACAACGGTTATCTTCTACTTCGTCGGCGATGAGTACGAGTATTCCCTTACCCTGACAGAGGGCAAAGAGGAAGTCACTCTCACATTTACGATCCAAGAGGTCTATCCGGATAGCACCGAATCGGGTATAGAATACTTTGATGCCTATTTGCTTCTCAGCTATGATGGCGGTGTAGATGACATCGTGATGGAATTGTCCTTTGACAATGGGTATGAGCTTTCAATACTGCACAATGTCGGTTTGGGCACCGCGGGTACAGTGGTTGAAAATTATACGGTCACTGTAGACCTTGCCGCGAATGCGGCTACCAAAGAGCTTCTTTCGGTCACGATCTATTCGGACAGTTTGGAAAATGAACCTGAATATGGCATTTCTATTTATGCCGGTCCGTTCTATGCTGCTCTTTTCTACGTGAAAGGCGAATTTGATCTCGATCCTGTGGGAGACATGGTATATCGTTTGGGAGAGAGCGAGGACGAATACCGTTGGGAAGTTGAAGACACAGCCGAAGACGGCACGACGACCGTCTACACGATCAAGCTCGAAAATGTCGTTTGGGGCGGATTCGAAGCGGACGACGATTTCACCGATGCAGTGCTGAAAGTCACCTCCGAGACGAAGCCGGGAACTGTCCAAGATTTCCTCGCAGGCAAGACCATTTATAGCTTCACCGAACAGTTGGGCTATAAGTTCGAGAACGGGAAGGCCACCTCGCTTGCAACGGGTTCTTCTCCCGTGGACTACGCCATCACGTCGGAAACCACCGCGACGATCGGCGAGGACACCCTCACTTTGAACGATGATGGCAGCTTGACGATCGATGGGGGGGGGTGCTACTACTTCGTAGGCGTTGAGGTCACTCTCTCCGTAAAGGAAGGCGGACAGGACGTCAATGTCGTGTTCACGATCGAAAAGGTCGAAGTGCAAAATACGCCGGGAGTGGGCGATGAATACACCGTCACCTTTAGCGGCACCACCAAATACGGCGAGAAAGAATGTGTCTCCATAGAAAATGGCTATGCCACCCAGCTTACCTTGACCTATGTCGAGGGTTCAAGCAAGTATACTGTGACCGTTGACCTCAGTGCAAATACCGCCACGAAGGCGCTCGCCGGGGTTTCCCTTCTCACCGAAGATCAGCTCTATCGCCTCGATATTAACACGGGTAGCGCAAGCCGCTATGCCGAGCTCTACAAGAAGAACGGAAGCAGTTACAACCTTGTTGCCGATCACATGATGAGAACAGGCAGGGATAATGGCACGTATTATTGGGAAGGCACGCAAACCGTCGGCGATACGATGACCACCTATACGATCGATATCGAGGGCGCAATATGGGGTAGTCCCGCTTCGCTTGATAAGTACTCCGGCGCAACGATCACCGTCACGACGAAGGAGCAGACCTCCAAGACGCTCACCGCACAGGGAACAGACAAGGCGAACTACGAAGTCACCTTCCTTGTCGAAGATGGCGAAACCTCGATCACGAGGATCAAGAAGGACAGCGACGATCTCTATAATCCGAGATACATGACGCATCAGAACGGCGAAGTCCTTGAAAAGCTCGACAATAATACATTCAAGTACTCCTATTCTTCGGGAACGACCTACTATGTAATCACGTTCGAGATCAAGGGCGAAGAAGTTTCCGATTGGACAATGACAGTGACGGTAGAGACGCTTAGCGCAAAGACTATCAATTGCAACATTAGCATAGATGGCGGTTCTTACGAGAGCGTCACAATTCTCTACGGTTCAGACGGCAAGCCGACGGGCATTGCATCCATCGAAATGTTGGTTTTGGGCGAAGGCTCAAAGACACTCACCGGCACTTCCAAAGTGGAAGACAAGGGCAACGGCAGCTATGTGATTACCTTCACCACAGAGAACGACGGCGAGATCAAGCTCCTTGTCAAAGGCACCGGTCCCAACTTCACCGTTGAGCTTTATGAAGGAGACAGCGGCGACACGGGTGAAACCGGCGATACGTCTCCCAAGACCTACGAAGCAGAGACTGAGTTGGTAGTTAATGAAGGCCTTGACAACTTCACGATCACCAAGGTCGAGATCGATGCAATCAACGGCAAGCTCTATATTTGGGGTACAAAAGATGGAAGCCCGATGGAGCGTGAAGAATATGATATCACGGAGAGTCTCTATCCCCAAGATGATTACCGTGGCTCTGATGGCGAATCGCTTTCAAAGATATATACGGTAACGATTGGATGGGCAGAATACAATATCGCCATTTTCAACGATGGTCGCCTTGTCTTCTGCGATCACTATGGAAACCCGATCGAGGACAACGTCTACAATCTCTCCGAATAAAACGGCACGACTGTCCCAACGGAGAACGCTCGAAATCAATGATTTGAGCATTCCCCAAGCATGAACTTTCCAAAGCATGCAAACCGCGCCCCGAGGCTTCCGCCTCGGGGCATTTCTCTTCTTCCCCCTCGGAAGGCTTCCCCCTTACGAAGGGGGAAGCTGTCACGCTTGCGTGACTGATGAGGGCGGGTTACCGCGTCATTCTGCCCCGCCCGCACGTTCTGATCGTCGTCGAAGGGCGGCACGAGGGGCAAAGCCCCCGAAGTAGGCAAAGCCGAAGAATCCCCTCATACGAAGTCCGAGGCTTCTAATTCCGTCATGCTGAGCCGCGCGGCACGCGCGTGTCGAAGCATCACCGCATTATAATAATGTGATGTTTCGACAGGCTCAACATGACGATATTTAGAACGTTGCATCGTTTATCAAAGTCCGCGTTTTCATCCCCGGGATCCTTCGGTCGCTCCGCTCCCTCAGGATGACGCATTTGACCCTTGCCCTCTCCGTGGGGCGTCCCTTCTCCAAATTCCTCATTCTTCATTCTTCATTCTTTCTTTCGGAAAGTCTTGCATTTTTTGCATATCTATGGTATACTGAAAAAAATATAATAGGGGGATCAACATGGCTCCGAAGTATAAGAGGATCGTTTTGAAGCTCTCGGGCGAGGCTCTTGCGGGCGAAGAGAGGTTCGGCCTCAACGAACAGGTCATAAGCGGCGTCGTCGATCAGCTCGTCAAGGTGCATGAGATGGGCGTGGACATCGCCCTCGTCATCGGCGGGGGGAACTTCTGGCGGGGCAGGCAGGGCACCAAGATGGAGCGCACCACCGCCGACCAGATGGGCATGCTCGCCACGGTGATGAATTCCCTCGCCATGATGGACGCCATCGAGCGGCGCGGCATTCCCACCCGCGTGCAGACCGCCCTCAACATGATCTCCGTCGCCGAGCCCTACATCCTCCGCAAGGCCCTTCACCACTTCGAAGAGGGGCGCATCGTCATCATCGCATGCGGCACGGGCAACCCCTACTGCTCGACGGACACGGCCGCGGTGCAGCGTGCATGCGAGATCGGGGCAGACATCATCCTCATGGCGAAGAACGTGGACGGCATCTACGACGGCGACCCCCGCACGAACCCGGATGCCAAAAAGTACGAGAGGCTCACCTTCCGCGAGATCGTCTCGGGCGGCCTCAAGGCGATGGACGCGACGGCCGCGACCATGTGCATGGAGAACGACATTCCCGTTTTAGCCTTCGCCCTCAAGGAGCAGGATTCCATCCTCCGTGCCGTCTGCGGCGAACATCTCGGCACCCTCATTTCCAATGAATAAAAATTTTAGATAAGGGAAAAGGAGAAAGTATATGTCAGATAACGAAAAAGTGGAAGAGATCTTCTTCACCCTCGACGACAAACTCGAAAAGACGGTATCTGTGCTCAAAGAAAACTTTGCCGCCATCCGCGCGGGTAGAGCCAATCCGCACATCCTCGACAAGGTGCAGGTGGAGGCATACGGCATGATGACCCCCTTGAACCAGCTCGGCAACATCGCCGTCTCGGATGCGCGCTGCCTTGTCATCAGCCCGTGGGATAAGTCCCTTCTGAAGGCCGTCGAGAAGGCCATCCTCGCCTCCAACGTCGGCATCACGCCTTCCAACGATGGCACGGTCATCCGTCTCGTCTTCCCCGAGCTCACCGAAGAGCGCCGCCGCGACCTCGTCAAACAGGTCAAGAAGATGGGCGAGGACACCAAGGTGGCCGCGCGCAACAACCGCCGCGACGCCATGGAGGCCTTAAAGAAGATGAAGACGAACAAGGAGATCTCCGAGGACGAGGCCAAGAACGCGGAGATCGACGTCGAGGATGCGATCGCAAAGTGCATCACCGAGATCGAGAAGGTCGTCGCCGCCAAGGAGAAGGAGCTTCTCACAATTTGATGGCGACTTCGGACATGGGTGCCCCGTATCACGTCGGCATCATCATGGATGGGAACGGCAGGTGGGCAAAAAGACGCCTCCTTCCCCGCCTTGCGGGCCATAGGGCGGGCATGAAACGCATGCTCTCCCTCATTGAGCACGCCTTCGATACGGGAGTCAAAGAGCTCACCCTCTTCGCCCTCTCCACCGAAAATCTGAACCGCCCCAAGGAGGAGCTCGACGGGCTGTTCGATCTCTTCCGCCTGTATTTTACGCAGCATATATCCCCCCTTTGCGAGAAGGGCATCCGCCTTCGCGTCATCGGGGACAGGACGCTCATCCCCGCCGACATCGCCCGCCTCATCGCGGAAGCGGAGCAAAAGACGAAGGGGGGAGAGCGGGCACTTCTGACCTTTGCCATCGGCTATGGCGGGCAGCAGGACATCGTCGCCGCCTGCAACAAGGCGGTCTCGGAAGGGGCGCAACAGACCCTCGAAAGTTTCGCCGGGAAGCTCTCGACGGGGGGCATGTCCGCGATGGACCTCCTCATTCGCACGGGCGGGGAGAAAAGGCTCTCCAACTTTTTACTCTTTGAAGCGGCATACGCCGAACTTTGGTTTTCGGAGAAGATGTTCCCCGCGTTCTCGGACGAGGACTTCGACGAGGCCATTCGGGACTATCGCACGCGGGACAGAAGATTCGGCAAGTTGAGAAAATAACATGGACGACACGAAAACAAACGGCATGGGGGACGGCGAGCCCCAAAAACAGCAATCGGAGCGCAAAAATCTCAAGCTCCGCACGATCACGGGCGCAATTTACGCCCTCCTTCTTGTCGGGTTTTTCCTCCTCAAGATCTTCGTGAATAAGCTCTTTTTCGATGGGCTCATCCTCGTCTTTGCCTTCTTCGGCACGGGGGAGATGATCCGCGCATTCAAGGATAAGCTCCACATTTCGCAAAAGATCCTCATCTTCGTCTTCTCCCTCGGGATCATTCTCGCGTACGCCGTGAGCGACTATTACTATGCCGAAGTGGTCGGTGTGGAATTGAACGGGACATGGGGCAGGAACTACGCCATGCACTTCACCTTCATCTTCCTCATCGCGGGCATCGCGGTCCTCGCCTCCCTCCTTGTCTTCGCGCACAGGCATGTGACGCTCGAGTCGACGGGCTACGCCCTCCTCTGCTATGCCTATCCCGCGGTCTTCCTCCTCGTCCTGACCATCTGTAATCATTTGGAATTTTACTCCGAACTGGCCATCATGATCGTCTTCGTGGTCGCTCCCTTTGCGGACGTGTTCGCCTTCTTCTTCGGGAAACTTTTGGGCAAAAAGCTGCCCGCGAAGATGGCCCCCAACATCTCCCCGAAGAAGACCATCATCGGCGGCTTCGGCGGCCTCTTGGGGGGCGCGATCGGCGCGATCGGCGTGTTCTTCATCTATTACGGGCTCATGAAGCTCGGGCAAACGGGCATCTTCCCGCAGGAGATCCGCGAGATCACACCCGATGCGAAGAACCTCATCTTCTTCATCGCCTTGGGCATCCTGACGGCGGCATTCTCGCAGTTCGGCGACCTCGTCGAGAGCGCGATCAAGCGCAAACTCGGCATCAAGGATATGGGCAACATCCTGCCCGGGCACGGGGGCGTCCTCGACCGCATCGACTCCTCCCTCTACGCGGGGCTCATCGTCTGTATCGCCCTCGTCGCCAAACTCATGTTGCTCGGCTGAGTTGCATACAATAGAAACGCCCGCCTGTGCAGGCGGGCTGATTTTTACTGTGAGGTGGATATGACAAACATCGCCCTCATCGGTTGCACGGGAAGCATCGGGCGGCAGACGCTCGACATCGTGGAACGCTATCCCGACCTCTTCCGCGTCACCGCCCTCGTCTGCGGCTCGGATGCGGAGGACCTTGCCGCGCTCAAAAAACGCTTCTCTCCCCGCGTCGCCTATTGCGCAAGCGAGGGGAATTTTTCGCATGAAGAACTCTTCGAAGATTGCGACGTCGCCTTCATCGCGGCGGGGGGCTTCGCGGGCCTTCGCTATACCATGTCCGCGATCGAGGCGGGAAAACGCGTCCTTCTCGCCAATAAGGAGTCCCTCGTCTGCGGCGGCGAGGTAGTCACGCAGGCGGCAAAGAAGCGGGGCGTCGGGATCGTTCCCGTCGACAGCGAGCACTCCGCCATCTTTCAGGCGCTCGGCTTCGACCGCCATTCTAAGTTCGATAAGCTCATCCTCACCGCGAGCGGCGGCCCCTTCCTGCATTTGAAAAAAGAAGAGCTCGCCCGCGTGACGCCCGGGATGGCCCTTTCGCACCCTACGTGGAAGATGGGCAAAAAGGTCACCGTGGACAGCGCGACCCTCCTCAACAAGGGGTACGAGGTCATCGAGGCGAAGTGGCTCTTCGGCGCGGATTTCGATCAGATCGAGGCGGTCGTGCATCCCGAGAGCATCGTGCATTCCATCGTCACCTTTGCGGACGGCGCGTCCGTCGCCCAGCTCGGCTTCCCCGACATGAAGCTCCCCATCCAGCTCGCGCTCACCTATCCAGAAAGGCTCCCCTGCATGCCCGCGCTGGACTTTTCCAAATTGGGCGTACTGCACTTTTTGCCGCTGCCGCGGGAGAAATTTCCCTGCTTCGACCTCGCCCTCAAGGCGGGAAGGGCGGGCGGAACGGCTCCCACCCTTCTCAACGGGGCGGCGGAGTGCGCGGTCTCCGCTTTTTTGCAGGGCCACATAACATTTCCACGGATCGCCGAAACTATCGATGAAGTCCTTTGCGGCCTCCCGCAGGGCAAGGCGGACGGTCTTCCCGCCCTCGAAGAGGCGGACGGCATGGCACGGAGGGCCGCACGGGCGTTGATCTATGGCAAATAATCTTCTCAGTGTGTGGGGGACGATCGGCTCCGTCCTCCTCGCCATCCTCATCCTTCTCATCATGATCACCATCCACGAATTCGGGCACTACGTCGTGGGCAAGATCTTAAAATTCAAGATCGACGAATTCTCGATCGGCTTCGGCCCCGCGCTCTTCAAAAAGAAGCGGAAGAAGTCGGACGAGATCTTCGCCCTCCGCCTCATCCCCCTTGGCGGATATTGCGCTTTTGCGGGGGAAGACGAGCTCGAAGAGGAGCGGAAAAAGAAGCCGAAAAAGAAGCGTAAGACAAAAGACGATGGCACCATGTCCGAGGATGCCCCCTCCGGTGAGCCTTTTGCAGAGATAAAGGAAGGGGAGAATGGGACGGAGGAGACCATCCTTCTGACGCCCGCCCCCGAGGAGGCGCAGACGCGCACCGAAGGGGAGGAAGTATCCGAGCCCACCGCAAAGGAACCTGCCCCCGAAATTCCCTCGGAAGAGGTGTCGATCTCTTCCGAAATTCCCTCGGAAGGAGCCGAAAATGCCCCCGCCCCGCCTGAAGAGAAGGATACGAGCGGGCTCTTCACCCATAAGAAGCCGTGGCAGCGCATTCTGGTGCTCCTCGCGGGCGCGTTCATGAACTACCTTTTGGCCCTCTTCCTCATCCTCATTCTCCTTGCGAGCTACGGCCAGAGCCTCATCAAGGTGGGCGGCGTCGAGGCCGTGGAGGAGGTCCCCGCCGAATATTCTCTTCGGGCGGACGACATCTTGCTCTCCGTCAACGGAAAGGGCATCTATGTCCCCGCCGACCTCTACTTTGGCCTCAACGGGAAGAAGGAGGGGGATATCGTGAAGTTTTCCCTCTTGCGGAAGCAGGAGGAAGGCTCCTATCAAAGGCAGACCGTGGAGGTCATGCTCCGAGGCGATGTGAAGGTGAAAAACAGCAGCGACTATCATACCGTCTGGCCCGCCCTCGGCATCGACGTCGAAGAGCGGGGGGATATCGGCTACTACATGATCGGGACCACCTATCACCGCTTCGGCTTCTTCGAAACCCTCGGCCGCACCTTCATGTATTCCTTCAAGATCTCGGGGAGCATCTTCCGCGTGGTCGGCGAACTTCTCACGGGCAAGATCGGCATCAAGACGCTCGGCGGCCCCGTGACGACCATTTCGACCACTTCGCAGGTCGTCGCGGCAAACGGGTTCCGCGGATTTTTGGAGATGGCTGCCTTCATCGGCGTCAACCTTGCCGTTGTCAACCTCATGCCCATTCCCGCCCTCGATGGCAGCAAGATCGTGTTCACCATCATCGAATGGATCAGAAAGAAGCCGATCAGCCGCAAGGTGGAGGCCATCATCCACGCCGTCGGCATCGTATTCCTCTTCGCCTTCGCCATCGTCGTCGACGTACTGCAATTCGTGTAAAAATCCTTGTAAAAGCATGATAAAAGCCGCCCCGAAGCACACCTTCGGAGCGGCGTTTTTTTGCTTTCGAACTATTCCTCTTCGGACATGGTACCCTCGTCTTCCGTCTCCTCATCGAGCTGAACCCCTTCGCCGAGGGGCTCCATGGCGCCCGCTTGCTTTTTCCGTTCATGATAAAGAAGGACCGCATAGACGACGGCGGCGGCAAAGAGCAGGGCGGCGAAGACGAGCATGACGATGGGGGCCGTATAGGTCATCGTCGGTCTCTGCGTCAACATATAGGTGTCGTCCTCCGGGTAAATGTAGTTGAGGAAGAGTTTCCCGAATACCATATTGGTGGCAAGTGCCGCGATAGCGCACACGAGGAGGACCCCCGCCACGAAGGGCACGTCGCTTCTTTGGGATCTGTCTTCCTCCGTGAGAAGTTTGCCCCACGAATTGAGGAGGAGGTAGGCGCAAAGAAGAATGATACCGATGCCGAAGACTTCGGCAAGCATCGCCGTAGTCAGCTGATCTGTCGGTGCGGCGGAGTATTCCGTGCCGATGAATCGCATCGCGGAGATCGACAGGAGGCTCATGATATTGACGCTGCCCTCGCTCCTCATCCCGATGCTTCCCTTCGCCGCAAAGGCGAGGATGATGACGGACAGGATGGAGCAGAGGATGGCGAAGATGCCCTTTATTGCACTCATGCGGTTCATGGCCGACTTCCCCTTGGCGGCAAACTGCAGGCCACAGCCCGCCCCGAAGAAGATGCCGCCCAAGATGAGACCTGCAAGCGTCGCCCCATTCAAAGATGTGTGGACGGTTCTTTCCGTCCCCGTTACGTCCTGTGCATAGAGGGAGAGGAGGATGCACGCGCCGCAAAGAAAGACGCCGTATGCCGCCGCAGCGGGCGTGAAGAAGTCGGTGTTTCCCCTTGTCCCACGAACATGGCGCACGAAGCGAACGATCGCCACCGCCAGACATATGGGGATGGAGACAAAACAGCCCGCGCCGACGAGCGTCCCGAATGCGGCGTTGAAGTAGAGCGAAAAGGCGAGGATGCCGGTGTCTCCACTAAAGGCCTTCAAAGCCACGGCGATATCGTCATAGGCGGAGGAGAAGAAATCGTAGACGGAGATGCTCGCCCTGCTCGTTTCACCCAATTCGACGGTCTTCGACGTGAGGCCGAGGAGGAACATGAAGATGAAGGCGATCGCCGCCGAGGCAAGAAGGACGATCCCTCCCGATAGCGACAGATAGAAGGAAGCCGATCTCGGAGATGCCGCCCTTTTGGGAGAGGGACTTGCGGCCGCGGTTTCTCTTTGGGCAGGCCGCGGGAAGGCGTCAGGGCTATGGCCGCATGCGGGGCAAAAACGCGCCCCCTCGGGCAAGACCTCCCCACAACCGGGGCAGGTGCGCTTTCCGTCTATCCGGCTGCCGCATGCGAGGCAAAACTTCGCCCGCTCCTCGTTTGCCGTGCTGCAAATGGGACAGACGATCTTGCCGTCGATCCGCTTTCCGCACTCCAGGCAGTAGACCGCATTGTCGGGATTTTCCGTAGAGCAATATTTGCAAATCATAGGCCGTCCTCTGTATGTTTTTTTATAGTATATCAAAAAACGGGGGAGAGGGTCAACTGTTTGAAGGGCGGGAGAAAAAATTCGTCGAAAAACGTCGCCGCAATTTCCGAAAAAAACAAAACCGTCCCTCCCGCGCACCGCGCGGGAGGGACGGAGAAAATGAGGTAAAAACCATTTATCGAACTACTTCTCTTCGGACATGGTGCCATCGTTTTCCGTCTCGACCGCCGTTTTCTTCTCGGCAGGGCGGAACTTGCGCACCATCTTCACAATGGCGGGCGAGGAGAAGACGAGAACGCCGACGGCGACGACGATCGCGATGTCGACGAACACGAAGGAGTTATAGCCGAGGCTGTACGCCCATGCGCCCGCAGGGTCGCCCGTGAGGTCGGCGAAGGCGAACACGCCCGAGAGGACGTGGGAGACAAAGCGCAGCGCGCTCGCCGCGATCGCACCGAGGGCGAATTGGACCTGCGGGAGTTTGTCGAGCTTCTTCACATTTGCGAACAGTCCCGCAACGCCGATGCACGCAAATGCGATGGGATAGTCGAGGAGAAACTGCGCGGGGTGGATGAGCCAGGGGTCCTGCACGGCCTGCAGGATACCGTAGATCATGCCCGCGAAGATGCCCTTCTTCACGCCGAACATATAGGCGTAGATCATGAGGGGAAGCAGGGAGGCGATGGTGACCGAACCCCCTTGGGGGAGATGGAAGATACGGATGTAGGAGAGGGCGAAGCTCATGGCGATGCACACGGCCGCATAGGAGATGGATTTGGAATCGAAGCCCGTGTTGTCCTTGCGCCCGAAGAAGAAGGCGAAGAAGGCGAGCAGGCCGCAGAGGAGGGCGGCGGAGACGTAGAGCAGGGCGTTATCGAGGGTCGTGATGCCGCTATCCTGCCCCGCGCCGTAGACGCCGAGGCAGACGAGCATGGCGATGAGTGCCGCTCCCGTCACGGAGAGGGAGACGATCTTCCCGATGCGGAAGGCCTTTTCCCCGAACAAATAGCAGATATACGAGGCCGCCGCAGAGAGGATGACGCACGCGCCGAGCACGACGGCGGGGTAGAGGACGAGGTCGTAGATGACGCCCTCCTCGCGCATCTCCATGATCTCGAGGGAGAACATCGTGATGATGACGGCGAGCGCAAAGCCGACGGCAAGCGCGACGGCGACGGTGAGATAGCGCTTGATGTCATCCCGCTTCTTCCACATGACGAACGCGCCAATGAGGATGAGGAGGGCGACAAACGCCACAAAGCACCACAAAAAGACGGAGGAGAGCCCGCTCTTTGCAAACGACGTCCAAACGTCGGGATAGAGATAGCTCTCCACATCGCCCTCGGCATTCTGGATGGTGTCCGTATATGCCGCGAGCAGGGAAACTTGTAACATAAAAAACCTCCTTTTATCCGCCTTCGGAGCATAAAAAACGCCCGCGAAAATTGCGCAGGCGAAAAAAGTTCCGGATCCCGTTCTTTCGTGCAAGCATTGCCTTGCCCGATTCCAATGGTATCATCTCAGCCTTTCGGCACCCACGACGGATAAATCAAATAAAATTGTACCCTCATTATAGGCCGACCTTTTGCAAAAGTCAATTGTTTTTTGGGAGATTTTATAGTATAATGTCTCTATACCTATGAAATACGATTTTGCCGCCCTCCGCTTTTGCGAGGATGAAAACATCAAAGACAGGGTGTATTGGTACCTTTCCGATCTTCCCTTGAAGGAAAACGAGGAGGCCCTCGCCCCCGTCGGCGTCCACGACCGCCTGCAGAAGGCGCGGGTGGAACGGCTTACCTCCGCCGAAGAGGAGGACGCTCCCTACGATGTGCGCCTCATCAAGCGCGTTGCAGCCAAAATGGGCGCGAGGAAGCTCTCTGTGGGCGGAGCCTCCTTTGTGGAATTCGGCGGCGTGCGGTACGACGACCGCCATTACACCCGCTTTTCCCGCGTCATCTATTCGGAGGAAAAAGCGGACAAAGGGGAGCTTGCCCTCTACGGCTTTCATGCGGTGTTCGAGGCACCCATGTCCGAGGATGACGGTATTTATCGAGAAATTGTACGCGGACATGGTATCGCCCTTCTCGGCGGAGAGGGGAAGAAGATCATGAATACGCTCTTTGCCCTTTTGCAGGGCAAGAAAGACGCCGCCGACTTTTTGTATTCCCTCGGCCTCTACGAAGGTGAACTCGCCTCCCTCCTCGTCCGCTTGGGGTAAAGATCAAGGCTCCCCAGGTTACGCGTCATGCTGCCCCGCCCGCACGTTCTGATCGTTGTCGAAGGGCGGCACGAGGGGCAAAGCCCCGAAGTAGCTTGTCGAAGCATCCCCTAAAACGTAAGTCCGATACGGTCGCCGCGTTATGCTGCCCCGCCCGCACGTTCTGATCGTTGTCGAAGGGCGGCACGAGGGGCAAAGCCCCGAAGTAGCTTGTCGAAGCATCCCCTGATACGAAGTCCAATGGTTGCCCCGCGTCAACCTTGACAAATATCGGACGCTATCTTATAATAATATAAAATCACAGTACGGAGAAAGATATGAGAAAGTTTTTCTTGGCGCTCTTTGCCTCCCTTCTTGCGGCGGGGCTCGCAGTTTCGGTTTCGGCATGCGGCGATGAAAATACCCACGAGCATACATACAACGAACAAAACGACTGCACGGTCTGCGGGGAGCATCTGAACTTCACCGAGGGCCTTGAGTTCGAGCTCACGGAGAAAAATACCTACTCTGTCACGGGCATGGGTACCGCAGAAAACGTCACCGAGCTCGTGATTCCCGCTTACCACGATGGCAAGGCGGTGACGGAAATCGGGCAGTTTGCCTTCTCGGGAAATGCCGAAATCGAGAGCGTCGTCATTCCGAACGGCGTGACCGCGATCGATCCTCACGCCTTTTTCGGGTGCAGTGCGCTTGCAAAGATCAGCCTTCCCGAAAGCGTGACCGCGATCGACGACGCGGCATTCGATGGCACCGCTTATTTCGAGAACAGGCAAAATTGGGATGGCGACGTGTTCTATATCGGGAAAGTGCTCATGAAGGCGAGAGACACCCTCTCGGGCGAGTACAAAATAAAGAAGGGAACGCGGGTCATCGCACAGGGCGCGTTTATGGGGGTATATCTCGACAACAAATATTCGGGCTGTCCGAACCTGAAAGCCATCGTCATTCCCGAAAGTTTGGAGTTTATCGGGCCGAGCGTGTTTTCCTATTGCAATACGCTCGAAAAGGTCATGATCGACGACCTTGCGGCGTGGTGCAAAATAACCTTTGCCGACAATTATTCCAACCCGCTCTATTATAGCGCGCACCTGTTTGTCAAAGGGAAAGAGATCACCGACCTTGTGATCCCAAACGGCGTATCGGAGATCAAGGCGCATGCGTTCGTTGATTGCAACGGGGTGAGAAGCGTGACCATCCCGAGCAGTGTGACCACGATCGGGGAGAGTGCGTTTGAATGGTTCGAAAGCCTCGAAAGTGTGACCGTCGGCGCCAATGTGGCCTCGATCGGAGGGCACGCTTTTTACAGATGCGAAAACCTGAAAGACATCCGATACCAGGGCACTTCTGCCGCATGGGAGAATATCCAAAAGGGCACCTCCTGGAGCCCCTACACAGGATGCACCGTGATTTGCTCCGACGGAACGCAGGTCATCCCCTCATCCTGACCCGCGTCATGCTGAGCCGATAAAGACATTACGCAGTCCATGTGAGAAATTCTCCGAAGCATCCCCTTATGCGAAGTCCGCGTTTTCATTAAGGGGATTCTTCGGAGAGTTGCTTCGTCGGAAATCCTTATACATGTTATCGGCTCAGAATGACGCCTACCCCTATCCACTAATCACTAACCACTAATCACTAACCACTAATCACTAACCACTAATCACTAACCACTAATCACTTCTTCCTCATCTCGACGCGCCGAAGGCGCGGAGGAGACCCCCTCTCAATACACCTTGTTGGGTTTGTAGGGATTCCCTCGGCTTCGCCTCGGAATGAGGGCGTGGAGTAAGGCTTTCCCCATCCATGGGGGAAGCTGTCACGCTCTGCGTGACTGATGGGGGTTGAGCTTCCAATCGCCGACCTTATTATTATATTCGGACATGACGCTTCTGCTAAGGATCAAAAAAGCCTTCCCCGATGAAAGGGAAGGCTTTATGCATAACATTATTTACTTTTTCAAGCTCAAATAGATCATGAGGACGGCGATGTCGGCGGGGGAGACGCCCGAGATGCGTGCCGCCTGTCCGAAGTTCAGGGGGCGGATGCGGCCGAGCTTTTCCCTTGCCTCCAGCCGAAGTCCCGTAATTTTCTCGTAGTCGATGTCGGGCGGGAGGGGCTTTTCCTCCATCCGCTTCGCCTTCTCGATCTCCTCCCCGCTGCGTTTCAAGTACCCCGCATACTTCACTTCCGTCTCGCAGGCAAGAAGGACGTCCCGCGGCACATCTTCGAGGATATGGAAGTTCTCGCAGATCTCCTTTAAGGGAATACCGCGGCGGAGAAGGTCGGCAAAAGTCACGGAGGAAGTGAGGGGGGAGTAGCCGTATTTTTGCACGAGCGCGTCCGCGGTTTTTTGCTCTGCGCGTGCCTCGAGTGCGGACATGGTACCCTCCTTTTTGCTCTTCCGCGCAAGAAACCGCTCATACCGCTCCCTTGTCGCAAGGCCCGACTTATAGCCTATTTCCGTGAGCCGCTCGTCGGCGTTATCCTGCCGGAGGGAGAGGCGGAACTCCGCCCGCGAGGTCATCATGCGGTAGGGCTCCTCGGTGCCCTTCGTCACGAGGTCGTCGATGAGGACGCCGATATACGCCTGGTCCCGCCGAAGCACGAGCGGGGGAAGGCCGCGGAGCTTCAGGGATGCATTCAGCCCCGCCATGAGGCCCTGCGCGGCGGCCTCTTCGTAGCCGCTCGTCCCGTTGATCTGTCCCGCAAGATACAGCCCCTCCACCCGCTTGTATTCGAGGGTGGGCAGAAGGTCGAGGGAGTCGATGCAGTCGTACTCGATGGCGTAGGCATAGCGCATGATCTCGCACTTTTCCAGCCCCTTTACCGAGCGGTAGACCTCCTTTTGCAGGTCGTGGGGGAGGGAGGTGGAGAGCCCCTGCACATACACCTCCGTCGTGTCCGCCCCCTCGGGTTCTAAAAAGAGCTGATGCCGCTCCTTGTCCGAAAACCGCACCACCTTCGTCTCGATGGAGGGGCAATAGCGCGGCCCCGCCGAGGAGATCTGCCCGTTGTAGAGGGGGGCACGGTCGAGATTTTTGAGAATGATCTCGTGCGTCTTTTGGTTGGTGTAGGCGAGGTGGCAGGGAGTTTGGCTCTCGGGCAGCTTCTCATTCATGAAGGAGAAGGGGAAGACGTCCTCCCCCGGCTGGACGGGGAGGGCGGCAAAGTCCACCGTGCGTCCGTCGAGGCGGGCGGGCGTGCCCGTCTTGAACCTCCTTATGCGAAGGCCGAGGTCTGCAAGATTTTGGGTGAGAAGGGTGGCGCGTTCGAAGCCGTTGGGGCCCGCATCGCGGACATGGGTGCCAGTAATTGTGCGTGCACCGAGATAGACGCCCGTTGCGACGACGACCGCGCGGCAGGAAAATATTCCCCCGTAGGAAGTGCGAACGCCCGTGACTTTTCCGTTTTCCGTTAAAATTTCGGCCGCTTCGCCTTGCACGATGCGAAGGTTTTCGGTATGTTCGAAGACCCGCTTCATCTCGGTGTGATAGCGGTTTTTATCCACCTGTGTGCGGAGGGACTGCACCGCCGCGCCCTTGCCCTCGTTGAGCATGCGGTACTGCAGGGCGCACCTGTCGGCGCACAGCCCCATCTCCCCGCCGAGGGCGTCGATCTCACGCACCAAATGCCCCTTCGCGGTGCCGCCGACGGAGGGGTTGCAGGGCATGAAGCCGATACTGTCGAGATTGAGGGTCAGAACGACGGTCTTTTGTCCCGTCCGCGCAAGGGCGAGTGCGGCCTCCGCACCCGCATGTCCCGCGCCGATGACAACGGCGTCGCATGCCCCTTCGAAAAAAGTCTGCATATCCAAAAAGAATGCCCCGCCTGCCCGTTGCGGGCGGACAGGGCGGGTTTTTATTGTTTGAGAACGACGCTCCGGATGTCGTTCACTTCCTTCAAGATGGTGTCGTTCACGCGCATGAGCTCCTCCACCTTATCCCGCGAATAGATGACCGTCGCATGGTCCCTTCCGCCCATCTCTTTTCCGATGGAGACGAGGGGAAGGGTGAGCATGTCGCACATGAGGTAGGTGCAGATCTGCCTTGCCCGCACGAGTTCCTGCCGCTTGCTCTTGCCGCAGAGGTCCTCTTTTTTCACCTTGAAGTAGCCGCACGTCGCGCGGATGATCGTCTCCGCCGTGATGTCCTCGGGCTCTGCCGCCGTGATGGATTCCTGCAGGGCGGTCGCCGCAAGTTTCAAAGAGATGGGCTCCTCGTGGAGCTTGCTCGCAAAGATGACGGTGTTGAGCCTTCCCTCCAAGGTGCGCACATTGTTGTCGGAATTCTGCACGAGGAAGCCGAGCACGTCGTCGGGGATGATGTACTTCTTCTCGAGGGCTTTGCGCTTTAAGATCGCGATCTTCGTCTCGATGTCGGGCGGTTGGATGTCGGCGATGAGCCCCCCTTCGAAGCGGGTGCGAAGGCGTTCCTCAAGCGTCGTGAGTTCCTTTGCGGGGCAGTCGGAGGAGATGACGATCTGCTTGTTCTGCGAGAAGAGTTCGTTGAAGGTATTGAAAAATTCCTCCTGCACGCCGCGCTTGCCCGCCCAGCTCTGGATGTCGTCGATAAGCAGAACGTCCACGTTGCGGTAGCGGTTGCGAAAGCGCGCATTCGCCTCCCTCCCTTCGCCCGACTTGGAGTAGACGATGCTGTCGACGTATTCGTTCAGGAAGCGTTCGCTCGTCGTGTAGAGGACCTTGAGGGAGGGCTTCTTCTCGGCAAGTTCATTGGCGATGGCCTGCAGAAGGTGCGTCTTTCCGAGGCCGCTCCCGCCGTAGATGTAGAGGGGGTTGAAGTTCTCCCCGGGAGCAGAAGCGACAGACCTTGCCGCCGCATAGACGAGTTTATTGGAGGCACCCACGACGAAGGAGTCGAAGGTGAACCGCTTGTCCGTCTGGACAAAAACTTCCTCCATGGCGTCGGGCATCTCGCTCATGGCGTAAGTATCGCTCCCGTCCACGACGATGACGATATCCGAGAGCCCGATGTTTGCGGCAACGGCCGCCTCGCGGAGCTGGGGAAGATGGCTCTTCGTGATGGTGTTCGCCCCCGTCTCGGTGAGAGCCTTCAAGACCAATTTTTTATTGACGACGTCCACGGGGACAAGTCCCTCGATGAAGGTATCGAAGGAGACGGGGTTGATGAGGGGGCGCGCCCGCTCTTTGACTTTTTCCCACAGAACTTCAAATTGTGTCTTTTCGGCCATATTTTTCCCCTCAAACGCTTTGTGTTTTTCGCAAAATTTGCTATAATATCCTTGCGGACGGAAGGGCTCCTTCCGTGCCCGCCTCTCAGTGTGTATAACTTATTATAATACAAAATCCTCCGAAAAGAAAGTGTTTTTGCCGAAATGGTCGTAAAAAAATTGACGCTGAAAAATTTCAGAAATTATGAGGATGAGACCTTCGCCTTCGACGACGGCCTCAATATCCTCACGGGCAGAAACGCACAGGGCAAGACCAACTGCGTCGAGGCGGTGTTCTACCTCTGCACGGGGGCGTCTCTCCGCATCCGCCACGATCGGCAGCTCATCCGGAGGGGGGAAGAGCGGGCACAGATTTCCGCGGAAGCTCTGACCCGCTTCGGGCGCGTCCTTTTGGAGGCGGTCATCTTTGAAAACAAGCGGGAGCTCTATCTCAACGGGAACAAGGTCACCCGCTCGGTGGACTTCATCGGGAACATGAAGAGCGTCTTCTTCTCCCCGGGGGAGTTGCGCCTCATACAGGACGGCCCCGACGAGCGGAGAAGATTTCTCAACCTCTCCATCTCGCAGACCTCCAAGGAGTACGCACAGGCCCTCCTTCGGTTCGGCCGCATCCTCGAACAGCGGAACGACCTTCTCAAGAACAGGGACGCCTCCCTCATCCTCGACACCCTCCCCGTCTGGGACGAACAGCTCTCCCTCTGCGCCGCCCGCATCATCAAAAAGCGGCAGGAATATCTGCAAAAGCTATCCGTCATCGCCGCCGATGCGCACGCCTGTCTCACGGACGGGGCGGAACAGCTCGCCCTCTCCTTGGACAAGGAATACAAGGGGGAGGAGGGGGACATCGCCAAAAAACTTCAGCGGGAACTTTCCGCCTGCTATGAGCGGGATATCCGCCTCGGGTTCACCTCCGTGGGGCCGCATCGCGACGATATCAAAATTTCCATCGGCGGCGCGGACGCCCGCAGTTTCTCCTCGCAGGGACAGGCGCGCACGGCCGCCCTTGCCATGAAGCTCGCCGAAGTGGAGATCTTCCGCACCCTCTCGGGGGAGCCGCCCGTCCTCATCCTCGACGACGTGATGAGCGAGCTGGACCTTCCGAGGAGGAAGAAACTTCTCTCCCGCGTGAAGGACGTTCAGTGCATCCTGACCTGCACGCACGCAGAGCGAGTCCTCTACGGCGCAGAGTGTAAAAAAATCAAGATAAGCGAAGGAAAAATTATACAATGAGAGCAGATCTGCACATGCATTCCATATGCTCCGACGGGGCGCTTCCCCCCGAGAAGCTTGCCCGCCGTGCAAAAGAGGAGGGGCTTTTCCTCTTTTCCCTCACCGACCACGACACCCTTGCGGGGCAGGAGGAGGCCGCGGCCGCCGCAAAGAAGGCCGGTGTGCACTTTGTCCGCGGGGTGGAGATCTCCGCCTATCTCGGGGCGACGAAGGTGCACGTCCTCGGCTATGGCTGCAGGGCGGGGGAGGCGTACGAAAAGTTCTTAAAAGACCGTGTCGACGGGGCGAGAAAGCGCGCCGAAGAGATCGTCGAAAGGGCGAACGCGCACTTCGGGTTCCATGTCACGCTCGACGACGTCGAGGCATACCATGCCCGGAAGGAGACCCCACTGCACACCATGCAGATCGTCCATACCTATGCCGAAATTTTGCACATGAACGTCGCTCAGCTTTACCGCGAGGCATTCGGCCCCTACAAGCCCGCCTATTCGGACATCTGCCGCCCCACGCCGCAGGATGCGGTGCGCATCGTGCATGAGATGGGCGGCCTTGCCGTGCTCGCCCACCCCGCACAGATCCTCGTTTTGCCGCAAGAAGTGTCCGAAAAGTTCCACACCTTTACAAGGTCACAGCGCGAGTGGGCGAAGATCCGCTATGCGGGGGCACGCGACGCCCTCATGGAGGAGCTCGTATGCTGCGGGCTCGACGGCATAGAATGCTACCATTCGACGCATACTGAAAGGGAGTCGAAGGAGTTTTCATCCTTTGCGTCGCAGCACGGCCTCTTCATAACGGGCGGCTCGGACTTCCATGCGGACGGCGAGGGCCGGCGCATCGGCTATCCCCCGTTCGACGCCGAAGAGGTGGAAGAGAGGCTCCTTTCGCTCGACGGGAGCGTATGAAACACATGAAAACCATCGCGCTCCTCCTTGCGGGGAGCTTTTTTTTGGGCGGTTGCGCGGGCGGAACGGTCAGGCGCGGCGTCAAGGTGAACGGCATCGACGTCGGGGGGATGAACCTTCCCGCGGCGGCGGAGAGGGTGCGGGAAACGCTTACAAAGGACCCCCTTGTCATCTCCTGTCCGAACGGGGAATTTACCGCCACGCTCGACTACTCCGACGACCTCGAAGAGCAGCTGAAAAATGCCAAACGTAACGCCTCTCTCTCGGTCATGGTACGGCGCGAATACGTCAACATGGAGGAAGAGCTCGCCGCGCTCTGCATGGAGAATGCCCGCGAGGGCCGCCCCGCCGAGCTCTCCTTTTCCGCCGAGGGATTCTCCTACACCCCCGAGGAAAACGGCCTCTCCTGCGACTATGAGAAACTGCTCCGCGACGCCTCGGAGGCCCTGAAAAACGGCGGCACGCGGGTGAAGCTTAGCTGTAGCGAAGTGCCTCCCGCCGTCACCGTGGAGAGTTTGAAGGAGAGGACGCAGTTGCTCTCGAGCTTTTCCACCTCCTTCGACGAAAAAAACGCGCCCCGCACGCACAACATCGCCCTCGCGGGAGGGCGGATCGCGGGTACGACGCTCTTGCCCGGGGAGGTGTTCTCCTTCAATGAAAAGGTGGGAAAACGCACAAAGGAGAACGGCTTCGAGGAGGCCGCCGTCATCTTTGAGGGGGAATTCGTTCAGGGCGTGGGCGGCGGCGTCTGCCAGGCCTCGACCACCCTCTTCGGCGCGGCCCTCAGGGCGGGGCTTTGCATCACCGAGAGCCATCCCCATTCCCTCTCCGTCGGCTATGTCTCCCCCTCCGAGGACGCCATGGTCTCCGAATTCAGCGACTTAAAGTTCCGCAACCCCTATCTCTATCCCGTGTATCTGCTCGCAGAGACGGAAGAGGGGAGGGTGACCTTCTCCGTCTTCGGCATGCCGGACGGGAAGCGCCATCGGGTGGAGGGCCGCATCCTCTCCGAGATCGAACCCCCGCCTGCCGAGGTGGTGGAGGGGACGGCGAACAGGACGCTGAGAAAGGAGAAAAAGGGAATAAGGAGCGAGAGCTTCCTCGTCGTCTCGGAGGGGGAGCGGGAGCTCTCCCGCACGCTGATCAGAAGGGATACTTATGCCGCCGTAAGAGGGATCGAGGAGCGGATGCCCGCTCCTCTTGTGCCGTTTGAATAAAGCGAATCGCGTATAGGCTACGAAATACTGTGTCGTGATCGCGTCATGCTGAGCCGACCAATAGGGATGAAAACCGCGAGCCTATCTCCGAAGCATCCCCCCATACGAAGTCCGATGTATCAACCGCGTCATGAATTTTTCTCCTCATCTCGACGACACGATAGTGGCGCACGAGCCGAAGGCGAAGTACGCATCTATCGCGGCGGAGGAGACCCCTACAGACCCATGAAGCCTTATCGTTTACGTAGGGATTCCCTCGGCTTCGCCTACTTCGCGCCAAGGCGCTCGTGCCGCGCTTAGTAGGCAATAGTGCGCGCGGGGCGGAATGAGGACTCCGTGGGACGCTCTTCCGCTATTGCCCCCTCCGTGGGAGGGCACGGGACGCATGCCCCCTCCGTGGGAGGGGGGTAGGGGGGTGGGGCGCACTCTTCCCTTTCCATTCTCCTCCAACTTTTTTTCTCAAAACGGGGCAAAATAGCTTGCTTTTTGCAAAATTATCCTCTATAATGAACAAGTGACTTCGGGCGGTCCTCTGCAAAGATGCACGAACGCCGCGTAAAACATGGAGGTAAAGTCAAATGGGACTCATCGAACAGATCGAGGCCGAGGGCATGAAGGAGAATGTTCCTTCCTTCAACGTCGGCGACACCGTCAAGGTGGGCTACCGCATCATCGAAGGCGGCAAGGAGAGGATCCAGAACTTCGAGGGCGTCGTCATCGCCAAGAAGAACGGCGGCATCCGCGAGACGTTCACCGTCCGCCGTCTTTCCTTCGGGGTGGGCGTCGAACGTTGCTTCCCCCTGCATTCTCCCAAGATCGCGTATGTGAACGTGGTGAGAGCGGGCAAAGTGCGTCGCGCAAAGCTCTATTATCTTCGCGGGCGTACAGGCAAAGCCGCCAAGATCAAGGAAAAGAAGTGAGAAAAGGAAAACTGCCCGGGACGGGGCGGTTTTCTTTTTTTGTAAATTTTCGGTTTCGATTTTGGGGGAAATAAAGAAATTTGAAAAAATGGCGGAAAATTCGTTTACAATTCCGCCGCAATCGGTTAGAATAAAGGAAATCACTCTATAATAGGGAAAGAGACACATGAAAAAAGTAATCTCGATCTTCAAGAAATTCAAAGGTTTCTTGCTTGCGTCCTTCCTCGTCGCCCTGGCCTTCCTTGCGGTGGGCCTCGGCACGCTCGGCTCCACCTACTCGGCGGGTTCGGCCTTCGAGCTCGAGGAAGTGAAGCGGCACGAGGACAGCAGCAGGCCCGCCGTCATCTTCCGTCTCCCTTCAAGTTTTCCGGATTCGGAAAAGACGGTGAGCATCGTGGACGTGTATGTGAACGTCGCCGTCATCTACAAAGAGGCGGGGACGCCCGTCACCCTCACCCTTCAGCGCTCGACGAGCAGCCGCTCCACGGATGTGAACAAGACCAGCTGGTACACCTCGTCGACCTATAAGTTCGACGGCACGCTCGAGAATTTCTATACGCCCGAGCCCGTCCTCGACGACAAGGGGAACCCTCCCAAGGACTATAAGGTGCCCACGGCGACGAATGAATTCTATCGCTTCAGTGCGCCCTTCACTTCCGCCATCAACAAGAGGACGTGGTCGATGTCCTCCACCACCTCCTATTGGGGGCTCACGGTGAGCGGCGGCAACGTGCTCTTGAACGAGGTCGTCTTCATCGGCGAACGCGAGACGGACACGGCGGGGGAGAAGGAAAAAGTTGTCATCCCCGGCGTCGAAGTCGTGTATGCGGTCCACGGGGAAGAGGATCCCGAACGGGCAAAATTGCCCGCACAGGCCCTCGTCGACGCACAGCCGAAGAGCGTCCCTTCCCTCGAACCCACCACATATTCCCGCTTCACAAAGGGGGAGATCCCGACGCTCATGACCATCTCCGAGATGCGCCGCGGCAATGCCTTTGCGACCAACGCCGATCCCGAAGCGATCGCCGCCGTCGACACCTATCATGCCGACGAGGTCTACGGCGCATTCGGGACGGACTTCATCGCCCTCGGCGCGGCCATCTTCGGCCTCTCGCCCTTCGGCGTCCGCTTCTTCCCGCTGCTTGCGGCCTTCGGTGCGCTCCTCGTCTTGTCCCGCTTTGCGGCAAGGCTCTTAAAGAGTGAGAAGGCGGGCTTTGCGTTCGCCCTGCTCTTTGCGACGGCGGGCATCACGCTCTCCCTCGCCCATGTGGGGACCCCCCTCATGATCGGCATCTTCTTCTTCGCATGCGCCCTCGACCTCGTCCACCGCTTCTATGCGAAGGGCATGAAGAAGGCACGTCTGCTCTCCACGATGCCCCTCCTCGCGGCGGGCCTTTTCGGAGCGGCCGCGATCTGCGTGAACGGCGCATTCATCATCCCCATGGCGGGCGTCGTCGCCCTCTTCGTCCTCGGCATGTTCCGTATGAAAAAGTCCCGCGACCATCAGCTCGAAAAGATCGTCGAGGAGCCCGAAGATGCTCCCGTGCCCGCAAACGCCTCCGCGCTCCAGAGCGCACAGGAGGGGGAGGTCCTCGCAAGGGAGACGCGCGAACAGCGTGCCGCCAAAGTGCTCTCCGATCACCGTTTCAAGCGGGTCGCCGCACCGCTCATCTTCGGCGCGGGCCTCATCGTGGGCGCCTTCCTCTTTGCCCTCGTCGGCATGATCCCCGCCTACTACGCCTACCTCAAACTCTACGACAATCCCGCTTCGCCCTCGCTCAATGTCTTTGCCCTCGCATGGCACACGTTCGCGAACGGCTTTGTGGGCAGTAACGCCTTTGCGGGCGACACGACGTGGAACTTCTTCTACACCCTCTTCCGCTCCGAGGCAAGCTTCAAGCAACCCGCGGGGACGGTCTTCTCCGTGCTCGGCTTCTGCGTGAACTGGGCCGCCATGCTCGCCGCGCTTGCGGGCATCGTCTTTGCCGTCGTAAAGCTCATCTCGCTCGTCAAGAATAAGGCGGACGCCAAGGCGACGCGCATCACCCTCCGCCGCACCCTCATCCCGCTCGTCCTTCTGTGCCTTTCCCTCATCGCGGCCGTGAGCGTGAAGACGGGCCTTGTCTTCGTCCTGCTCGCATGGCTTCTCTCCTTCGTGCTCGCCGCCTCCTTCTTCGGCGGGAAGCATGAGGGGAAGACGGCGACGGCCGTGAAGATTGTAAATATCGTAAATATCGTCGGCATGGTACTGCTTGTTGCGGTGTTCGGACTGCTCCTCGTGTTCAACCTCGGCATCCCGCTTCCCGCAAATATCCTTGCAAAAATCTTCGGATAAATCAAATCGCACATAGGAGATAGATATGATCGCGAAAATCATCTGTTACGCCTTGAACGGGCTCGAGGGGGTGCCCGTCGAGGTGGAGACGGACGTCAACAAGGGCGTCCCGTCCTACGACATGGTGGGCCTTCCCGATACGGCGGTCAAAGAGAGCAAGGAGCGTGTGCGCTCCGCCCTCAAAAACAGCGGGCTTCTGTTCCCCATGAACCGCATCACCATCAACTTCGCCCCCGCGGACATCAAGAAGGAGGGCGCCTCCTTCGACCTTGCGGTGGCGATCAGCCTCCTCAAGGCGAGCGAACAGCTCTTCGGCGCGGACGTGAAGGACATCGTCTTCTTGGGCGAACTCGCCCTGAACGGGGACCTTCGTCCCATCGCGGGGCTCCTTCCCATCCTCATCTCGGCGAAGGGCCACGGCTTCACCCGCTTCATCATCCCCGCCGCGAATGCGCAGGAAGCGCGCTTTTTGGGCGGGGCGGAGATCTATCCCGCGGCGACCCTTTCGGAGGTCGTAGACCATCTCATCGGCACCGCCGTCATCGAACCGCTCGAGACCGCCATGTTCGTCCCGCATGCGGGGACGAAGGGCTCCGCGGACCTTCGCTTCGTCAAGGGCCAGCCCATGGCGAGGCGCGCCCTCGAGATCGCCGTTGCCGGCGGACACAACGTCCTCATGAGCGGCCCTCCCGGAACGGGCAAGACGATGCTCGCCCGCTGTCTTCCCACGATCATGCCCGACCTCACCTTCGAAGAGGCCCTCGAGATCACCAAGATCCACTCCGTGGCGGGCGTTCTCGGGGAGGAGGGCATCGTCACCGAACGGCCCTTCCGCACCCCGCACCACAC
>CANRIO010000003.1 GCA_947630605.1 uncultured Clostridia bacterium
CGACAAGCTACTTCGGGGCTTTGCCCCTCGTGCCGCCCTTCGACGACGATCAGAACGTGCGGGCGGGGCAGCATGACGCGGGGGCCCCTCATCTTGAACGAAGTGAGGAGATCCCCTCTCAATGTGGCAAGGCGGGTTTGTAGGGGCCTCCTCCGCGCCTTCGGCGCGTCGAGATGAGGAGAAAGCGCGCGGCGTCGAGATGAGGGAAAAGAGGCGTGACGCTAGGCGCCATTGGAAGCAAAGGGGATTTGCGTCATTCTGCCCCGCGCGAAGCTTCTATTTGTAGACTAAGCGCGGCACGAGCGCCTTGGCGCGAAGTAGCCGACGGGGTTTATAAGGCTTTCCATGGGGTAACTCTCCGAAGAATCCCCTAAATGAAAACGCGGACTTACGTTTTAGGGGATGCTTCGACAAGCTCAGCATGACGCGGTTTCACGACGAAGTATTTCGACGCCTATACGCGATTCGCTCGTTTTAAGCAAGCGTAATTCGGTCGGAGACGGAGCGGACGAACACCCCCTTCTCCTCCCCATAAGAGATGCAGTCGCGGAGGAACACGAGGGCGCGTTCGGTCGGACGGATCTCGCGGAAGACGCCCGAGACGACGGCGGCGACCTCGTCCATATAGAGGGCGACCCGATCCTCGAGCGCGCCCTTCACGAGGGAGACGACCTCATAGACGGTGAAGTCCTCCTCGTTCTTTCTCACGGAAGGAGCCTCCCCTTCCACGCGGAATCTTCCCAGCTGGATGGCGCGGGGAGTGCGGTAGAAGTAGTCCACGCCCATCGCACGGTCGCGGTTGAAGCCGCAGGAATCGATGAGTGCGTCGAGGCGGGCCTCCACCTTGGAACCGCTCCGCTCGATGCCGAAGCTCTGCAGACAGCGTTTGCGCAAAAAGGCGCGGGAGATGGGCTCTTCGCTCGCGACGATCTCCTTGAGACGGGCGACGATGGCGGGGTCATGTTCTCCGCCCGTGACGAAGGCGGACGTTTCGCTCGCCGTCGCCTTGACGGTCTTATAGGGCCGCTTATACTTGGAGAGCCACGCGTCCCCCCGCTTTTCATCCCCCGTGAGGCGGTCTAAAACGTCCTTGATGCGCTTGAGCTCGCGCTTGGGGTTGTTGTAGTAATTGACGGTGTTGAGGCGGAGGATGTTCCAATTCCCCCGCTTGAGCGTCTGCACCTGCAGGATGTTTCTGTCCTTGACGGAGAAATGATTGGGCCCGTCGCAGAGGATTCCGAGGATGAAGCGGCGCTTGTTCCTCGGGTCGATGACGGCGACGTCCACCTTGAAGTCGGAGGCGCCCACATCCGAGCGGCAGTCATAGCCGTAGCCCGCGAGCTCGGCGGCGATGAACTTGCCGATGCCCGTCCCCGTGCGCACCGTGTCCGACTTGACCGCGAGCATGGTGCGGCCCTTTTCCGCAAATTCCAAAAATGCCTTGAGCCCCGCGACCCCCTTTGAAGAGGTCCTGTTGAGGTCGATCATGGCGGAGGTCATCGTGGAGAAGACGAGCATCTCCTCCCTTGCACGCGAGACGGCGACGTTGAGCCGCCGCCATCCGCCCGCCTGGTTGAGGGGGCCGAAGTTGAGGGAGACGCGGCCGAGACGGTCGGGGCCGTAGCAGACGGAAAAGAGGATGATGTCGCGCTCGTCCCCCTGCACATTCTCGAGGTTCTTGACAAAGAGCGGTTCCTCCCGTTCATAGGCGGCGCTCTCGAGGCCGAGGCGGACGATCTCCTTGGAGAGCGTCTTTTCGATGTCCTCCTGCTGTGCGCTCGAGAAGGTGACGATGCCCATGCTCGAGCGGGAGAGGACGGGGTCGGCAAGCCTTCTTGTGACCTCTGCGACGAGGGCCTCCGTCTCGGCGCGGTTGCGCTTTGTGAAGCCGCGGTCGTATGTCCCGTTCACATGG
The DNA here is from genome assembly GCA_947630605.1 of uncultured Clostridia bacterium. Lineage (GTDB taxonomy): Bacteria > Bacillota > Clostridia > Christensenellales > Borkfalkiaceae > Gallimonas. Next base: position 1,916 of record CANRIO010000003.1, read on the forward strand.
ATGAACTTCACCTTGCTCTCCAGCCCGTCGGGGGAAGGGAAGGTGCAGAGGCGGTTGTCATAATACATGCCGTTGGAGAAGGCGATGAGGCTCTCGTGCTTGCTCCTGTAGTGCCAGAGGAGATGCCGCTCGGGCATGCCGAGGGCGAGGCAGTCGTCGAGCACGCTCTCGAGGTCTTCATTCTCGAGGTCGTCCTCATCGGTATATGCCGCATGGAAGAAGGAGGTCGGCGGGAGCTGTTTGGGGTCGCCCACGACGATAGCGGCCTTGGCCCTTGCGATCGCGCCCACCGCTTCCGCCGTCAGCATCTGGGAGGCCTCGTCGAAGATGACGAGGTCGAAGGCGTCCGCGGTCGGCTGGAGATACTGTGCGACCGTGATGGGGCTCATGAGAAGGCAGGGACAGAGCACCGCGGAGAGTGCGGGCAGTTCGGCGAGCATCGTGCGGATGCCCGAGCCGCGCAGATTGCTGCGTGCAAAGCGGTTGAAGGCGGCCAGCTCCAAAGAGAGGCTCCCCTCCTCGTCCTCAGCGGGAAGGCGGGATAGAAGCGTCTCGCGGATGAGCGTGCGCGTCAGCTTTCCGTACTCCTCCCATGCGAGGCGGAATTTCTCCACCGTGTCCTCCAAAGTCCCCACCGTCATGCGGGAGAGGGCGGCATCCTGCGGGATGGTGATCTCGAGGAAGTTCTTATAGACGTTCTTCTCGAAGCCCGCGAGGACGTTCTCCACCTTGAGGCGGCCGCTCTCGAGGGAATCGGAGATAAAATTGAGCCCGAGAGAGGCGAGCTTTTTCGCCGTCGCACGGTACATGCACCAATTGGGGAGCATGTCGACGTTGTCGATGAGGGCGGAGGCCTTCGTGTAGAAGTAGTCCAGAGCGTCCTCCCCCTTCACCTTCTCGCGGCTGCCGTGCGTGATCTTCATGAAGCTGTCCTCCGCCGCGAAGTAGGCGTCCGAGGCCTTCAGAAAGCCCTCAAGCACGGGCATGGTATAGCCGTTTGCCGCGCGGATACACATTCCGTTGAATGCGTCCGCATTGAAGTCGAGGAAGGCTTCATTGGCGAGGGCGTGCAGTTTGTAGAGTTTCTCGAGGAACTCCCCGCGCTTTTTGAAGATGATGTGCCCCGTGCGGTCGCAGAAGGCGGAGGAGAGCTTCGTATTCGTGCGGATGCGCCCCACGGCGCCGTCGATGTCGACGAGCGTCTGCAAAAATTTGGGGACATCCTCATCGTTGAGTTCGTGGATGGCGACCTTTGCGAGCTTCTTTGCCGCCGCCCGCGCCGCCTTCGAAAGCTTCCAATCGCCGCCGCCCTCGAGCAGTTTCGCGACCTCCGCCGCGTCGTCGAGGTCGACGAGGGAGCGGAAGTTCTTGAAGTAGTAGGCAAGGCAGGTGTCCAGCCTGCGGTTGGCGTTGTAGAAGAGGTAGAAGGCCCCCTCCTCCTGCCCCGCAAAATACTTTTTGCACTCGCCCGAAGAGAGGATCTTCGCGATCTCCGCAAGGGAGAGAAGTTTCTTCCGCGTGAGGGTGGAGACGCGCTGGCGGTAGAATTCGAGGAAGAGGGCAAGATAGGAGCGCAGATGCTTGATCTCGGTGAGGACGACCTCCGAAGCGCAGAGGATGCGGTCGCGCACTTCCTGCGAATATTCGGTGAGATTGACGTTCTCGAAGGGGGAATTGAAGACCCCGCCGCACTCCTTTGCCGCCGCCGCCGCAGAGAGGATCATGCTCTTGCAGCGGGAGAGTTTTTCCTCGGTGAGGGTGTCGTAGAAGGCGGTCTCGATGTCGAGGATGTCGGGCGCGGTCTTGTTTTCGAGATAGCCGAGCACCGCCCCGTAGACGGAGATGCCGAGACGGCGTTTTTTGTGCAACGCCTCCATCGGCTCCTTGAGCTCCTCGCGGAGGGCGACGAGCTCTCTCGTCTTCTCGCCGAAGCCCGCCTCCCGCGCCTTCCCGCCGAGGCCGAGCGTCGCCTCCATGCGGCGGAGGACATCCCCTTTGTCCGTCTTGTTGGAGTGCAGCTCGAGGCAGAATTCGCCGATGCCGATCGCGTCCAAACGCTTTTTGACGACGTCGAGCGCGGCCTTCTTTTCGGCGACGAAGATGACGCGTTTGCCCCGCATGAGGGCGTTTGCGATGATATTGGTGATGGTCTGGCTCTTGCCCGTCCCGGGAGGGCCGTGGAGCACAAAGGAGGCACCCGTGTTCGCGAGGGAGATCGCAGAGAACTGCGAACTGTCGGCGGGGAGCGGGAGAAGCACTTCCTCGGGATCCGCCGCATCCTCCTCCGCCGCGGCGGGCGTCTTGCGCCGCTCCGCCCTTCCCGCGAGAAGGTTCGCCACGTTCTCATTCTTCTTGAGGGCGCCGATGTGGGTGCGGATGTCGTTCCAAAGGAGGAATCTCTGGAAGGAGAAGGCCGCGACGAAGGCGTCCTCCACGACCTCCCAGCCCTTCATGCTCGCCGTCTCGGCACGCACCATGGCCACGATCTCGGAGATCTTGAGGGCGGAGACGTCCCCGCCGAGGCCGCGGATGTCGATGTTGAATTCCCGCTTCAGAAATTCGAGCAGGGTGGCGTTGACCAAAAAGCCCTCCTCCCCCGCCGTGAGGGAGAAGTCCTCGTTGCCCTTCGCACGGGTGATCCCGACGGGGACGAGAACGAGGGGGGCGAACTTGGGCAGGCCGTCCTCGCGGCTCACATATTTGAGGAAGCCGAGGGCGAGATAGAGGATCTTCGCGCCCGACTCCTCCCCCGCCTCACGGTTCTTGCGGATGAGCTTTAGGGCGGTCTCCGACGCCGATTTGACGGGTTCGAGGACGCGCAGCACCCCCTTTCGCTGTTCGAGGGCGATGAGCGCCTTCTTCTGCGGGGAGATCTCCGCCCCGATCTTTGCCTCCTCGCCGCCCGCTTTGAGCTTCATGCTCCCCTCCTCCATGAGGCGGGAATAGAGCATGTCGCACCCCGCGGAGGAGAGGTGCAGGGCGTTCTTGCCCGTAAAGACGAGCAAAGCGTTCTTGCCCGTGAGGTCCAAAAGCCTTCGCTCCCACTGCTTGTTCTTGGGCTGTTTGCCGTCGAGCCTGAGCCCCTTGAAGACGGGAAGAGGCGTGGGAGAGCCGTCCTCCTGTTCGTTTTCGTAAACTTCATAGCCGTCGAGGCCCTTCCCGCGGGTCGGGCAGACGGGGATCCCGCCCATGCGGCAGCGCTTCACATCCACGAAGATGTCGAAGTGCTCCTCCTTGAGCTTGGCGCGGAAGTGGTGTTCGGAGGGCGTGAAGAGCGCATTGCTGTCCACAAAGAGATCGGCGGCGTCGAAGAAGCAGAGATTGTTGATGCCGTCTGCGACGTATTTGGAGACGATGTCGCCGTCGTCGGTGACGGGGTCCAAAAAGCAGGTATCATACAGCCATGCGCCCACGCCGACGCTCTTTTTGCCGAGGGCGATGACGGGGTGCAGGCCCGCCCCCTCGATACAGCCCGCCGCGAGCAGGGCGATCTGGAAGAGGGAGGCGCTCCTCCCCTTTAAGACGGAGCCCTCCTTGGCGGCAGAGATCGGCTGCGTCAGATCGCATGCCTCCTCCGAGATACCGTGCGCCTTGACGGAGGCATAGACGGCGGCGACGATCTGCCGCACGGTGTTCTTATCCGTCCCCGTGTAGCCGTAAAATTCGGCGTCCGCCCTCCACCGCTTGAGCCTTCTCCCCGCATCCGTTAAAATGACGGAACAGTCGGGAAGGCGGGGCCGCACGAAGCAGGCGACGCGCTCGGCATTGCCCGTTATCCCCTCCCATACGTCGAAGGGAAGCACGGTGAGCTGCGTCTCGGCGGAGGCGACGACTTTATTTTCGTGGCGGGCGGCAACGTTTACCGTGACAGAGCGAAATTCGCTGTTTTCGGCGAGATACAGCGGAGAAAAGATGCCGCTCTGCTCGATGCGGACGGTGCTTTCGAAGGGAACCTCCACGCTCTTTTCGAAGGGTAGAAGAAGGCCCCCCTCCGAGGTCGCCGAAACGGTGAGGGGAAGCGCCTCCTCGAAGGTGCTCCTGATACGGATGGACGCGGGCGTCGCGAGGAGATAGTCGAGATACCCGACATACTTCGGAAAGCGAAGGTCGAGCGTCACTTTTTCATCGATACGGATCTTCTTTTTTACTGCCATAAATTTCCCTCCCGCTTATGTCGCGGGTCAATTATGCGATATGTTTACGATTATTATACCATTTCCGCGCGCGAAATGCAACCCTCCCGCCCCGCCCGAAAAAAATTTTTCTTGCGCCCCACCTCAGTCGCGCGGAGCGTGACAGCTCCTCCCCGAGGAGAAGCTTTGGGGGAGAAAAAATAAAATGAAATACGTAAAACGGCTTCCCCGTCGAAGGGCGGCACGAGGGGCATCGCCCCGAAGTAGCCGATACGGCTATACGGCTGTCCGACCAAGCCCCTCTCCGAAGAATCCCGAGGTACGAAGTCCGAAAAATAAGGTGATGCTTCGACAGGCTACTTCGTGCCGACCTTCGATAAATAATAGAAGCCGCGGTCGGGGCAGCATGACGATATTGGGAACGGTGTGCTGTTTATCAAAGTCACCGTTTTCATCCTCGGGATGCTTCGGGAATTTCTCGCGTGGACTTCGTAATTACATGGTCGGCTCAGCATGACGCGGGTGTTCTCGCCCGCGCATGAAAAGTGCGCCTCAGGACGCGGTTCACCCCAAAGAACGGCGCCAGAGCAAACAAAATGGCGTAGTTCTTGGAATAAAATAATGTCGAAAAGGGGGAAGTTTATGGAGAATATGTCGATTTTTTCGGAGAGGCTCAAGGAGTTGATGGCGGAGCGGGAGATACGTTCGGAGACACTCGCACGGGAGACGCACATTGCGGGCTCCTCCATCCGTTCGTGGCTGCGCGGGGATTCCTTCCCCACCTTTTCAAGCGCGGTAAAACTTGCCGACTTTTTCTCTTGTTCCCTCGACTATCTCGCGGGGCTTTCCGACAAGTTCGAGAGCGTTTCGCCGCGGCCGCTCCCGCCCTTCTATCCCCGCCTTCGCCATATCATGGAGGAGCAGGGCGTGACGCGGTTTTGGGTCACCGAACACACGCACATCAAGGACGCGTTTTTCACAAATTGGTCGCACGGGCAACTGCCCATCCTGCCCACCCTCTCGGCGCTTGCAAGCTGTCTGAATGTCTCGCTGGACTACCTCGTCGGAAGAACGGATTATTGATATACAGCGAGAAGCTCAACCCTCATGACGCGGGGATGAAAAAACAGTGCTCTCACAGGGGTAGAGGGCGTGCAAGCGATCGTGTCGCCTTAAAGTCTTTCGTACCGCTTGACAGGGAAAAAAGTTTTCTCTATGATAAAATCGCTCTGCGCGGATATGTCCATACATATATCACCCTGCGAGCGGAGGAGAAAACATGGAATTTTCCGAAAAACTCAAACTTATGCGGAAGGAAGCCAACCTCACGCAGGAGGGACTCGCCCAAAAGCTGCACGTCACGCGGCAGGCGGTCTCCAACTATGAACAGGGGCGTGGATACCCTTCCATCGAGATCCTCGTGTCGATCACGGAGCTGTTCAAAGTTTCCCTCGACGAACTTCTGTCCGCAAATGCCGTGCGAAGGCAAGCGCGGCTCGTGTTTGCCCTTCTCGCCGAAGCATGCATCTGCATCTTTGTCGCGGTACTCGCGATATATTTTCGCGCCCAACGGGAGGAGGTGGATATTCTCTTTCTCATGGCGATCGCGTTCGCCTTCTTCTTCCCCGTGCTCGCCGCACTGATCGGCGCTATGATGCAGATCTTCCCGCCCAAGCGGAACAAACTCATCGGCTACCGCACGCGGCGGTCGATGCAGAGCGACACGGCCTGGGGCTTTGCGCAAGCGGCGACGGCGGAGATGTTCTGCAAGGTCGCGATAATGATGTTCGCCGTGACCGCCGTATATGCGATCATAGCAATTTTCTTGCATGGCATCGCGGACATGGTAGTCCTTGTTTCGCTCTCGGCGATATTCATCGCAGCCCTCATCGCCGTGGTCTGTATCGTCGAATGCAAGCTCAAAAAACTGTTCGGCTGAATTTTGGGATCAAACAGTGTTCTAAAATTCGTCACCCTGAGCGCAGTCGAAGGGTCACATCATTTTTGTGCTAAGGCGATGCTTCGACAGGCTCAGCATGACGCGTGGGCCCTGCCCTCATTCCGAGGCGAAGCCGAGGGAATCCCCTCTCAATGTGCCGACGTGGGCCTGTAGGGGTCTCCTCCGCGCCTTTTTGGCGCGTCGAGATGAGGAGAAATATTACGGCGTCGAGATGAGGAGAAAACATGGAGTCCGTCTTTGGGTTACCGTTAAAACGCGGAGAAGCAAGCGGACTTACGTTAAGGGGATCCTTCGAGGAATTTCTTGCGAGGACTACGTATAATCTTGGTCGGCTCAGGATGACGCACATCTTCGACAAAGTATTGCGCAGCTTATCTGCGTTTCGTCATATGAAAATGCCGCCTGGGAAAGGCGGCGTTTCACTATTCAGATAAAAGCGTTCTCGAAGTACTCGATCTCGCCGTCCAGAATGGAGGCGACGTCGAAGCGGACGGGCATTTCGCGGCGGAGGGTGTTGCAAAAGAAGTTCGCGATCATGCGGTACCGCCGCTGTTTGTCGCGGGTGACGGCCTCGGCGGGGAGCCCGAATGCGTCCGATTCCCGCGTCTTGACCTCCACGAAGCAGATGTAGCCGTCGGGGCTTCGGGCGACGATGTCCGCCTCCCCGAAGGGGGTGGTATAGTTGCGCTTTAAGAGCTTATATCCGTGCTTTTTGAGATATTTACAGGCTAAGGTCTCTCCTTGCCGTCCCAGAAGTTTTTTACGAAAGTCCTTCTGTGAATTTTGCATATCCCCACCTTCTTTATGGCTGCGATGTGTTCGGCCGTCCCGTAGCCCGCGTTCCTTTCAAAACCATACTCTGGGTACTCGGCGGCACGCTCTTCCATGAGTTTGTCGCGATAGACTTTGGCGAGGATGCTCGCCGCGCCGATGCTGTAGACGAGGGCGTCCCCCTTTATGATGCTCCTCTGCGGGGCCTTAATATCGAGGGTCATGTTGCCGTCGGTGAGTACCATGTCCGCGGGAAGGGGGAGAGATTCGACGGCGCGCTTCATGCCGAGGCGGGTCGCCTGCAGGATATTCACGGCGTCGATGGTCTCTTCGTCCACCTCCTGGATGCAATAGGCGAGGGCGGCCTTTTTGATCTCTTCGGCAAGTTTTTCCCGCTTGCGTTTGGATAGCTTTTTGCTGTCGTCCACGCCCAAAACGCGCTTCTCGTCCTCGAGGGGCATGATGACGGCGGCGCAGACGACGGGACCGGCAAGCGGTCCGCGGCCCACTTCATCCACCCCCGCGACGGCGGAAAAGCCCTTCGCGGCGTATTCCCTTTCAAAGGTCGGTATGTCCATCTTTCCCCCCTATAAAAGCCCTGCGGCGCGGAGATCTTCCTCGCCGTCGAAGGTGACGCGGCCGAGCTTCCCCTTCCGGAGATCGTCGATGAGCGCCCGCTCGCCGCGGTCGTAGTCGAACTCTCCCCCGCGCACGATAAATCCCCTCTTTTTGCACACCATATCGAGCATTTCGAGGGGAGAAAGTTCCCCCTCGATCGCATACCGCTCAAAGAGTGCGGCGGGATATTTTGCGGAGAGCTCCTCGAGAAGGCAGAGGGCGATCTCGTCCATGGCGAGGATGTCGTCGTTGATGCTCCCCACAAAGGCGAGCCGACGCGCTAAGGTTTGATTTTCGCAGGAGGGGGGCATCGTTCCAGGGGTGTCCATGAGTTCGAACGCCCCGCACTTTACCCATTGTTTTCCCCGCGTGACGCCCGCCTTGTCCCCCGTCTGCGCCTTCTTCCCGCCCGCGAGCAGGTTGATGAGGGTACTCTTCCCCGTATTGGGAATGCCCGCAACGAGGAAGCGGAGAGGGCGTGCGCTCCCCCTTTCCTTGAGCCTTGCCGCCTTCCCGGAGCAGACCTCCTCCATCGCCTCCCGCAGGATGCGGCCCGAAGAGGACGCGCCCGCGTTTAGCTTGATGACCTTTTTGCCCGCACTTTTGAGAAGGGAGAGCGTGCGCTCGGTGGCGGAAGGGTCGGCAAGGTCCGCCTTATTGAGAATATAGAGGACGGGCCGTGCGCCCGCATAGCCAAGGAGCCGCGCATTGAAGCTCGCGGCGGGACAGCGCGCGTCCAAAACGAGGGCGACGGCGTCGCATAGTTTGATGTTTTCCTCCATCATCCGCATGGCCTTCGCCATGTGGCCGGGGAACCACGAAATGGTCTTCACGCATTGCCTTCCTTGGGAGGTTTTCGTATCTTTCGAACAAAAATGAGGCACCCATGTCCGAGGCATGGGGTTTATTTTAAGAGGTCGGGACGATTTTTCTCTGTGATTTTGAGTGCCTGTTCGTGCCGCCATTTGTCGATCTCGGCGTGGTTGCCGCCGCGCAGCACTTCGGGCACAAAGAGCCCCCTGTATTCGACGGGGCGGGTGTATTGCGGATACTCGAGAAGGCCGTCCGAGAAGCTCTCGTCCACGAGCGAAGAGGGAGAAATTACCCCGTCGATATACCGCGAAACGCAGTCTACGAGCACCATTGCGGGCAGTTCTCCCCCCGTCAGCACATAGTCGCCGATGGAAATTTCCTCATCGATAAAAAGGTCGATCGCCCTTTGGTCCACGCCCTCGTAATGGCCGCAGAGAAGCACGAGGTGCTCCTCCTCCGCAAGACGGAAGATGTGCTCCTGTCTGAGCGTCCTTCCCTTGGGGGAGAGATAAATTCTGCGGGCACCATGTCCGGGGTCAACGGCCTCGATCGCGCTTCCGATGGGCTGTGCCATCATCACCATGCCCGCGCCGCCGCCGAAGGGATAGTCGTCACACTTCTTGTGTTTGTCCTCGGTGTAGTCGCGGATATCCACGACTTCGAGTTCGAGTTTTCCCTCCTTCTGTGCGCGGCCGAGGATGCTCGCTCCGAGGGCGGAAAACATCTCGGGAAAGAGGGTCAGGATGGTGATCTTCATAGCACGGCGACCTCGGAAAATCTCTTCTTGGAGAGGGTGAGCCGTTTGTTTTCGGTGTCCACGGCGAGCACGACGCCCTTTGCCGCGGGGAAGAGGATCTCCCTCCCCTCCGGTGTCAAAAGGGTGTAGATGTCCGTCGCCGCCTGCGTCACCGCCTTGAGGGTGCCGAGCGGTTCCCCCTCCTCGGTCACGAGGTCGCTCCCCAGGATGTCATCGATGTAATAGCTCCCCTCGGGGAGGACGGGGGCCTCGTCGCGGGGGATGACGACGTCCTTCCCGCGCAGAAGTTCGGCCGCATTGCGGTCTGCAACGCCGCGAAGGCCCAAATAGACAAAGCCGTCCCCCGTGCGGACGGAGAGGATCTTATATTCCGTTCCCGAAAGGAAGATGCGCCCGATCTCGCGGAAGGCCTCCGCGCTGTCGGTATAGGGCTTGATCTTCACTTCTCCGCGGATGCCCTGCGGCTTCAACACGGTCCCGATAACGAGTTCTCTCATACGCTCCCTCCAAACAGCCCGTCTGTGAGCTTGCGGATGGCCGCCTGCGTCGCCTCTTTGCTGCATTCGCTCTTCACGATCGCGATGTTCTCCCCCTCCTTGAAGCGGTCGAACACCTCGAAGTAGTTCTTGCGGGTGATGAGCTGCCGCTCCACGTTCTCATAGCGTTCCCGTGCGGTGCGGCGGAGGACGCGGTTCATCGTCTCCTCCACGTTCACATCCAGAAAGATCGTGAGGTCGGCGCGGAGAAGTTCCATGGCGGGGCGGTTGAGTTCGACCACCCAATCGAGGGGGACGAGGCCGCCGTTATAGGCGAAGGAGGAAAAGTAGTACCTGTCGCAAAGGACGGCGTAGCCTTCCTCTATCTTCTGCCTGATGCAGCCGATATGGTCGATCCTGTCCGCCGCAAAGAGGAGGGCGATCGCCCGCTCGTCGGTATCGATGCGCCCGCTCATACAGGCGCGGACCACCTCCCCGATGGGCGAAGCGGTGGGCTCATGCGTCTCGAATACGGGGATGCCCTTCCCTTGAAGATATTGGGAAAGAAGACGGATCTGCGTGGATTTCCCGCTGCCGTCCGTCCCTTCGAAAACGATAAATTTTCCCTTGGTTTCCATAGCTTTTCTATTATAACAGACCCCCGCCGCCTTGTCAACACGCTCTCGGCGGGATTTTTGTTCGGGATAAACACAGAGCTTCCCCCTTGCCGAGGGGGAAGCCTTGCAATAAGATGATGCTTCAAATCAAATCGGAATCTGTTTTCACACGATCCGCCAATCGGAGAAGAGCTTGAAGAAATACATCACGACGATGGCAAGAATGATCAGGAAATATATGCCCGAATAGACCGTACAGTCCCTCTTCCTGACGGGCCTTTGTGCGTCGAAGAAGAAGAGGAAGGGAATGCAGAAGAGGGCGAAATACGACTTGCCGAGCCCCCACTTTGCACCGAAGGAGGTGAAGGAGAAGAGGAAGTCCGCCGCACACAAGAGCGCGAGCCCGACGGACAAAAAGGTCGCCATCGAGAGCGCTCTCCTGCGTCCGTCGGCGCGTGATTCGAGCGTCGCGAGGTTGCCGTACACCTTGCTCTTTGCGCCCGAGACGACGTTCATCCCCTCTTCGACGTGCATGGGCGGACGATCGGTCATGCGATGGTATGCAATGAGGAGAGCGAGGAAGAAATAATACAAGATGGGGCGCATCGGCAGCGCCATCCGCACTTCGACGCCGAGATTCAGAAGCCGCATATGGATGAGGCCGTTGAGCACAAAGGATGCCGCAACATACCCGATGGGAAGGATCGCGAACATACGGAAGAGAAGCAGCCGTTTTCGCGTATTCGCCCACTTCGGACGAAGGCAGAGGAAGAAGCACATCGCAAGGCAGAGGAACATGTCGAGAAAGACATTGAAGGAGGGAAATTTTTCAAAGACGTAGTTGATCGCAAGCACCTGAAGGAAGCTCTCGACCGAACCGACGTCGGAAAAACTTACGCCGCGAATGCGCACATCGATGGCGCTGAGCAGGCCGTTGAGCTGTTCAACGAGCTCAAAGACGGTGGGATAGTGCGAGGCGAGCAGGGTATAGAGAAGGGACACGATGAGCGAGACGAGGATGACCGCGAAGATGAGGACGAAAATTTCAAGGATGAAGAATATCACGGCAAGAATGGCGTTGCGCACCGTGAGTCCCCCGACGGCGTTGCGGTTCAGATTGAGCACAAAGGAGATGATCGCCACAAAATAGAGCGGGACGACCAGGGTGCCGCAGGCGTGCATCACGGTGAGCGCGATCCCCCACGAGCCCCCGATCTTCAAGAGGGAAAAATCGTAATAGAGGGTGAAAAACAGGGTCGCGATATCCCCGGGTGCGACCACATCGGTAAGGATGCGCTCGGCGACATCGAGATAGCGGGAGACGATGATAAATGTCGTGATCTGCGAGATGAAGAAAAAGACGCTGGCGATATAGCGCAGCGTCACATAGCCGTACCTTCTGCCGAATTTATAGGCAACAAATCCGCTCATCGCGTCTCTCCTTTCGTGTATTATACGATTTCATCTTTTGTGTAGGATACTATTTCAGCCATCCCATGAAGGCCTTGAAGGCGGAGGGAACGGCAAAGTGTTCGCAAATCTCCCGGACGGTCGCCCAGACATATTGCGGGTCCTCCTCCGTCTCGATGAGGTACCCCGTCATCTGCCATTCGACATGGGTAAAAATGTGCTTTGCACATCTTTTTTCGAGGACCTTTCCGCGGGGAAGTTCTCCCCCGGCGGGGGCATTGGGGAACTCCCAAAGTCCCTCGAGAAGACCCGCGCCGCGTTTGCGCAGTGCAAAGCGATCCCCCGCGCGAAGGACAAAGACGTCGAGCGTCTCTCTTCTTCTCGGTTTCTTCTTTTCGCGGACGGGGAACTCCCCTTCCTTCCCCACAAGATGCGCTCTGCAACAGCTCTCCCACGGACATGCCCCGCACATCGGCGGTCCGTTGGGCACGCAGACGATCGCGCCGAGCTCCATGAGCGCCTCCGTAAAATCCGCCGTCTCGGGGGGATAGGCCTTCCGAAGCAGGTCGGAAAAATACTTTTTTGCGGAACTGTCATCGATATTTCTCCCGTCTGCGAAAAGGCGGGTCAGAATGCGGAGGACATTTCCGTCCACGGCGGGCTCTTTGAGCCCCAAGGCGATGGAGGAGATCGCGCCCGCGGTGTAGTCGCCCACCCCCGGCAACGCTCTTACCCCCACCCATGTCCGGGGTTCACCCCTCTCGGCGATGATCTTTGCGGCCTTATGTAAGTTGCGGGCACGGCTGTAATAGCCCAGCCCCTCCCAAAATTTCAACACTTCGTCCTCGGAAGCGGCGGCAAGCATCTCCACCGACGGGAACCTCTCCAGAAAGCGCGTATACCGCTCCTTCACGGCCTCCACGCGCGTCTGCTGGAGCATGAGTTCGGAGAGGAGCACGCTGTAAAATGTGCGCTCTTTGCGCCACGGGAGGTCGCGCCTACATTTCCGATACCATGCAAGAAGGGGCCCGACCGCCCCCGAAAGGAGCTCCTCTTCCATCAGAACAGCCCCACGATGTTGCCATCTTCGTCGAGGTCGATGCGCTCCGCGGCGGGCTCTTTGGGGAGCCCCGGCATCGTCATGATGTTGCCCGTCAGGGCGACGACGAAGCCTGCCCCCGCCGAAATTTTACAGCTCCTCACCGTGACGAAGAAATCCTCGGGCGCACCCAACATTTGCGGATCGTCCGAGAAAGAATACTGCGTCTTGGCGATGCAGACGGGGGTATTTCCGAAGCCGAGCTTCTCCAGCGCGGCGATCTCCTCCTCCGCCCCTGGGGTAAAGAGCGTCCCCTTGCCGCCGTAAACTTTTTTGACGACGGCGTCTATCTTCTCCTTGATGGGAAGCTCCGCGTCGTAGGCGAAGCGGAAATCCCCCTTCTCCTCCGTGAGGCGGATGACCTCCTTTGCGAGCGCCTCGCCCCCCTTGCCGCCCTCCGCCCAGACGGTGGAGAGCACGGCATTCACGCCGAGCGTCTTGCACTTTTCGATGACGAGGGCGATCTCCGCGTCCGTGTCCGTGGGGAAGCGGTTGACCGCGACGACGGCGGGAAGCCCATAGACGTCTTTGATATTCGAAACATGCCGCAGAAGGTTGCAGAGCCCCCTCTCGAGTGCGGGAAGGTCCTCTTTGGCGAGTTCGCTCTTTGTCTTTCCGCCGTGCATCTTGAGGGCGCGCACGGTGGCAACGACGACGGCCGCGGAGGGAACGAGCCCCGCCATGCGGCACTTGATGTCGAAGAATTTCTCCGCGCCGAGGTCCGCGCCGAAGCCCGCTTCGGTGACCACATAGTCGCCGAGCTTCAGCGCCGCCACCGTCGCCGCGACGGAATTGCACCCGTGGGCGATGTTGGCAAAGGGTCCGCCGTGCACGAGGGCGGGCGTGCCCTCCAAGGTCTGCACGAGGTTGGGCTTTATGGCGTCCTTCAGAAGGACGGCCATCGCCCCCGCCGCCTTGAGGTCCCCCGCCGTGACGGGCTTCCCCTCCCTGTTGTAGGCGACGACGATGCGGGAGAGGCGATTTTTCAGATCTTCGAGGGAGGTCGCAAGGCACAGAATGGCCATGACTTCGGAGGCGACGGTGATATCGAAGCCGTCCCTTCTCGGCACCCCCGACTTAAGCCCGCCGAGGCCGTCCTCCACATAGCGAAGCTGGCGGTCGTTCATGTCCACGCACCGCTTCCAGACGATCCTCCCGAGGTCGATATCCAGTTCGTTCCCCTGAAAGATGTGGTTGTCGAGCATGGCGGCGAGGAGGTTGTTAGCCGCACCCACAGCGTGGATATCCCCCGTAAAGTGCAAATTGATGTCCTCCATGGGGATGATCTGCGCATAGCCGCCCCCCGCCGCGCCCCCCTTGATGCCGAACACGGGGCCGAGGGAGGGTTCGCGGAGCGCGACGACCGTTTTATTCCCGAGGCGGGAAAGGGCGTCCGCAAGGCCGACCGTCGTCGTCGTCTTTCCCTCTCCCGCGGGGGTGGGGGTGATGGCGGTGACGAGGATGAGCTTGCCCTTCGCCTTTTTCCCTTCGAGGGCGGCAGGGTGGATCTTTGCCTTATATTTGCCGTAAAACTCGATGTCCTCTTCCCGGAGGCCGAGCTTTTGGGCGATATTTTCGATGGGGCGGATATTCGCCTCACGGGCGATCTCGATATCAGTCTTCATGCGAAAAATTATAACAAAAAATCCCCCCTTCCGTCAAGGGAATGAGGGGAGAAAATGTTGAAAGAGATCAGCTTCGGAAATATTTGACCGCGCTTTCGAAGAGTTTCATGTTGAAAGCCGCCCCGATGTTGCGATACAGCCCGCCGAAGGAGACGGAGGAGCGGCCGAGACGGCCGAAGACCCTTCCGTCCGGAGAGAGGAGGCCCTCGACGGCGAGCGGGTTGGCAAAACTTCCCTCAAAGCCTCGGGCGGCGTTGCCCTCCCGATCGACGAACTGCGTCATGATCTGCCCGCTTTCCGCAAGTTTTTTTGCAACATTTGAGGGGCAGACGAGCCCGCCCGCGCCGCAGACGGGGATGCGGAACACATCGCCCGCATTCACCCCCGCAAGCCACGGGGAATCGGCGGAGGAAACGCGCACGCGCGCGATGCGATAGGCACTTTCCCCCGAGACGAACTTGGGCGCATCCTCTTCGGGAGGAGCAGGAGTGCCGTTCGGCAAGAGACCGAGGCGCAGAAGGACGCCCATCCCGACGCCCTCGCCGCCGACAAGGCCCTCGCCGCTTCCGAGAAGCTCCGAAATGGCCGCAAACACCTCCTCATCCTGCATGAATTTTGCGATAAATTTGCTCAGACCGCAGACATGGTCCCCCTCGATGCCGTCCGCAAAGTATAAAATTCGGCTCTCGCGGATGCGTGCGGCAAGAAGGGACCGCTGCGCTTTCACCTCCTCGACGCCCCCTTCCGTGAGGGGGAAGCGTTCCACTTCGGCGCCCGTCCTCTCAAATGCCCGCGCGCTGTCCTCCGCGCCGTTCATCCCGCAAGCGACGGGCAGAAGAACGCGCGGCCTTTGGGTAGGAACGGCAACACTATAGTTGTTCTTTTTGAAATTTGTGACGTTTTCCGTCTCGCCTTCGGCGGCCCTGCGATCGGCCTCGGAAGGCGAACTTGTCCCGTCGGCGAGCCCTTTTAGCACGACGAGCGGCACGAGGTCGAGCCCGCGCGCGACCGTCTCCGAAAGGGTGGTGCGGCCGATCTCCTCCCCCACCTCCGTCTCGTCGTTGAGCTCGAGGATGAAGGCACCGTATTTAGGGGTAAAGACGCTCTCCGTGCGTACCATGTCCGAGAAGCGGAAGCCGATTTCATTGCCGAGACAGCAATTCAGCACCCCTTCCGCGATACCGCCGCTGCCGAGCGCATAGGCCGCGAGAACCTTGTCTACCCGCATGAGCGCGGTGACGATCTTGCAATTTTTGATGAGGGAATGGGGAATCGGCAGGCCGTCCTCGTCGCAGACGGGCGCAAGCAGGACGACCCTGTGCGACGCTCCCTTGAATTCGGGCGAGGAGACATCCCTCTCCGCCCCCTCCGCGGCCGCAACGGAGAGAAACGCCCCTTCCTCCCCCTCCGAAAAGAGAGCCTGCACGCAGCCTTTCGCGGGAATGCCGAGGTCGATCGCCGCCTTGCACGCGCCGAGCTCGGCCGCATACATCCCCTTAAATAGCCCGTTGTCGCGGGGAAGACAGGCCCTCGCATGAAGGCGGATATCTTCAAAGTCCGCCCCCGCCGCGATGAGCTTCGTAACGCTCTCGACCGCGGCAAAATAGGCCGCATGGAAGGGACTTCCCGCATGGAACTCTCCGCTCCGGGCGAGGTAGAGCGCTTCGCCCTCCCCCGTGCGGAATGCGGCAGCCTGCGGCGGCGTTGCGCTCATTTTTCCGCCGAAGGGAGCGAGCAGGGCATGCCCGCCGACGGCGAAGTCATACTTGGAAGAAAGGGTGCGCTGCAAGCGGAACCGCTTCTCTCCCGCGAGTGCGCGCATCCCCGCCGCGAAGTCGGTGGGAAGAACGCGTTCGGGAAGGCTCGGCTCCCCCGAAGGGATGGAAATGCTTCTTTCGGCACCGCCGCTCTTGAGGAAGGCGTGCGAGACGCTCGCGGCGATCTTCCCCGAAATACGCATTACAAGACGGGGGATCTCGGTGACCGTGGCGACAACGGCGGCCCTTAGCCCCGCCTCCTCGGCACGGGCAAGAAGGCCTTCCGCCTCCCGCGAACTTGTAAGAACTGCCGCCCCCCGCTGCTGGGCAAAGAGAGATGCGGCGGCATCTTTTTGATAGAATGTAAGGACGGCGTCCACGTCCAAATCGACGCCGTCGGCAAGATCGGAGGCGGTGACGGCGACCCCTTTCCAAAGACGGGATGCCTCCTTCAGGGTGCCCGCGCTCCTCTCTTCGCGCAGAAGACGGCGGAGCGTTTCCCCAAATTCATCCTCATCGACAAGGAGGATCTTGTCGCCCGGGACGGCCGCGGCCGCGCCCTCCTCTTGCTCCCTCGCAAGATAGAGGTCGAAACTTCTGTCATGCTTGCCGCCGCCAAGGACGGTGACGCCGCCCATCGCGATCCCGGCCTCGAAGAGGCGTTTCCCCTCCCGCTCGGCAGAAAGTTCGCGCGCCTTGTTTTTTGCGGGGTCATCCCCCGTCTCCCCCGCGGCCAGCATCTTCATCGCCCCGAAGGGAGTGGAGAAGAGCGGATCCGTATAGGAAAGGGCAAACCCGTCGCTCTTCTTTTCGCCCTCTTCCCCCTTTTCGGCGCGACCTTCCGCCAGCCGTTCGGGAAGATCGGAAAGGGAAAGCAGGGTCATGGGGCCCTCTTCGCCGAGCTCCTCCCGGGCAAGCGCGCACGCTTCTTCGGCGCGGCCGAGAAGGCCCTCTTTGGCCCCCTCGATCGGGGAGGAGAGCGCAAAGGGCGTGTGGCGGTAGAATTCGTCGAAAAAGCGCAGTTCCGTCTCCGTCGGGTCGCGGTATTCCGACTTGAAATACTCCTGCACGCAGACAAGCTCGGGGGCACCCATGTCGAAGGCAAATTGCTCTTTGAGCGCTTCGAGGCCACCCATGTCCAAATCACGGAAGCCTGCAAGAGGCTCGGAGCCCAATGCGGACATGGGTACCTCCTTTGTTTGAGGAGCAAGGAGGGAGAGGCTTGCCTCGCGCATGTTTTGCCCCGAAAGGACGAAGCGCTTGATGGCGGAAAGCTCCTCCTCCGAGATCTCCCCGTAGAGCGCGTAGAGCTTGGCAAAACGCACCTTTTCCCCGCTTCCGCCAAAATATGACTGCTTAAAGCGAAGGAGTGCGGCTCCCTCGTCCGTGAAAAGCGGCTCCGCGGCGAACACCCTCGCTCCGGCAAGATCGGCATGCACCTTAAAAGTCGCCGTACTGTCCGAGAAAAGCTCTGCGGCCTGAAAGACTTCCTCGCTCTCGATGTCGTAGCGATAGAGGATGCGGACGCTCTTCACCGAGGCGATCTTGAGCACGGAGAGAATGTCTCTATGGAGCGACTCCGCTTCGCGGTCGCACAGTTGTTTTTTCTCTGCATAAAATCGGCGTATCATGAGTTCCTCCCCGGGTGCAAGCGTCCCAAATCCGACAAATGAATTTCAACCATATTATAATATAAAAGCAGGTTGACCGTCAAGCAACCTGCAAATTTTTTATGATGAAGAATGAAAAAGGAATTAGGGGTTAGGGGGTTAGGGAATTGGGGTTAGGGGTTCGCGTCATTCTGAGGCGATAACGCCAATAAGGCTTTCCGCAAAAGCCCCTCCCCGAAGAATCCCGAAGTACGAAGTCCGAGTGTTTCTAATTCGTCATGCTGAACGTAGTTGAAGCATCACCGCATTATAAAAAAAAGGTGATGTTTCGACAAGCTCAACATGACGATATTTAGAATGCGATACTGTTTATCAAGGTCCTTGTTTTCATCCTCGGGATGCTTCGAGGAATTTCTCACGTGGACTGCGTAATCACTTGGTCGACTCAGCATGACGCGGTTTACCCCGCCCTCATTCCGAGCGAAGCGAGGGAATCCCTACGTAAGCGATAAGGCTTCATGGGTTTGTAGGGGATCTCCTCCGCCGCGATAGATGCGTACTTCGCCTTCGGCTCGTGCGCCACTATCGTGTCGTCGAGATGAGGAAAAAGGGCATGGCGCATTCACCTCATCTCTGGTTGAATTTTTTGCGGACGAACCAGTCGGTGACGCGCTCGGGGAGCATCTTATTCACATAGCGGAGGAAGTTGTACTTCCCGTTGACCGAGGAGACGGGGGGCGGGTTGCGCTTTGCGGAGAGCTTCAAAACGGCCTCCGCGACGAGCGAGGGGCTCATCCCCCCCTGTTCCATGTTGGCGAGTGCGGCCGAGGCCTTCTTCACCGAGGGGGAATAGCCGAGGCTCTCCTCCTCGCCGTACACCCTCCTGTTATAGGTAAAGTCCGTTGCCGTGCCCGCGGGAAGGAGCGCGCTCACCCGCACACCGTAGGGGCGGAGCTCCATATCCGCCTCGCGTGCGAGCATCGAAAGGGCGGCCTTGGAGGAGGAATAGAAGCTATCGTAGGGAATGGGCATGTCGCCGCCAAGTGAGCCGACGAGGATCGCCCTTCCCCCTCTCCTCTTCAAAAAGGGCGCCGCCGCGCGGAGGGCCTCCACCGCGCCGAAGTAGTTGACCTCAAAGAGATACCGATAGTCCCCGCTCTTGGCGTACTCGATGGGTGCGGTCATGGAAAAGCCCGCCGAGTAGACAAAGAGGTCGATGGCCCCGGCCTCGTCGCCCGCGCTCTTCACGGCCTGCGCGATCTCCCCCTCGAGGGCGGCATCTGCGGAAAAGCTCTTGATACGGTCCCCCTTGAAGGGCGTGCGCGAAACGTTGTAGACGCGGTACCCCTTCGAGAGCAGCCGAAGGGCGGTCTCCCGCCCGATCCCCGAGGAGCCGCCGACGACAACTGCAGTGCGTCTTGCGGACATGGTATGCTCGTAATGCGTCGAGGCAGGTTTTTCTTCCTGTTTTTTCTCCGCCGTTTTTTTCTTCTCCTCTTCATCGAGAGGCAAATTCTTTTCCTGTTTCATGCCATGAGTATGCCTCTTGCGCCCAATAAGTATGCGCGCGCCGCCCCATCAATTTTCGGGACGGCAAGACCTCATAATCGGCGAAATTCGGCGCAAACTTCTGATATGCAGAAACGAAACGGATATTTCATCCTGGCGGCGTTTGCCATTATCCTCATGCTGCTCGCGCACTTCAGCGGGCGGATGGCGGCCGCCGCTCCCGCCTTCACCTTTGCGAGCGAGGCGCGGGAGGTCTATCTCACCTTCGACGACGGCCCCAGCACCGTCGTGACGGGGGAGATCCTCGACACCCTCAAAGAAGAGAACGTGAAGGCGACCTTCTTCCTCGTGGGCGAGAGGATCGACGGGCGGGAGGAGGTCGTAAGACGGATGGCAAGAGAAGGTCACACCATCGGCGTCCATTCCATGACGCACCGCTACGATAAAATTTACTCCTCGGCGGAAGCCCTTGTGGAGGACGTGAAGAAATGTGCCGCGCGCATCGAGAAGGTCACAGGCGTTGCGCCGAAGGTATACCGCTTCCCCGGCGGAGGGAGGCATGCGCGGGAGGAGAAGCTCCTCGAAGAGATGGGGTACCGCATCATATGGTGGAATGCGGTCAACGGCGATTCGGAGATCGCGCATGCGGATGCGGAGACGCTCGCAAAGACCGCCCTTTCGACGAGTGCGGGAAAGGGGCAGGTCGTCCTCCTCATGCACGACCGCGTCGACTGCACCGAGACGGCGAAGGCCCTGCCCGCCATCATCGCTGCCTTTCGCGAAGAGGGGTGCGTCTTTCGTACCTTCTGACCCCTTTCCCCCTCCCGTTTGCCCCCTCGAAGGTCCGATAGAGGACGCCGATGGGAAGGATGGCAAAGGAGAGCCCGAGCGAGACCACCCATTCCTTCAAAGAGAGTGCGGAGAGGTCGAAGAGCGAGCGGACGGGCGGGATGACGACGAGGAGGACGGAGAGAAGCATTCCGATCCCCACCGTGAGATAAAGCGTCTTGTTGGAGAAGAGTTTTTGGCGGGCGAGGCCGTCCTCCCTTCTCACATTGAAGGCGTGCAGGAGCTCCAGCCCCGAGAGGGTGACGAACGCCATCGTGCTCGCGACGCCGTTCCCCCACGCCCTGTTTGCGAAGATGAACATCGTGACGAGGATGCAAGTCTGCGCCACGCCGAAAAAGAGAATGCGGAAAAGCGACCTTCGGGAAAAGATCTCCCTGTCCGAGACGGGGGGACGCAGCATCGCGCCCTCCGTTTTTTCCACGCCCAAGGCGAGGACGGGCAGAGAGTCGGTGATGAGGTTCACCCATAAGAGCTGTGTGGAGGTGAGGAAATCGTATCTCCACAGAAAGAGGGAGACGATGAGGACGGATAAAACCTCCGCGAGGTTGGTCGCAAGGAAGAAGGAGATCGTCTTTTTGATGTTGAAGAAGACGCTCCGCCCCTCCTCGACCGCCTTCGTCATGGTGGCAAAATCGTCGTCCGCGATGACGACGTCGGCGGCATTTTTCGTGACGTCCGTGCCCGAACCCATTGCGACGCCGATGTCGGCCGCCCGAAGTGCGGGAGCGTCGTTCACCCCGTCCCCCGTCATGGCGACGACCTCCCCGTCCACCTTCAGGGCGCGGACGATGCGGGATTTGTGCCCCGGGGAGACGCGCGCATACACGCGCAAAGTCTTTGCCCGCCTTGCAAGCGTCTCCTCGTCCATCCCGTCGAGTTCTTCCCCCGTGGCGACCTCGGAAATATTTTCGGCAATGCCGAGGCGGGAGGCGATGGCAAACGCCGTCTCGGGGCTGTCCCCCGTGATCATCACCGTCTTGACGCCCGCGCCCTTGCATGCGGCGACCGCCTCCTTTGCGCCCTCCTTGGGGGGATCGAGCATGGCGGCAAGGCCGATGAAGGTGAGCCCCTCCTCCTTTGTGCCTTCCCCATAGGCAAAGCCTAAAACGCGCATGGCATTTTTGGCATATTCGGCGGCCTTCTCTTTGATTTTTGCGCGGCAGACCTCGGACATGGGTACCTCGCCCGCCGCCGTGCAAAGGTTTTTGCACTTCTTCAGGAGCACATCCGCCCCGCCCTTTACATACAGCCTCTTCCTCCCCTCGCTCTCGGAGAGGACGCTCATCATCTTGCGCTCGGAGGAAAAGGGCGTGCCGCCGAGGGTGCGGAAAGAAAAGGAGAAATTCTTCCTGTCGGCATACTCGAGAAGGGCGACTTCGGTGGGATCGCCGAGGTAGCTCCCCGCGCTCCCCTTCACGGTGTGGCAGGCGCGGATACACCGCAAAAGCTCGCTTTTATCCCCCTTTTTCTCTGAGAAATCGCAGGAGACGCTCTCCACCGTCATGCGGTTTTTGGTGAGGGTGCCCGTCTTGTCCGAACAGATGACGCTACAGCTTCCCAGCGCCTCCACCGCGGAGAGCTTTCTTATGACGGCATTTCTCCCCGCCATCCGCCGCACACCCATTGCCAAAATGACGGTGACGACCGCCCCCATTCCCTCGGGGATCGCCGCGACCGCGACCGCGATCGCCGCCATGAGATTTTGCAAAAGTGAGAGCCGTCTTGCGAACATGCCCCCCACGAAGAGGATGAGGGCGACGAAAAGGACGGAGATCGTGATGATCTTGCCGAGCTTTGCGATCGTCTTATCGAGCGGGGAGGGAGAGGTGCGGTCCTCGTGAAGAAGGGCGGCGATCCGCCCCATTTCGGTGTCCATGCCGCACCCGACGACGACAAGGCGGGCCCTTCCCATGACGCAGAAAGTGGACATGAAGGCGGTGTTTCTTCGCTCGGAAAGGGCGGCCTTTTGCACGATGCAATCCTGTTTTTTGACGGGGACGCTCTCGCCCGTGAGGGCGGATTCGTCGCAGCGGAAGTTGTCGCCCGAGAGGATGCGGCAGTCGGCGGGAACGCGGTCCCCCTCCTCGAGTTCGATGACGTCGCCGACGACGAGCTCCTCCGCGTCGATCTTGATGACTTTCCCGTCGCGGACCACCTTTGCCTCACACTTGGAGAGTTTTTTGAGCTGTGCAATGGCGGCGTCCGCCCGATATTCCTGCAAAAAGCCCACGACGGCATTGAGAAGGATGACGGCGAGCAGAATGGCGGTGTCGACGAGTTCCCCCCGGTCCCCCGTGAGAAAGGCGAGGACGCCCGAGAGGATGGCGGCCGCGATGAGGATGAGGGTCATGAGATCCTTGAACTGTTCAAAAAAGAGCATGAGTTTGCTCTTTTTTTTGCCCTCTTTCAGGACATTTCTGCCGTTTTTTGCGAGGCGGGAGGCGGCCTCGAAGCTGCTGAGCCCCCCCTCCCCGCTCCCGACGCGGGAGAGCGTCTCCTCCTTGGATAACATATATTGTTCCATACTAAGTAGCGTATGAAGGGCGGGCCTTATTTATGATAGATGTGGGCGGGCGGGGACCCTCGGTCCCCGCCCGCCCACATGACTATAATTCCATGATCTCGGTGAGTGCAAATTTTGTCTTGTCGCAGGAGGTGAGGAAGTAACCGATCCCCGCCTTCTCGCACTTCAAGGGGAAGAACCCCGCCCCGTGGAGGTGCCCGAATACCACCATGTCCGCGTTGTGGGCCTCAAAAAGCTCGGTAAAGAGGGTGTCCTCCTTCTTCACGTTGAAGGGCGGGAAATGCACGAGGACGATGAGTTTGTCCCCCTCGCCCCTCACCTTCTCCGCCTCCTTGAAGGCGAGTTTGAACCGCTCGGCCTCCCGAAGATAGAGCTTCATGTCGCGGTCTGTAAAGTCCGTACTCCCGGGGACTGTCCAGCCGCGGGAGCCTGCGATGACAAGCCCCCCAAGCTTCACGCAGTCGTTTTGCAGAAAATGAAAGCGGGGCGGTGCGGCCGCACGGATGCGCGAGATGCCGTTCCACCAATAGTCGTGATTGCCGCGGACGAATACCTTCTCCCCGGGAAGTTCTGCAAGGGATAATACGTCGAACATGCCCTCCTCGAACTTCATGCCCCACGAGGTGTCGCCGCCGAGAAGGACGATGTCGGTATCCTTTACCTTCTCCCGCCAATCGGCCTTGATCTTGTCAAAGTGCCCCTCCCACTCGGGGCCGAAGACGTTCATCGGCTTATCCGACTTTCCCGAGAGGTGCAGATCGCTGATCGCAAACACTTTCATACCGTATTTGATTATACCACGCCCCGCCGCAAATTGCAAGCGAATATAAATCACGTCATGATGAGCCGCGCGGTACGCGCGTGTCGAAGCATCACCGCATTTTGATCCGCACCATTCTCCCCGATACGAAAAAGGACCGCCTGAGCGGTCCTTGCTTCCAACATCATACTTTTTCTTCACCCGCGCTTCCAGGTATAATTGGAAAGGAACTTGAGAGGATCGGAGTTGTGTTCCGCTGCCCAATTTTCGATGATCTCATGGGTGGTCGGATAATCCTCCTGGAACTTGGCATAGAAGAACATGAGCGCGTTCTTCTCCGCGTTCGAGACATCCACCGCCTCGCTCTCCTCGCTGAAAGGCAAGTTGCTGACCGTCCACCCCGCCGTCACTTCGAAGGTGACTTTGTCGAGCTGCTTCGTGCGGAAGGCAAACGCGCCGATCTCCACAAGATTCTTCTCCACCGTAAACTCGGTGATGGTGGTGTTTTCAAAGGCGCTCATGCCGAGCTTTGTAAGGCTTTCGGGGAACTTGATATCCTTGAGCGCGGAGCAGTTTTCAAATGCCGCCATGCCGATCTCCTTCACCCCATTGCCGAGGGTCACGCTCTCGAGGAATGCGCAGTTGCAGAAGGAGTAGATATCGACGCAGGTGATACTGTCGGGCAGGACGATCTTCTTGATCTTCTCGCACCCCATGAACGCCTTGTTCGTGATCTTGGTGATCTTCTTGCTGTTATAGGTCTCGGGAATGCGGACCTCCGCCTCGATCTTGTCGTTGTCGTAGCCCGTGACGAAGTAGGAATCGCTCGCCTTGTCGTATTCGAGCTTTATCGCGCCCGAGACGGCGACATCATACCCGCAGATACTGCAGGGTTCGCCGCTGTGTTCCTCCTCGGTGCTTGCGATCTTGCGGCCGCAGAGGGTGCATATCTTCCAATGGAAAGTGCCGTTCATGACCCATTCCTTGCTCTCGATATGATCGTGGATCTTTTCATATCCGCAGACGGAGCAGACATAGCTACCGTTTTCGAAACTGTGGGCGGCATTGTCCTTCTTTAGGCCCGTGTGTTCGCAGGTGGAGGGATGCCAATGGTTGTTTGCATCCGTCTCCCATGCCGTAGAATAGCTGTGCTCGTGGGGCTTGGGTTTACTGCCCTCGCCGTAGAGCATCTCCGCCTCGACAGAGGAGTTCCCGCTGCCCGCATGCAGGGTGATGACATAGTATCCCTCGCCGCCGATGACCCTGATGTTGCCGCCGCCATTGCCGTCGAAGAGCTTCCTTGCGGAATCGCTCAAATGGCCGGCATTGATCTCGCCGTCCCAATAGCTACCACCGCCGTCCTTGACGATCTTGAATTCCTCGCCGCCTTTGAAGGAGATCTCAAAGATGTATTGCGTTCTCCCATCCGCGTCCTTTTCGGGCGTGCGGTGGAATTTCCATGTGTCGCTATGCGTTTCTCCCCAGCCGTTGCCGTCCGTAAAGGTGCCGACGATCCAATAGTTCGTGGAGGAGAGCCCGCCCTCCGCGGGGGCGTCGTAGGCATAGCCGCATTCGCAACGGTAGTTTGCATTTTGGACGTGCGGGGCCTTTTCCGTCTTCTCCCCGCAGGAGCATTCCTTCCAATGCTGTGTGCCGTCGCGCATCCATACGAAGGAGTGGGAAGTGTGCTCGCCGCCATCATCGCCCACGACCGCAACGGGGGCGCCGCACACGTCGCATTTGCCGTCCCCCTCTTCGTCCCAATGCAGGCCGCGACTGCCCGTTTTTTCGCTCCCGTCCGCCTTGTTGACCTGCCAATGGTAGTCCCCTTCGTACTTCCATTCCCATTCGGGGGAGGTGTATTCGCCCTCGATGATATCGCCGCACTCGTCGCAGCGTCCGTCCGCGTTCCGGTCGACGTGGGTATGGCCGTCCGTACCGCCTTCGCCATTGGGGGTCCCTTCAATGCCGCAGGCCGCAAGGCCGAGGGTCGCCGCCATCAGAAGGGCGGCCGCTACCGTAAAGAAGGATTTTCCGATCTTCATAAATGCTTCTCCGATTTTCTTTACTTCCATTTTACACAAGCCGCCCCTTCCCGTCAACAAAATTTCACTATAATAAATAATGTTAACAAATTTTGTGACTTTCGATCATCATTGACAAAGCGTATGCGGAAACTTATAATGTTGGTGAGTAAACGGGGGCGCTCATCCGTCTTATCATTGAGAGGTGCAACTTGGAGGAAGGCACGCTTTTATACCGCCGCTATCTGCAGGGCGACGGTGCCGCACTCGAGGAGCTCGTCGCAAAATACAGCGATGCGCTCGTGCGGTTCGCCTACTGTCTCATGCGGGACACGTCCGCCGCGGAAGATGCCGCGGAGGATGCCTTCGTTGCGCTCATTATCAAGAAACGCACCTTCTCGGACGATGCCAACCTGAAGGCATATCTCTATAGATCGGTCCGAAACAACTGCATCGACCGTATCCGGAAAAACAGGCGCACGGCACCCCCTTTGGAGAGCGTCTTCGACCCCGAGCACCTCTTTGAACGCAGGGCGGAGAGCGAACTGCTCTACGCGGGCATGCAGGAACTTCCCCCGCAGTACCGCGACGCACTGTATCTCGTCTACATCGAGGGCTTTCGCCCCGAAGAGGCGGCGACGATATTGAAGCGGACGAGAAAGCAAGTCTACAACCTTCTCGCCCGCGCAAAGGCCGCCCTCAAAGAAATCTTATCAAAGAAAGGAGTTGCCCATGAAGAGCTATAGGGAACGCACCGAGGACATCCTCGAAAAGGCGAATACCGCAAAAAAAGCGCGTACTGCCCGCAATAAAAAGCTCGTAGCCGGCATCTCATGCTCGCTCGCGGCCGTGCTCATATTGAATCTCGCCCTCTTCCTTCCCCGCGGCGGGAATATTGCCGCTTTGCCCGAGGGAGCCGTGGTCGTCGAGCCCGGCCCCGTCGGCGGTGTGCTGACGGGAGAGACGGGCCATAGGGCAAAGAGCTACTCGGATGTCATGCGTGCGCTCGGCGGGCTCTATCCGTCGGGCGGAAGCGAATGGGAGGGAGATGTGCAGGGCCCCGCCACCGATTCCGACCACCCGGGAGGCAGCGGAAGCGATGCCCCGGGCGGATCGGATAAACCCTCGGAATACACCGATTGGGAGCGGGAGGGCGTGATCGAAGGGGACCTTCTCGCCCGCAACGAAGGGAGGGCCTTCTACCTCGCAAAGAGCAGCGTCGGGGCGATCTACGCGCCCTACTACCGCCTGCAGGCATACTCGCTCGAAGAGACTCCCGAGCTTCTCGGGACGCTTGTCATCGAGCCGGAGGAGGGCTTCCGCTTCAACAGCCGTGCACGCGAAATATATCTGAGCGAAGACGGGGCCACCGTCACCGTCATCACGGACATGTTCAGCGGGGATCCGGGCGCCCCCTCTTACGTCGCCATATACACGGTCGACGCCGAAGATCCCCATACCATGTCCGTGACGAGGACGCAATTTCTCTCGGGAGGCCTCCTCACCTCCCGCATGATCGACGGCGACCTTTTCATCCTTTCGAAGTATTTTCCGGGTGAACCCGGCGACGAAAAAGATTATATTCCGCAGTTCGGGCAGTGGGGTGCGATGACCTGCATCCCCGCCGAGGATATCTTCCTGCCCGCATGCGTCTCCTCGCCCGCCTACACCGTTTTTTCCGTCCTCTCCGAGAAGGGCGAATATCTCGACGGCTTTGCCGCCCTCACTCTCGCCGATTGCATCTGCTTCACCCGCGAGGCGTGCTACATGACGGGTTCGCATGCGAAATTTTTCCAGATGAACTGCGGCCCCGTGTCCGCCGAAGGGGTACAGACGGACCTTCTGCGCATTCCCATCGCCGCGGGGGGCAAGTTCGGCTCCCCCGCGATGGCGACCTTTGCGGGGACGGTCAAGGACCGCTACTCCATGGACTGCTTCCGCGGAACGCTCCGCATCGCCGCTTCCGTAGACGGCAAGTATGCGAGCCTCTACATCCTCGACGCGAAGACGCTCACGGCCGTCGCCGCGGCGGAAAACTTTGCCCCCGAGGGGGAGACCGTCTTCGCCGTCACCTTCGAGCAAGACCGCGTCTACATCTGCACGAGCGACCGAAAGAGCGATCCCGTCTTCTGCTTCGACCTCTCCGGGCTCCCGCGCATCACGTACAGACAGGGCGAGGAGCACAAGGGCTACTCCACGGAACTCATCGCCTTTACAGGCGATCTTTTCCTCGGCGTGGGCTATGACGTCGGCTACGAAGGCGCGACCCGCCGCGTCAAGATCGAACTCTATGATAGGGACGCCCGGCTCGTCGCTTCCTATCTCGACCCCGGCAACGAACTGTATGCCGGGGAGCGCAAGTCCTTTTTGGTCGACGGAGAGCGCGGCCTCTTCGGGCTGTGCACGCTCATGCCCTATCAGCCGAGTTTCAGCCTTCTTTCCTGGGACGGAAGTGTGCTCAAACGCATTCTGCGCGTCGACATCTCAGAGGGAGGCGGCGAATCGCGTGCCCTTCTTTTGGGCGACACCCTTCTCCTCTTCGACGGCACTCTCATCGTCCGCTCCCTCGGGTGAGGATCTTTTGATAGATAACAGAAGCCGTGTTCGGGGCGAAACAACGTTTTCTGAAATCTTACGTTGTTTATCAAAGTTGTGAAACATGAACATGTGAAAAAAGTGCCAAAATGGCACTTTTTTTGTAGAGAAAAGGTGCCAAAATGGCACCTTTTGTCGGGGTCAACTTCAACCTAAGATGAGAAGGGAGAGGCCGCAGAAGATGAGAAGGGAGACGGCGTCAACGATCGTCGTGATGAAGGGCGAGGCGACGGCGGCGGGGTCGAGTTTGCACTTCTTCACGAGCATCGGGAGCATACAGCCGACGAACTTCGCCATGACGACGGTGCACATGAGGGCCAGCGAAGTGATGAGACAGGTCACGATGTCGTAGCCGGCGAAGCCGAATAGGAGCTTATCGATGAGCAAGAGCTTTGCGAAGCAGGCGACGCCGAGCGTGGCGGCAAGGAGCAGGGAGGCGCGGAATTCCTTCCATAGCACCTTTCCGGCATCCTTCGTCGTCAGTTCGCCGAGGGCGAGGGAGCGGATGACTGTGACCGAGGCCTGTGAGCCCGAATTCCCGCCCGTATCCATGAGCATGGGCACGCAGGCGAGCATGGCCGTCGTGAGCATATTCTCGAACTTGTTCAGAATGAGCCCCGTGAATGTCGCGGAAACGAGGAGGATCAGAAGCCAGGGCACCCTCTTTCTCCAGATGGAGAAGACGCTCGTCTTGAGATACGGCCTGTTGTCGTGCAAGACACCGGCCATGGCCTCGATGTCCTCGGTGGTCTCCTCTTCGATGACGTCGATGGCGTCGTCGACGGTGACGATGCCCACGAGCCTTCTCTCGTCATCCACGACGGGAATGGCGAGGAAGCCGTAGTCCGAGATCTTTCGCGCGACCTCCTCCCTGTCGTCCTTGGTGTTCACATAGATGACGTTCTCCTCCATGATGTCCGAGATGAGCGCGCCCTTCTTTGCGAGCATCAGATCTTTTGCCGTGACGAGCCCGATGAGCTTATTTTCGGGGTCGGTGACGTAACAGGTGTAGATGGTCTCCTTGTCGATCGCCGTCTCGCGGATGATGTCGAAGGCCTTCTCCACGGACATGGTGGGCAGAAAGCGCACGAACTCGATGGTCATGATGGAGCCCGCGCTGTCCTTCGGATACTTCAGAAGCTCGTTGATGTAGGCGCGCGTCTCGCTGTCGGAGAGGGCGAGGAGCCTTCTCACGACGCTGGAGGGCATCTCCTCGACAAGGTCGACGGTATCGTCGAGGAAGAGTTCGTCCATGACCTCTTTGAGCTCTCTGTCGCTCAGCTTTTTGATGAGCTTTTGCTGGGTGTCCGTGTCGATCTCGACGAACATCTGCGCCGCGAGGTCCTTGGGCAAGATGCGGAAGAGGACGGGCAGGTCCTCCTCCTTCGCGCTCTCGAATACCTCGGCGAGGTCGATCTCGTTCATGCCCGCAAGAAGGGGCTTTAAGACGGCGAAATTGCGCTCCTCGAGGAGGGCTAAGATCTCGTCCTCTTCGGCGATGAGGCGGGCGACCGCGGGGAGCTCTTCGATGATGTCCACCGTGTCGTCGACGGAGACGTCCTCCATGACTTCCTGGAGTTCATCGTCGCGAAGGCCTTCAATGATCTTCTCCTTGAGCCCGGCGTCCAAAAGGACGAGGACGTCGGCGAGCTGTTCGGGCTCGAGGGCGCGGGCGAGCGGGACGAGGTCCCCCTCTTCCACCTCCGAAAAAAGATGCGCCACCGTTTCGGGAGAACACTTTCTCACCGACTCGGCAGCGTCATCGTAGTTTTTTTTTGATAAAAATTGTCTGATCTCTTCTTCCATATCTTCACCTCGCAGAAATTCTTAAAAAGCGATGTGCGCAGAGGAAAGAAGCCGTTGGAAATTTACGCGGGATGACGGACCGCGAACCACGGCTTTTGCATTCGGTCTGCGACTTTGGTACTTCGCCCTTTCACGGCCTGCCTCCTTGTGCTTTTTCTTCTATTATATCCGCCGCCCGCAAAAAAGTCAACTCGCGAAAGCGTGTATTCTCCCCTTTTTTGCAAAAAATACGGGCCCGCCGAATTGGCGGACCCGCAAACGATCGTGTTTTATTCTTCGAAGAGCGGAACGCCCGTAACGCCCTTGTATTTGATGCCGCGCTGTTCGTCGCTCCTCTGCTTGAGATAGTTGTTCTCGCTGTCCTTGCCGTACATATAGAAGTTGAAGTCGTGCGTGCCCGCCGCCCGCGGCAGAAGCTCGCCCTGCTGCGTCATGTTGCCGCCGGCATCGGCGAGGACGGAGATGTTGATGTTCACATGCGTGAAGTCGCTGAATAGCCCGTTCAGCCCCGTCGTGTCGAAACAGGAATAATTCCTGCCGCCGCCGTAGAAGGCGATGCCGCCGTGGACGAACTTCTTTTCGTCCGAAGTGGGCTCGATGAGGGTGTTGTATGTCGGATCCACCTTCGTGACATATTCGATCATGCTCGCGATGTCCAACTTGAGCCAACCCGAGAGCACGCCCGTCGGGGACTCAATGAGGGTGGAGGAGTTGATGAGGGTGATGTCCTTCCAATCGTAGAGGCGCACATCCCCCTGAAGACGGAGGACGGAGGCGAAGGAAGTGCCGCCCGAGCGCTCCCACTCTCTGGTGAAGTTGCGCCACTGGTGATCGCTCGCGCCCTCATACAGGAATTCGCCCGCAAAGTTGCTCTCCACGCCGACGGTGAAGAGGCCGCTCGTCTCGAGGACGGAATTTTTGAGGATGACGTCCGTCATCACATATTGCTTGTAGAACCATTCGTCCTCGTAGAGCTTGCCGCCGCCATAGACATTGTTTCTGTTCGTATCGTTGTAGACATTGCCCTGTGCGTCTTTGAAGGCGGGCTCCTGCCCGTTTGCCCTGTTCGCACGCAGTGCCTTGTTCGCGCCGATCTTGAGGATGAATTCCCTCCCCTGTGCGAGGATACAGCCGTCGATCGTGACATGGATGCGCTCGCTGTCCACGCCCGCGGCATTCTCGGAGAGATTGTCGATGAAATACTTGTTCCCGTTCCGGTTGCCGCCGTAGGCGCGGATGACGTTCCTCCCGTTGCGGATACGGCAGTTGACGATCTCGGCGGAGGCATTCACCTCGAGCGTAGTGCCCGTGTGGTTGAGCTGGGTGAGGTCGTACGTGCCGTTTTCGTCGGCGAGCAGATCGTCGCTGCACCCGAGCAGGTTGACGCCGTAGAGCTTCACGCCGTCCGTGCGGATGAGGAAGGCGCAGTTGTCCTGCCCCGCCACGCTCGCCATCTGCTTATAGTTGACGAAATACAGCGGATCCCTGTAGATGGAGAACAGCGGCTGGCCCGCGTCGTCGACGGCATGGGTGTAGTTGCCCGCATCGATGTGTTTCCCGTTGCCATAGACGCTCGCCTTGAACTCCAATACATAGGAGACATAGGCGCCGTCCTCACCGGCATCCTTGGAGTTTTTGTACCATTCGATGTTGTAGGTGGACTTCATGCGGTGAGACTTCAGAACATTCTCCCGCTCCGCAGCGGATAAGACCTCTCCCGCCGCATTCGTGCCCAGCTTGATGTCCTTTGTGAGGACGACGGGAAGGGCGGCGTCCGTCGCCGCGACGAGTTCGGGGGCGCTCTGCACCGCGACCGCCTCCTTGACGACGTTGAGCTTTATGGTGCCCTGCACCTTCCTCCCGAAGGCTTCATTCCCCTTCCATGCGGCAGTCACCGTGATCGCCCCCGTCCCCTTGGGGATGAGGACGGGCGAGCCGCCGCGGATCTCTACGGAGGCGACGCGCTCATCCGAGACGGTATAGGCGATGTCATCGCCCGCAGACCCGACGCCCGATGTGCTGTAGGTAAAGACGAGGAGCGGATAGACGTTCTCCTCCGTCCTGAGGGCGGACGTGTATCTGAGGCCTGCGACCGTATAGCGTTCGGCGAGGTCGCACTTGACGTCGTTGTTGATCTGGACGACGCTCACATTGTTGATGATGGAGATGTGGAGAAGTTCCTCTTCCGTCCGGTCGCGGTAGACCGCCCGTACGGAGAGCGTATAGTCCCCGCTCTTCTTGGCCTTGAGGGTGGCAGTCCCGCCCTCCACCGCGAAGTCCTCTGCGGGGCCCGAATACACCCATGTGTATTCCACCCCCTTCGCACCGCCCGAAGCGACGGCATAGAAGGAGACGGAGGTGCCCGTCAGGATGGTCGCCTGCCGCGAACCGTCCTCTAAATCGGTAAGGGTGTTGTCCGAGAAGACGGAGAAGGCAAATTCCGTGAAAGAGATGAGGAAGGGATACGTCTTCCCGCTCACGACGAGCGTCGCTTCAATGTCGTCTTCGGTTTCGCCGTCGACGCCCTCATTGAAGGTGATGTCGACGGTGTATCTCCCGTCTCTTCCCGAAATGTTCGCACGCGCCTTATCGGAGCGGAAGATGGGACGGCTCGAGCTCTCCACATAGAGCGTCGTCTCCGTCGTCCCCTTGGTCACGCTGACGCCGCCGAATGCGTCGTCGCCCTCCGCCGCCTGTCCGTTGATGATGACGCCGTCGGGATCGGACTTTTCGACGGTGAGGCTGACCTTCTTTTCCATCATTCCCGCTACTCCCTCCTGGACGAAGACGTTGAATTCCGCCTTGCCCGAGAAGGGCAGGAAGATGGACCGCGTGCCGCGCTCGATCTGCGCAAAGACGCCGTTCACCTCGCCGATGGCGTAGGCATTGTTGAACTCCGCGGGATGGACGGCCACGTCATAGGTATAGCTCCCCGTGGGGACGGTGCCCCTGTAGCCCTCCTCCGTCTCGATGAGCGGGACGGCGTTGCCCCCGGCGTCCTTGAGGCTGAATCCCAAGGCGTACGGCTTCGAAGAGACGACCACGACGGGAAGACTGTCGGTAAAGCCCTTGTCGTTGCTCGTGGCGACGATCTCCGCCGTGCCCTCCCCCTTGGGGACGATGAGCCCGTCCTTCGTGACGTCGGCGACATCTGTATCCGACGAAGAGAGGGTGTAGCCCCTCTCCGCCGCATTGATCGGCTGGACTTCGGCTGTGACTGTCGCGTGCGGGTCGTTTGCCATGTCGATGAAAATAGAGCCGTCTTCGCCCGCATTCTCCGACCTGAGCTCGATGCCGCTCACGGGGGGCGGCATTTGGAGGCTTATGCCCGTCGTCGAAACAAAGAGGACGATAACGAAGACCATCGGGATGACGAATATGAGTGCAAGTAATGTCTTTCTCATCAGATGCCTCCACCCGAGAATTCATAGTATTTTCTCTTCAGACGGAAGAAGAGGTAGACGGTCGAAAGTACCGCGGCCAAAAGCGAGATCCCGCCCGCGAGCACATAAGTAAGATAGCCGATCTCGAAGGAACGGAGCTGGCTGAGCAGTTTGAGCACGAACACGAGCCCGCCGACGACGAAGGAGAAGACGAGGCCGACCACGATGATGATGGAGACCGTCCCCGAGGATTCCTTGATCTCGCCGTCGTCCTCCGTCGAGAACTTGGCGTGGTTGAAGTCGTACCGCGTCGCGACCGCGATATTCGCAAAGCCGAAGAGCAGCCCGACGGCGCAGATGAACGCGGCGTCCGCAGGTCCCACCATGCCCGCGGCAAACAGGGTGACCGCGGAAGCGAGCTGCGAGATGACCGTGACGATGAGGCAGAGGAAGATCTTCGAGAGGAAGACCGTCCTGAAGCTTATGGGCATGGCCTTGACCACATAGAACATTTCGCCGTCGCGGCTGATATTCGTCGCGCAGAAGATGTTCGTCAGCGCCCCGAAGAGGACGGTGAGGAAGATCGCAAGTTCGAGCTGGCAGTCAAGCCCCACGAGGTTGACGACGAGGGAGGAGCCCACGTCCATGCAGAAGTACACCATGAGCGGCATGATGAGCGCGACGGAGAAATAGGAGAACATGTAGGAGGGCGTCCTGAAGATGTGCAAAAATTCCTTCTTGAGGAGGGCGGAGAACTTCGAGGTCTGCCCCCTCACGACGCTGTTGTGGAAAACGGCCGCGGACGAGCCCTGGTTGCGGGCCTGCAACGACCGCGTCAGAATGCTCCTGATGATGATCATGGAGAGCGTGATGCCGACGACGGCGACGCCGATGAGCCCAAGCCAGCTCTCAAGCGGGCTTTGGCCCGTCATGATGTTTGCAAGGAAGCGGGCGGGATAGAGGAAGGAACAGACGTTGCCGATCGTCCTCATCACCTTTTCGCTGAAGAAATACTTCAGGCTGTCGCCGAGGAGGAGCTGCTTCACGCCGCTCAAGATGATGGAATACAGCCAGATGCCCACCCCGAGGAGGACGGTGACCACGATGAACATGAGAAAGTACCGCTCTTTGAGGAACCTCTTGATGACCTGAAAGAGGGGCACGATGACGGCCGCGATCCCGATCGTGATGAGGGGGATGAGGAAACAGCTGCCGATGGAGAGCAGCCAGAAGGTGACCGTCGTCCCCACCCGCCATGCAAAGGTCGCATTCACCGTCGTGAAGGCGACGAGCGCGATGACGAGCTGCCCGCGGTAGATCGAGATGAGGCGCGCGACAAAGAGGGTGCGCGCATTGATGGGCATCGCCGAGTAGATCTTCATGTCGTCGGCGGTAAAGAGTTCCCTTCCGAGCTGTCCCACGCCGCCGACCACCATGCCGAGGAACACAGCCGAATAGAGGATGGTGAAAAGCTCGTTGGAGCGCGCTACGAGGTTGGTCTTCCCGCCCGTCTTGATGGCGACATACACGTCGACAAAGCGGCCGAAGAAGATCACGAAGAGGGCAACGATGGCCCCCGCGAGAAGGACGCGGAGCAAAAATCCGAGGAGATCGAATTGACCCGCTTTGAACATCGAACGCCGCTCTTCCTTCCCCTTTCTGAGAAGGGCGCCTACGGTGCGGAAATTGATCCCGCCCTTCTTGCGCTCGCGACGTTTTCTGCGGCGTTCTGCCGCCTCAATCTTCCTGTTCTTCATTGCGTAAGAAATACTCCTCGAAATCAAAATTGGGGTTCTGTGCGTAGATGCCCGACATGTCGAGCTCATCTACCTGCTTGCCCTTACGGATGAGGACGACGCGGTCGCACAGCTTCGCAACGGTGTTGAGTGCATGCGACGAGAAGAGGATGGTGTTCCCCTCTGCGGCATAGGCATGCATGAATTCCTGCACCGCGTGCATGGTGCGGGGATCGAGACCCGTCATAGGCTCGTCGAGGATCCAGAGCTTGGGATGATGGATGAGCGACCCCATCATACAGATCTTCTGCCGCATGCCGTGCGAGTAGGAGGAGATGAGGTTCTCGATGGGCTTGCCGAGCTGGAATACGGAATCCAGCTCCTTGAGACGCTGAAGGCGCACCTTGGTGGGAACTTCATAGACGTCTGCAATGAAGTTGAGATATTGCAGGCCCGTCATCTTGACGAAGGTCGCATGGTTGTCGGTGACAAATCCCATCTTGGACTTGGCCTTCTCCGCCTGCTTGCGGATGTCGTACCCGGCGATCTTGATCTCCCCCTTCTCAAAGGGAAGCATGCCCTCAAGACATTTGAGCGTCGTCGATTTCCCCGCGCCGTTGTGGCCGAGGATGCCCACGATCTCCCCCTCACGGCAGGTGAAGGAGACGTCCGTCACCGCCCACGGGGCCTTGCGGGAATAGCGTTTGCACAGCCCCTTGACGGAGACCACCTCGCGCGCATTCGGGATACGCCTGTGGGTGGGATGCTGGGCGGGTTGCACGGCCATCGGCTGAGGCCGCGGCTGGGGTTTGGGTTGCGGGAATTGCACCACCGCCACAACGGGCGGCTGCGTAAGGCGTGGATCGTTTGTCATATTGCACTCCTATTTTGCAACATTTCGTCGATTTCTACCCGCGCGCGATACGCGCGAGGTCAATCAAATTTTATCATAGTACCCATAAAAAAGCAATTTCCTTCTTTTTCCCCCACCGTTTGCCAGCACTTTTGAACATAGCTTTCACTTTTTGAACATAGCTATCACATTTTTCACCGTTTTTCACAAATTTTCCATTTTTTTCTCGTTTTTTGCCCCGCATGAAGACCTTGTATGCTATCTCACGGAATATTCTCAAGATCAGCCGAAAAATGCCTTCGTAGCTTTCATGGATAAAAGCATATGGAAATTCTTGACCATGGATCATGATTATGGTATAATTATTTCACTATTTTTTTGTTTGGCGCGTGAGATGGAGCCGTTGCCCGGGACGAAAAATACACCGATTCGGGGCCGAAGCTCAGCCGTGAACAGGAACTTGCGCGGCAAAACGGTTGTCCCCAAAGAACGATGGAATCACAGAAGTTTAACAAATTGCTCTGTAAAATCAGCTCCGACAAGCACGCACTCGTTCCGATCTATCAAGAATTCTACGCTAAAATTATTTTACATCTTCACATTCGTTTCGGAAAAGCCATTTGCCCTGAGGACGTCGCACAGGAAGTTTTCGCAATACTTCTGAATATGGAGTACAGGGAATATATCAATTCGCCGCAACAATGGCTCTTCTCCGTGGCAGACAACAAGGCCATCGACCTTATAAGGAAACAGCACATAGAGCTCTCCCTGCCCGACGATCTGAAAGCGCCGCCCCAATTTGAGATCTCCACACCAAACATCGCGATCCAGCTCGCCTTCGAGCACATCGATCCCATCTCCCGACAGATCCTTCACATGCACTTCTGGGAAGGGTATAGTCACAAAGAGATCGCCGCCCAATTGAATATGAGCTGCGGGAACGTTCGCCAGAAGGCCAGCCGCGCATATAAGATCCTCGAAAAGTTTTTGTAACATTTCTATCTCCTGCTTCGACCTATTTATGTAGGTATGGAAAATACCGCATAGGAGGAAAGAAAATGTTACATCTCACAACGATCGGCCTGAGCATTCTGATGCTCGGCACACTCGGGGCGGCGCCCTGCGCCTCCCTCAAAAATGGCGATAGCGAGTTGCATTACTGCGAAACGGTCTTCTACAACGGGATCGACAGCACGCAAGAGCAATCAACGGAAATCGTGAGGAGAGACTTTATCTCCCGAGAGAAAAATAAATACGACCTCGCGATCTTCATCCCGTCTTATACCCACTCCCCCGCCGTCTCCTCTTGCGCCGCAGTCGCGGGTAGCAACCTCATAGGATTTTACGACCGCTATGACGAGGACCTCATCCCCAACCACAAATCGGGTTCCTTGATCGGGGGAGTGGCGTATTCCTATTCGGTACAAGACGATGAGACCTTTGCGGTGGCAAAAACGCTCTATGACTACATGGGGACGGACGAGACGGGCACGACGGAAGCGCAGTTCGTGGACGGCATAAAAAAATTCTGCAAGGAGAAGGGCAAGTCCGTCACCACAACCTCCTGCATGTCCTCCGGCTCCTTCAGCTTCTCCAAGGCAAAGACATACATAGAGGCCAACCAGCCCATCGTCTTCTTTGTGAGCGGATATAACGTCGGACACCTATCCGAAAGGGACACGTATGACTCCATCGGCTATGTGCTCTCGACTGCCAACCACGTCATGGTCGGCTTCGGGTACAGTGTTTATTCCTATGTCACAGCGGCGGGCAATGTGACCGACTACTACTTCAACGTGGCTTCCGGAGTCGCCATCAAGCCCTCAGGGTTCTATAACATCAATTACAAGACAAGGATCATCGACGCCTTGGCCGTCGACATCTATTGAGCATGAATGTAAAAAGGTATCTGAAAAACCAGGCAAAACAGGATCGGCAGGCGATCATGGAGGAGGACAACGGGGAAACGCTCCGCGCCCTCGGGATCGAGTACCCCGCAAAGAAGAAGTCCTACCGCCGCGCATGGATCGCGGGGGCGGCGAGCCTCGCCGCCTCCCTCGCCGTCGTTCTCACGTGCGTCTTTACGCTCTACCCCTTCGGTGAACAGACGGAGAAGTATTTAGAGGAGAACTTTGTCACAGAAGATAGCACAGTCGAAAGGATGAACTCGGAATTGCATGATTTTTCACTTACCTTGGATGAAGACGTCTGCGAAATCTATAGAACCTATGACGGCGTCAGCGGGAAAGCATTATACTATCAATTATCCGTCAATCGCTATGATAATTCGCTTCACGGTGAATTCTTTATTACCTGCAATGCAAATTATCAATATACAAACTTCACATTTTCATTGTCGCCCATTTTTGAGACCCTGCCGCAGTATTCGATCACCTATCAATTGGACTCAACGGTCGACCCGCAATACGGCTTTGAAACAATCTCGTGCATGGCGGAGATCAAGGGAGAGACGGATATCATCTATATTACGCAGTACGACGAGCTTATCCTCGATGGCCATACATTCCTCGACAGCGTGCAATCGTTCATCCATGCGAGAGGAAACTGAACACATAGCATGATTTCCCCCCTACCGCGCCATCACCGGCGCGGTTTTTTGTGGAAAGATCCGCCGCTATATCGCAAATCCTTTCGGAAAAATACCACAAATCCTTTCGATAAAATTGCACAAATCCTTTCAATTCGCTTGACATTCCCTTTCGTATGCGCGACCTCAAGATCTATTCTTCCGCCTTCGACGGGGAGATCTCCTATTATCATGACCGATATGATCTTGGGCCGACATTTTCTATAGCCGTCGCACAGCTTATATAAAAAATGACCGAAGCTGTTCAAGCTCCGATCATTTTTTTTATGCAAGATCTGTTTCGCCCCAAGGCCTTGCCTATATCTTTCTCTCCTCCCATACCGTATTGATACCTTTATAGTTGAAGATCCCGGAGGGATATTCATAAATATCTCCTCTGATTTTGAACCCTCTTCCGCAATTGGGACAACGATCTTCACAGGTGACATGGTGCACCGATTCAAGCCCCATGCCCCTTTCGGCCATCACACCTATCTCTTCCCGGTGGTCAATAAGGTTAATGGTGATATAATGCCCGCATTTGCAGGCCAAATGCTCATAGAATCTGCTCGCGTCGGCCGCCTTCAGGGCGCAACGGTCCACAAGAGACTTCTCATCGAGAACAAGCCGCCGCGGCAATAACGGCTTGATGGATCTTCTCTTGATCTGCCGATCCTTTATCTCGCAGACCATTTCTGTCAAAAATGAAATTTCATGGTGCTCTATGCTGTACCCCCTGTAGGGCTCGTCTTCCTTTTCGAGCTCCGAAATGGGGCCATCGTCGCCAAAGTCCGGGCACTCGACCTCTATCTCGGCTCTCACGCCCAACGATGCAACGAATTCTTTTTCGCTGCGTTGCTCTATGCTGCGGACAGCCGAATGAACGACCATATTCAAGATCTCGAAATCATCGGATTCCTCCCCCTCGCCGGTCAGCCCCTCAACGGTCACGGGCTTCGTCCAGAGGACATCTTCGATATCGCTGTTGAGTTCCGCCTGCATATCCTTAAAATATTTCATCACTTGCATGGGGCCGCCGCTCAAAGGGGCGAGCTTATCGAATAGCTCTTTGAGTGAATGAAAGATTTTGGTCTTATAATGCCCGAAGGCGCCCGATCGGTCCTCATCGCCACTCACGATGAAGATCTCATCGTATCCGTTTGACGATCGATCTGTTTTTGCAGATGCTTTTGCAGCGGAAAGTTCACTCTTTTTGCGGTCATCCTCACCGCTTTTTGATTTTTTCCCTACAAAATCGGCGGCATTGAAATGATGCGCGAAAGTCTCTTCGAGCGTTGCCCCATCCATGTCAACTATTTCAGCGTGCACGTCGGTCAGGTATTGCTCAAAGTTCTTCAGCATACCTTCCTCTATTTTCCCCCTGTCGATCATCGACGGCACATCGGAGAGTTTTCCTATCCCCTCCGCCAACCGCCACGGATGTGTGTCAAATAGTTTTCTGAAATTCTCAGCCAACAGATCGGCACTTTCTTTCAGATGCTGTTTGCATGCTTTCACTACCGCATCGCCGACGATCAATTTGCCGATCACGCCATTGTCGACATGCTGTTTTAACGCACCCAAATCCCCGCTTTGATATGAATAATCAGCCCCGTCGAACACATTCGCAA
This sequence comes from uncultured Clostridia bacterium, assembly GCA_947630605.1. GTDB lineage: Bacteria > Bacillota > Clostridia > Christensenellales > Borkfalkiaceae > Gallimonas. The sequence continues at coordinate 41,819 of CANRIO010000003.1, forward strand.
CGAGAACGACCACAAGCGGCCTAAATTTTTCCAACATTTCTACATCCTCCTTTGCTGTGACTTTCCTTTATTGGACAGGACGAGCTGAACGTAAAAAAATGTTACAAATTATTTTTTCAAAAACAAAAAGTCCGCATGTTTTTGCACTCCGGACTTCTTTGCGCTGACCCAAATCGGATGTAAAATGAATGGGATCTTTCTCCTCGCAGAAAGAGTTTTCATTGAAATATTGCAGTAGGCACACGTAATAATAATCCACCCGCAGAGCGGGTGGTATTTCATTTTCGGGCATAGCCCTAATCGTTATAGGCGGCGCACAAATGCGCAAAGTTTTGACCTGCCTCATGCATTTGTTAAAGGGAAGAAGCTCTCCCCTCTTATACCAAAACACACCTTTTGAAAGTCTATTTGCCGACATAAAAACTCCTGCAATCCTCCACGCAAAAACAGCCCAGAATGCCACTGAAATAGGTGCCTGTGTCGAGGTGAATTTTGTGGTAGTCGCAGACATGGTACCCCCGTTTTCCCTCTCGGAGGTAGCTTTTGATCTTAGGTTCAAACCCCAAATTGATCGTGGGCGTGTGGCCGAAAAAGACGCATTTTTCGCTCTTGGGGAGAATATCGGGTTCCTTGAAATTGCGGTCGTAGACAAGCTGTTCTGGGGAAGCACCTTTCAGCGGAAGAATGTGCCCTTCGCTGTCAAGCGGAACGCCCGCGTGCACGCAGATAAACTCTTCGGTCTCATAAAAATACGGAAGGGCTTCGAAGCGGTCGACCGCCTCCCAATCGAGCAGATCTCCGTCATGGGGGAAATACGCACGAAGCTTTCGGAGGACCTCGTCATAATCCTCCGTCTTTTGCATGAGCGACCAATAGTATTTGAGAAAGTTATACTCATGGTTTCCGGCGAGCAGCACGGCGTTTTTCATGGAAAAGAGAAGGCGGGCAAGGCGGACGGAGTGTTTGCCCTTCTCGATCATATCCCCGCAGGATATGAGGGTATCTTCGTCCGAAAAGCCCACCTTCTCCAAAAGCCTGCAAAACAGCTCGCATTCGCCATGAATATCGGAAAGGATGTAGGTCATGCTAATTGGTTTCTTTCGGCGGAATTTGCAAAATCAAGTAGCCAAACCCGGGCTTGAGCTTATTGTACCGCTCTCCCTTCTCTTTTCTGAATTTGCAATAACTCTTCTCGCAATAGTAATTCTCCCACACACACTTATAACTTCCCTTTAAGGTTATCGGAGACAAAATCTTCTTTTCGCTCTCGTTTTTTTTGCGATTTTCTTTTTTCAATCGGCTCTCCAATTCCTCTATAAATTTTTCGTCAACTTTCTGGTCCTTACCCTTTGATTTGTCTTTCCCATCAAGGATTATATATTTATCTTTTTCAGACACCTTAACATGTTGATACATCGTGCCTTCAATTGTTTTACCGCAAAAAGTGGAAAATTCTTCCATCAGGTTTTCCTCTTTTTGCCCTTCCTCTTTTTGCTTTTCATTCTTCTGCGGAAGCCAGTAAGCATCGTCATTTGAAATAATAATCGCATAACCTCGTACTACCTTTCCACCGAAGCCTGCATCGAATCCCTTGCCATCGACCAATTTTTCAAGACGTTCAACGTCTTTCAAAAAAAGATAGCGACCGATATTGTTCGCCCCTTGATGGAATACAACTGTTTTCCTACCATTGGTCGCATATTCATAAAATTTTGTCTTGGAATTGCCTATTGTTTTATATTTCAATTCGATTGCAATGGACTCATCATCGCTTATATCCACCACAATATCCGTGTACATTTTATCACGTCCTTCCTTCGACAATTCCGCAATTTTTTCCAATGGTTCAGAGCAAGACAAAACTTCGAGGCGAACATTGTAACCTTTTTCTTTTAATTTCCAGGCAAGTTCAAATTGAAACTGCTCTTCGTTGGAAAAAATCTTTCCGTCTTCTCCGAACTTTTTGATGGTTTCCCTCAGATCGGTATCAAATTGCTGCAAAAAATCTTCTGTCATCTGTGTCTCCTCCGTGGGTTTGCCCCGCTGTTGTAGTTATCAAAATTATAGCATATCGGAATGCGAAATTCAATACGGTAGCCCCAATTCAAGGAAGGGCTTTTTCGAATAAAGTTGGATAAGGTCGACGTTCATTTTCCTTCCCCCGTTAAAATTTGTATGGCTCTTTCGGCAAGTTCGGGGGTGAGGCCGAATTTCTCATTTGTCTTGACGAAGTAATTTGTAAGGCCGCAACTGTCGTAATCGAATTGCAGATCGTCCAAGATGACAAAGCTCTCCCATTCCCTCGCATTGAGATATTCGGCGATCCCCTCCCCGCGGGAGAGATAGCGCCCGTCCGCAAAGTCGGGCGTCTTGTCGATGGCAACAAGCCCCGCCGCCTTCAGTTTTCTGTCGAGATAGTTTGCAAGCCCGTCCTGAAGGTGTTTCCGGCTCTTGTCCCTTTCCCAAAATTCCTTCCACGTGGAGTGCAAGACGATCGCCGCGCCCGTCTCCTCAATGATATGCGCGAGGAGGAGAACTTTCTCCGCGTCGATGCCGATATAGAACCCGCAGCGGGATTTGGAATAAGGGGTATTCAGCACGCCGTCGACATCCAAAAAGAGATATTTCATGACTTTCTCCCACAGAAAACGGGCAAGCCGCGCACGCGCAGAAATTCCTCCGCAAAGCTGTTTTTCAGGGCTTCGATGCGGGCATGGGTGGCACGGATGAAGTGAGGCCTGCTCCCTTCCGCCCCCGAAGCGGTATAGAAAAAGTTCTGAAGTCCGATCTCCTCAACGGACGCGGGGATGACGATCTTTCGGAAGCGATGGTCGAGAAAGGCGAGCCGTCCGATGCGCCTCACGCCGTCGGGGATAAAGACCGCGTTGCCGCAAGCATAGAGCAGCGTTTTGCTCGCCTCATCGATCAGACACCCGTTTTCCATGCGAAAATACGGGTTGCCCCCGTCAACTTTGATCTCTTCAAGATCGAGCGTGTGGCGGAAGGCCCCTTCGTGAATAAATTTCAGGGAGGCGGGAAGAAGAACCTTCTTGATCTTCCCCCGAAAGATATCGAGCCCGAGCGCCTCCACCCCCTCGGGAATGCGCACACTTTCCCGCTTTTCATAGCAGGGAAAGGAGAAGTTGCAGATGCGTTTTATGCCCATACCATCGGATATGGTGGCCCCCTTTTGCGCGAGAAGCAAGTTTCCGCCCCCATCGAGGAGGCAGCCGCCGTGCAGCGTGAAATGCGGATTCCCCTCCTCAACTTCGATATGCTCGAAGCCCGCGGCGATAAGGCAGTTCACGCAGTCCGTGTCAAAAATCGCACGCTCCGCCTCCTTGGGGAGAAAGAGCGTCTTTCCGTCTTGTGCGGGGTCAAAATGCGCGATGCCGTTTTCAACTATCATGTTGTACCTCAAAAACAGGTCGGAAAGAGCGGGCGGCAGAACGCCGCCCGCTCTTTGACTGCGTTTTGTTTACTTCTTATAAGCGTAGGGAAGTTTTTGCTCTTTGAGATAGCTCTCGGCGTAGGAGTTCTCGGGGACGAGAAATTCGGGCGAGCCGATCATGGCGAAGTTCACTTTGTCGATCTCGGTAAGAGAAGCGGGGAAGACGATCTTCTTGAATGCATAGAAGCAGACCGTACCCGCGCCGAGCCTTTTGACGCCCTCGGGAATGACGATTTCATCCCCATACACGGCGACGACGGACATGGTATCCCGCTCGATGAGGCAGCCGCCTTCGGTATAGTAGCAGGGATTGTTTTCATCGACGACGATCTCGGGATGCGTATCGAGTTTTTGCAGGAAGAAGCCTTCGTAGATCGTCTTTACGGAAGCGGGGATATAGAGTTTTTCGATATCCGTTCCGCCGAATGCGCGGGCGCCGATCTCTTCTACGCCTTCGGGAATGCGGACTTCGCCCTTCACGCTTTCAAGCATATTGAATGCAAAATTGAAAATGCGCTTTACGGAGCCGTCGGAGGGGATCTTTGCGCCCTTTGCGGCGACAATCAGGGTGCCCTTCTTATTGCTGATAAGGCAGTTATCTTTCACATGGAACAGGGAATTCCCCTCTTCGACTTCGACAGATTCGAGTTCGCCGAAAAAGCCGACATATCCATCGACAGCGAAGCCTTCTGCTTCTTTGGGGATAAAGAGGTGCTTCTCATCTTCTTTGTCAAATTCTACGATCACATGGTTTTCAATCTTCATACATTCACCTCATAATGATTTTATGGACGGAGTATACCACAACCCGTTTGCAAAAATCAACTATAATACGTCCCAAAATTGTCTCTTTTGAAATTTTTTCAGTCGAGCTCGTTCCCTTCGCCGTCCCTTGTCTGAATGGAGTCGAGGAACCGCGTCAGCTGCTTCCTGCTCTTGATGCCGACAAAATCTTCGATCGTGACGTACTCGTCGGTCGGCTCACCGTTCACCTGCCGGAATGCACCGTAGCCCTCAAGCTGCTCTTCGTCGGTGATGATGCGGATCACCCTGATCTTCGCTTTTACAAAATCCATGTAGTCAAGGGCCATGGAGTCCCCCTCGAGCACCCACGGATGATAGAGCGGGAAATCGGGATCCCTCAGCTCGGGCCTTAAAAATATGGGGGATTCCCGGGGAGGGAATATTGAAGAAATTATCATGGAAAAGGTGAATTGATTGTCGACAATACACCCTCTCGCCAAACAATTTTTCAGATATTCGAGTTTGTAGTTCTGGATCTTTTCATTCGTCCCGAGCCCATACTTATAAGGTATTCCGTCGTCGCACAACTCCAGGAACGCAGTAGATACCACGGTGGAAAATCCCGGCTTATCCCTCAAGCCGAAGCCGCCCTCTTCGACGGGATCTCCAAAGAGCTTTTCGCAATAGTTTCTTGCGAGCTGATAACGCCGATCGGATTCGTATTCGAGCCAATCGTTATCCCGCATTTCCTGCAAGATCTCGTCGAGTGACTTCTGTTCGTACATCTCTTTGTAGATCTCGCTTGCGCTCGGCTTTTTGGAGAACAATTTCTTTAACTTGGCAAAAAGTCCCATAGCGCCCCCTTACATGTTGAAGAGCATGGCTGTGGCGTCGCCGCGCGCGATGATCTTGCCCGTGAAGTTCGTCGTGGCGTTGATGCTCTTCTTGTAGTAGCCGAGGATCTTGCCGCTGAACGCCTTCACCGTCTTGTTGCCCGCGGCATCCGTCTCGATCGTGCCGATGATCTTGCCGCTGAAGTCTTTGATCGTCTGTTTTTCCATCTCTATTTTCTCCTTTTTTGCCCTCGCGGGGCGAATTTTCGTAAGAAATATCCCAAATCGGGATATCAAGAGTATACCATTACGGTATAATAATGTCAAGGGTTTTTATGAAAAGACTGCGTGAGCTAAGGGAAACGCGGGGCATTTCGCAGCTTCGGCTGGCGATGGACCTCTCCCTCAACCAAAACACCATCTCGCGGTATGAGACGGGAGAGCGGGAAGCGGACTATAAGACGCTCATCGCTCTCGCCGACTATTTCCACGTATCCGTCGATTACCTTTTGGAGCGCACCGACGACCCGAAATTCCGCGAATGACCTTCCCGCTCATGCCGCCTCTTCCGAGGCGGCTTTTATATTGCGGACTTCTGTCCCGAGGAGCACTTTCTTCTCGAAAAGCTCGCGGGCGAGGGCGTCGAGGAAGGCCCTGTTTTCCGTCAGGATCTTCTTGGCGCGAAGGTAGCAGCGTTCCAGCTCGACGGACACGGCGGCGTCTCTCGAATCCGTGATGCGATCCCCGCTGCCGTTTGTCAGGTATTGCGAAAACCCTCTGCCCGCATAGTCGTCCACGAGCCGTAAGACGATCTCGGAGGCCCGGTGCAGATCGCTTCCCGCACCCGTATCGACCTCGCCGAAGACGAGCTCGGTCGCCGCCTTTCCCCCGAGCAGGGAGATGACGCGGTCTTCCATGCATGTGGCAGAGGTGAAGTAGTCGGGCGATCTCGAGACGGAGGCGATCCCGCCCGTCCTGCTGTTGTGCGTGCACACGGTGACAAGATTGGTGCTGCCCGGTTCGAGTACTTCGGCGATGACGGCATGCCCCGCCTCGTGATAGGCGATGCGCTTTTGTGCGGAGAGCGAAAAACTTTCGCCCTCATCCTCGGGGGCCTCGAAGATCACGCGCATGCAGGCACGGACGATGGCGTCCATGTCGATCTGTTCTTTGTTTGCAAACCCCGCGTAGATCCCCGCCTCGTTGACGACTCTCTCGAGGTCGGCGCAGGACTTCCCGTTGAGAATGCGCGCGATCGCCTCGGTGTCGACGTCGGCAACGAACTTCTTTTTGGAGAGATAATGCGCGATGATCTCTTCGGCATCCTTCCCGTCGGGCGCGTCGATGTAGAGGACGGCGTCGAACCTCCCCGAACGGAGGAGCGACTGCGGGAAATTGCGGATGTTGTTTGCCGTCGCGAGCACGAAGACGCGCATTCCCCGCGCGCCGTCGATACAGGACTGCACGGTGACGAATTCCTCGGAATTGGTGTGCTCTTCATCGTCGTTGGCAAACTTGTCGAGATCGTCCAAAAAGACAACGGCGGGAGCCTGTGCTTTGGCTTCTTCGAACGTCCTTTTGATCTCATCGACGAAAGCCCCGTCCGACTTCGCCTTCCGGCAGAGACAGACCTTCCAGCCGAGCGCTTCGATAAAACAATTGGCCATCGTCGTCTTGCCCACGCCGGGGTCGCCGTGGAGCATGAGGCCGCGCGGCATCTCCACCCCGAGGCGGGCGTATTTGTCGCCGTTTTTCAGAACGTCGCAAAGACGCTCTAACTCTTTTTTCACACTCTCGTACCCGATCACCTTGTCAAATGCTTTCATGTATATGTATATTCCTCACTATAATTTTTTTCATAGGGAAATTTGGCGCGCAAAGGGCGGATGGCGGAAGAAGGGTGGGCCGCGCTCTTGCGTTGTAACGGCATTATAGCACATCGATATGCCCAAACCAGACTAAAATACGTCCCAAAATTGTCACATGAGGCATTTTTCTAAAATTTTTTTGAGTTAAATTTCTCCACGCGCCACAACTGAATTTACGATTGAGAGAAAACATATGGCAACAGGCCGGAACGCCTCACCCTGCCAAGGCGGTTTGAAAGCGCCATCCCCCCCCTCGGCGTCGATACAAACAAAACCAAAGTCATCTACACGGAAAATTAAAATACCAACGCAAAAGAAGCCGGGAGTGTGCTCCCGACTTCTTGTTTTGTTATGAGCGGGGAAGCATCCCCGAAAACAAGAATGCCTTCGCCTCGATGGGGCGGATCCCCTTCGAAGCGGCCGCCGCCATGCAAGTCGTGTTTGTGCCGAAAAATCTCTTCGCCCCCCTCTCGACGACGACTACGGGGAACGAATACGTCTCCGCCGTCAGCCCCTGCACATTCCGGTATCCGTTCCGGGTGAGCAGGTCAAAGAGCCTCTGCGCCTCGTCCTTCCCGCTGTAACGGACAAGGACCTGTCCTTCCATTGTCTTGGTTTCCATTTTCATTCCCTCCTATACTCACCGCAAGAGGCACGAAAAAAGCCCATCGTCACGATGAGCTTGAATTTCCCTTCTTTCCCATCGTTCAGCCATTAGCACCTTGCCTTCCCGGGCAGGTTGCTGTGCGGTCTTTGGGGCTGTCCCTCGCGCAACTCTCTATGGTGGTGATTTGATTGTAGGTGTATCTTATCCCCTTTTTTGCTCTTTGTCAAGTATTTTCGGGGGAATTTCGCCCTCTTATTTGCAATATTTCCCGGTAAACTCGTCAATGACGGAAAGAAGCTGCTCATCGAGATAGCGGCGGGCAAGCGCCCCGGAAAATCCATCTATGCCGAAGAAGGCCTCGGCGACGCCGCCGACCATTGCCGCGATCGTGTCCGAGTCCCCGCCCATGGAGACGGCGAGGCGCACGGCGTCTTCGAAACTGTCCGCTTCGAAAAAACACTCCATCGCAATGGGCACGGTGCCCCGGCATGTCTCGTTGAAGGGCATCCGCCGCTCCCGCCATTCGTCGCAAGAAATATCAAAGGTATAATACTTCTCGAGATACTTCTTGATCTCCTCCTTCGTCTTTCCTTGCCTCGCAAGAAAACCCGCCCCCGCCACGGCGACGGCGCCCTTTATGCCTTCGGGGTGGTTGTGCGTGACTTCCGCCGAAAGTTTTGCGAAATGCTCCGCCTCCTCAAGGCTCTCCGCAAACCATATGACGGGCGAGACGCGCATCGCGGAGCCGTTGCCGAAACTGTTGTACGGCCCCATGCTCTCATCCGCCGCCCATCTTCCGAACATTCCGCCGTAACCGCCGTAAGGATAGCGGTTCACATACTCTCTTAAAAGGCGGACAAGCTCGCTCTTGAAGGGTTCATCCCCCTTCCTTCCGCACCGAAGAAGGGCCTCGGCCACCGCCACGGTGCAGACGGTGTCGTCCGTAAAGCGGCAGTTGTTGCTGAAAAAGGCAAAATCCTTCCGGTAGATGTTGGCAAACTCAAAGCGGCTGCCAACGATGTCGCCGATGATCGCACCCCACATGTTATTTCTCCCCCTCTTTCACAAGTAAGCCGACCGCCGTAAATGCGGCGGAGATGACGTTTCCTTCCTCCGCGAAGGGAAGCACGCCGTCGTCGAAAAAGGTATCGAATTCGAGCCCCTCCATCTTCAATACGATGTGCAAGACCTCCTCTTCCCCGAAATTTACCTTCTCCACGCTCTTGATCTTCGCCTGCAAGATGACGGAAGCGTTCTCCCGGAAGTTCGGATCGGCACTCGGGGAAAAGGTCCCGCTCGGAATGATGGACTCCGCCGCCATCGACTTCATCGTCCGCTCGCGGTAGTAATCTTCTTCGTCGTGAAAGATCTCACTCGGTCCATTCAGATGTTCGGCACCGGGCATCAAGAGAAGTTTCAAAGAAAACCTCTTCCCCTCCTCAAAGCTCTCTCCCTCCGCATGCCAAAGGTCGATATTGATGGGGCAGACGCCGAGATCGAAGCGGGCGAGCTGCCAGCCGTCCCCCCAATCGCAGATAAATTCTTCGCATTCGAGCGTCCGCGGCTCGATAAGCGCAAACGCCTGCTTTTCAAAATTCGTCATACATTCCCCCTGCTATCAATTCTTTTGCCCTTTCGGCGTTGCGGGAGGGCGGAAATATTTGTTGGAAAGTCCGCAGAGCTTTGTTACAAGCGTTTGGGCTCTGTCCTCCGGAATATCGCTCGAGAGCACGGCATCGATGAGAAGGCGCAGCTCATCGTCGTCAAATACACGCGTAACGAGATAACATCCGCATTTGGGAATGACGTCGATATCAAACCCCGCCGCCGCCAATAAAGACACGTCGCGCCCGATGGCCTTGCGTTCAAGCTCGATCCCATAGTCGCGCAAAAGATACCGTTGGATCTCCTCTTGCCACAGCGGATGATCGAAGTCGCTATACTTATATAAAATTTGCAAAATGCGCAACGGCGCCAATTTTTTGGGTTCAGTCATGAAAGTTTTATACCCAACTTCTCAAGTCTTTCTCTTACTTTCCCGGGACTATCTTTTACCCAAAGAGCAAGATCCAAATCAAGCAAATTCGTTCCCTCGGGAAGCTTTTCTCTGAGCAATGCTTCATATCCAAGATATTGGTCATAACTGTCCAGCTTGCTCCATTTGGTATTCCATAAACATTTCACCTTCAGATGTTTCTCGGCGTTTTCGATCACATACTTATCAATCGGAATATGACAATCCCGAAAGGCGCTCGCCTTGATTTCGGAGTGACCGAGCAAATCGGAAAAATCAGTGATTGCATATAAGCATTTGAAAGTCATGTTGATCCATTTTTGCGCACAACCATAGGTGAACGCAGAAAGGCCCTTATATTCGGTGAACACAGAAAAGTCCTTGTATTTCTCGCGTAAAGAAGATGCAAGGTCTTCATGCCATTCGTCAAAATCCTGCGGCGGTTTTTTGAAGTAATCTTCTATTTCCTCAAGAAGCTTTTCTCTCGCTTCTTGCTTTGGGGTCTCCCCTTTGCAATTTCCCTTTTCCCATTTCGTATAACCGTCTAAAACACGACAAAAGGTCAAATATGCCCTATCTACCGCCCATTGGTATGGGTCGGTATCCATAAGCATTAGAAACTCGATTCTTTGTTTTTTAAGTTCCTCTTCTTTCGTCATATCATTTATTTTCTCTATTGTATCATAAAGCTTTTTCGAAAATCAACTATAACGCGAGACAAAATCGGGACATATCACATTCCGCATAACGCTTTGCGTTTTCTCCTCTTATGCGGCGTCGAACACGAAGGACGAAATAGCGGAATATCACTTATTTTACATTATAAAAAATGAGCCAAACTTAACTGTTCGACTCATTCCTACTTGGCTGACCGAATTGGACGTAAAATGAATTATGTTTGAGACAAAAATGCTAAACGCTTTTTCGTGCAATGCTTTTCAAGCGTGAAAGCTCATCTGCATTTCTACTTAATGAACTCCCAACAACAGCTATCGAAACTGAAAATCGAGCGGATTGCGCAATTTTTCAATTCGTCCGCGTTTCGACCTAATTTACCATAAACTCCGCCGGTTTTATCAAAACTCACTTGTGGATCTTCTTCAATTAAAACATACCAACCGCTGTAAATGTTATGCACGATAATGCTGTTGTTTGTTCTTTCGTTCCACAACTGAAAAATTGTCTTTCCCGGAAGCTGTACTTCTTTATCGAACTTATTCGTTACTATTTTACCATTTTTATTGTATGTAATGCCGACTATTGTCTCATCTTCTTTTTCTACGTTAACGACGGACGAGAGATCTTCGTAAGTTTGGATCTTCGATTTTCCAAAACAAGACGCGCAGTAGCATAATTCTCCGTCAATATCTGCTTCGCTTTCGATTCGATAGTCACAATACCAGCATTCAATATCTTCAATGCTATCTGAATAGAGCGGACACGCAACATACGAATGAAGTACGCCTTGTCCGGCCCCATCAATAGGCTCGCATACCTTCAATAACATTTCTTTTACTTTAGGTATTTGCTCGTGACATATCCATTTCTTTTTCATGCAATCTATTTGCAAAATGTATTCCATTTCCGATTCGGTCACACCGTCTTTTGCCCAAGACAAATCAATTTCGGCTATATTATACCCTTCTCTTTTTAACCTATTGCTCTCCTTTTCATCCGTGCTTGACTTGATGCGAACAAGAAGCGCGATACAACTACCGTCTGTGCAATGCAAAATGATGGATTTCGGAATGCGCGATTTCCCTTCATAGCAATACTCACATTCTTGAAATTCCTCAGTCCAAGATTCTCTGATAACGATTCCTCTGCCCGCTGTCGGTAAGATTATAGTGGGCAACTTTATTTTTTTCACCGTCTCAAATTGTGATTTTATCAGCCCAAATAATTCCCCGCCTGTCCTATATAATTTTACCTCAATAGTTGGATCGGAACCATCGGCTCTCGGGAAGTTGAATGGATTACTCTTTGAGGCAGGAATAGATTTTTGTGCCTGTTGCCGTGTCGCATCTGGTTCTTGCAAAGCGATTTTTTCTGCCCCATTCGGAAACGCTATTGGGGCGTTTGAAGCCTCTGCGCTATATGTCGGCGAACCTCTTCTGTATATCCATTCGCCCAATGTGCCGCCCGATGATGTCTTGTCGCTTTTCGCCCAACTGAGCATTCGTTCCAAGCTTAAAGCCGCTTCTTCCTTGCTGACTGCGCGCATCCACTCAAAATCTCGACAGATTTCACTTTGCTTCAAAATAGAAGGATCTCTTAAAAAATCTTCAATACTGCCACACAAAAGTATAATTTTCTTCGCAGTGATAGGATTCAATAATATATTCTCAAGTTTTGTGACCCATCTAAGATTTTCAGGACGATTGTTTCTTCGGTTTGTATCTACATGATCGACAACATGCTGAGGCGAAGGCGCCGGCCCATGAAATGCCGTCGCAACTATTCTATGTACAGCTTCACCTGCAATTTTAGCATAGCCTGTTTGGGCGTCATATTTCCCAAAAGTCCAAAAATTATCTGTCGGACGAGGTTTTTTCCCAATAGGAGTGTAACGCAAAACAGCTCCGTTATCACGGACAGAATAAGTTTCCCCTTTATATGTACACTCGATCTCGTTTTCAAAATCGTCTATCATTTGGATATCATTCCTGTTTGGGCTAAGGGTTGTATGCTGCACCATTGGACTCCTTTTTGTAACATTACATTTTCAAATTAAGACGCTAAATGAGATTTCGCGCAACCGATCAAGCGTGAAAGCTCATCCGCCATAAACAGCGGGACATTCAGAACGTTGCCGTCTAAAGAAAGATTTTTGAGGGACAAACGAACGGCGAGGGGCGTTTCGCGCTCGTACTTCTTTCTGTAATTTTTTAGACTAACCGACGAAATGTTTTCTCCCGCCTTCACCTCGACGGGGATTACATCGTTCTCCTTCTGAATTACAAAATCCACCTCATAAGGCGCTTCCGCCCAATAGTGCGGGGCGCTATCGAACTGCCGCAGCAGACTTTGCAACACAAAATTCTCGGTGAGGGCGCCCTTGAACTCGGTGAACAGGCGATTCCCCTCCGCAAACGCCGTGTGGCTCAGCCGTGCTTGCCTTCGCAACAGTCCCACGTCACCGTGATAGATCTTAAACGAATCCAAGTCCTCATATGCCGAAATGGGCAGTGCGGGTTTTGCGATCTTGAATACCTTCTTCGCGAGGTCCGCATTCACGAGCCATTGCAGAGAATCCTCGTACTCTCTCGCACGCGCCCCACCCTTCACGACGGAATACAAAAATTTTTTGTTCTCCCGTGCGAGCTGTGACGGAAGAGAGTCCCAGATCAGAGTGATCTTCTGCACATCGTGCCGCTGCCATTCATCCGCATCGTCATGATGCTTGCCGAAGTCCCGCTCATACGAGCCGAGGAGGTCGTCGAGCGCCCGATCCACAAGCGCAACGTCCCGCTCCTGCGTCCATCGAAGCACCGGCTCGGGCATTCCGCCCGTCACAAAGTACATTTTCAGCTTTTCGCACAACGGATTGAAGAAGGCGTCGGGGATGGCTTCGATCGCATGGATGCTTTGCTGGTACTCATACAGCCCCTCGTCCCCGTTAGCGATGAGAAATTCCGAGAAGGTCATCGGACCCATGTCGAGGAAGTCCACCTTCCCGACGGGGAATCCCTTGGAGAGCGTCAAGCCGAGCAGCGACCCCGCACAGACCACGAAATACTCGCTTGCGTTCTCGCAAAAGTACTTCAGAGCATTCAGCGCGCTGTTGCAGCTTTGGATCTCGTCGAAGATGATGAGTGTCTCCTTCGTGATGCGTTGCCCGCTCGCAAAGGATAAGTTTTGCAGAATGCGCTCAACGTCCTTCGTCGTCTCGAAGAATTGCTTATACTCCTCCGACTCATCGAAGTTGAAATAGGCAACGCTTTCAAACTCCTTGCCAAATTCTTTCAATGCCCATGTCTTGCCGACCTGCCTTGCCCCGCGTAAAATAAGCGGCTTGCGGTATTTCGATCGCTTCCACTTCCTCAATTCATCCAAAATAAAGCGTTTCATCGGCGATCCCTCCTTCACGTCTAGTTGCTTTTATTATACTCCGATTTTACTTTTCGTCAATCCGATTGCGCCGATTTTTTCAAAATTATGTGATTTTTCTCACGGAATTATATAAAATTATGTGATTGTAGCTTCTATATCCTTTTATTTGGTATAAAATATTTCCTCCATCCAATGCGAAAAATGATAAACATTTGCTTGTGTAAGACAATGATCGGAATACAAATTTATAATTACATCATCATCGTCGAAAAGATCAAACACCCAATCTTTCCAACCATCTTTAGCTTTTAGTTGTGGATCACTTTCAATCAAAAATTCCGATTCGTCTGCAATTAAGAGGTAGATAATCTCTTCCATGGGGCTATGCGCCCTCATATCCGCCCCCCCTCTGGCAATGGCCCGCAAATGAATCAGCCTATCTCTCATCGAATATAAAAACTCATAATTGTATTCCATAAGGAATTGGGGCGGAAGTATGGAGGCCAACCACGAAGCGTCCAGCTCTCCGATGTGTGTGCCTTTCGGGTTTGACGAAAGCGCTTCCAAATCTTCTTTGATGTAGTCCAGCAAAATATCGCTTCCTACCGCAAAGGAAATCGCGGCGATCTTTCCGAAATTCTTTTCCAGATAACTCGACCATGCTTCATGTGTCCGATAATCTTCCAGTTTGAAAGAATCGTTTTCTTCGTCTTCGACCGGTAATAATTTCCAATTCAAGGCCCTGCAAACGCCCTTACCCTTATCTTGACGGATGGATTCCCCCGCCTCGTAACGGCACCACGTCTTGATACCGACCCCCGCTTTTCGCGCCGCCTCTTCGATCGTCAATCCCAACTCGTTTCGCCTTGCCTTGATTTTACTCGCCAATTCCATGCTGCCGCCAATTGATTTCTGTGCCATAAATTCTCCTCCTTATATTGACATGTCATTATATTGTCATTTTATCATATATTTAGGAACATGTCAAGCATTTCAGAGAGAATTTACAGAAAAACTTTTTCTTCACAAGTTTTGGTCCGCATGACTCGTGGTAATTTTATGATAAAAGGGGTGAGTCGACTGGACTCCCCCCTTCTCATTTACAAAACATATCAAATTGTCAACCACCATTTGGTTCATTCTTAGATTCACGCAATGGCTTAGAATCCCAATTTGTCGAATAAAACCTTATTTCTTTTCTTCGAATCGCTAACCATCTTGTCATAAGACAATATTTCAATATGAGCATTATATCTCTGATTATAGCCAAAATAACCCATTCTATCAGGTGTCGGATGAAAAATGCCGTAATGATCAAGTATGCCAATTAGTTTATCGTTTATGTCGCAAAGCGCATACAAGTAAAATTGCGTTGCCTCTGAAACGCGAATCGGACGCCCATCTTTATCCATAGCTTTCCCAGACTTGATTTTATCGGCATACCTGTATAACTGTGAGATGGGATTATCTCCATCCGAATAATCGTTTCTCATCGGCTTTTTCAGTTCAAATATAAAAATCGAATTAAAGATAGATCCATCATTTGAATTTTCCGACATTGCAACAGGGCTATCCAAAATCAATATATCCGGGCGCTCTTCCTCTTTATCACTATTAAATGGAATATCTGAACTGATATATGTAGCGTAGGCAAGTTTTTCATCGAGCAACCACAAATTGTGATTTTCGTATAATTGGTCATCGGAGGTCGAACGCATCGGATATATTAAATCATGAATATATTTTTCGTTTTGATAATTGTTCGACGACCTTTTCTTACGAATAGCGTTTTCCAATAGATCCAATATCAATTTTCTATGCGACACATATTCTGCAAGAACCGCCGCATTTGAATCACTGATTTTTTGAACCTGTTTTTGAAAACTGTCTCTGTATTCACGATCTGTGAGATGTCCATCATTTAGCTTGTTCAACAAAGTAGCACTTTCCTTAGCGAGTTCCCTATCAAAATTATATTTTATCTGATACAATTCATCTGCCAACCTATCCTCGGATAAGTTAGGCTTGATTTTTCTGATGGCATCTTGCTTGTATTTTAATAAATGACGGAACTGCGGCGCAACATCCGTAACAAAACGCCGAATCATAGTTTCTTTTTCTTTGGCGATAGGCTCCAAAAATTCCATAAGGTATTTTTCAACCAATTCAGATGCTTTTTCTATAATTTCATCCATGGAAAGTAACGGCAATTCTTTTGCGACTCCCCCTTCTGGAATGCTGAAAGATAAGCGATTCATGTCAACATTTTCATTAAAGTATCTCCCGCTTAAAATACCAATATACCAAAAACCATTTTTCTCATAGATTGATTTGTCAAGATTTGTTACATACTTGTCTAAATTACGTGTTTCGACCAAGCGGTCGTTCGCGCAGAGGAATAATTTGTTTCCGCTAAGACTAATCTCCTCCGCCTTAACGTGTAAGAGTTCAAATTCGCTGCCTTGGATCGTAAATTGTTTAATATTAGAATCTGTAAAAATTTTTTCTCTGCATAGCTGGTTGAGATCGATGCACTCTTGTCCGTCAATTAACTCCACCTGGGGGCAATCTTTTGCAATGAAATATATCAAACAGTGTAGCAATATTCTATTGGCTATCGTAATTGCATTTTTGGGCAAAGATTTATCAAACGGCGCTTTTACATTTCGCAATTCAATGGAAGTAAAACGATCTTGTGCATCTGTATCAAATGCACGATCTTCTATTTCTTCATGATTAACGGAAAATGTAAATTTTCTCTTAAAAAATTGTCCGCGCTGATAAAAAACGCTTTCCACATGGGCCGATTGAAAGGCAACCAGCCAAGAAAATCGCCCGACGCCTTTACCACCGTATTCTTCCTTATATGAGGAATCTGCCTCCATAAATGAATTCATATTATCATCGTTAAACCCTATCCCATTGTCTTTGATTCGAAAAGAAACAATATCAGGTAACACGCCCGATGTGTCTAATACCATTTGACCATTACGAATTAGTTCTATTTGAATTTGAGGATTTTTATAAGTAGACTCCAACTTACGGCGTTCTTCAATCGCATTAAAAGAATTGACGATTGCCTCAAACACAGGGACCAGCGGCTGATTCTTGGGCAAGGGAAAGTTTTTAACTCGGCCTTTTACGCTAACTCCGAATTTTCTCATTACAATTCTCCTAAAAAAGACGACCCTATTGTATCATAATTTATAAAAACTGTCAACTGTGTCCAAACCGCTCCATAAACTATATTCTTTGAACCTATATAATAGGCTCAACTTATTTTCCTTCATAATCACGCAAAGCAGAAAAATTCCCCGCGCTTTATCTCTCCAAGTGTTATAATATCCTTCGAGGTGATAACGGTGAGTAAAAGAGCAACGAAGGAAGAGAAAGAGGCGATTGTACATCGTTTTAATGAAGGTGAAACTGTCACGAAGCTTGTAAAAACAACGAGATTTTCGCGCAGTTCCATCTACTCATGGCTCAAAGAAAGTAAATTGAACCTGCCCGAACATGTAAAACTCAAGGATTTTTCCCGTTTGAAGATGCAATATCGGAGGTTGCAAACCGTTATAGAGATCCTTCAAACGGCACCGTGTCCCGCGACTGCACCGCTTCGGGATCGGTTGGAAGCAATCGAGCAAATGTCGCAAGAATACAACGTCAACGTTCTCTGCTTTGCCTTGAAAGTGGCGCACGGCACCTATTACAATCATATCCTTCGCAATAAGCGCGAAAAATCGGTCTATGCAAAGAGGAAGGCCGTGCTCAAACCGATCATTGAAGAAATCTATCATAAGAGCCGCGAAACGTAAGGTCCGAGCAAGATTACGGTGATCTTGAAAGACCGTGGTTATAAGGTATCGGAAAAAACCGTAGCGGACATCATGCACGCAAATGATTGGTTCAGTATTCGCGAAAGCGCAAAGACGCTCTATCTGCAACAGCAAAAATGCAGAGAAAATCTCTTGAAGCAAAATTTTAAGTCGGATCGCCCCAACGAAGTTTGGGTGAGCGACGTCACCCACTTTCGATTCCATGATAAAACATACTACATTTGCGTAATTTTGGACTTGTATTCCAGAATGGCGATTGCGTGTCAAGTCTCTTTGAAAAACAGCACAACTCTCACCAAAAGAACGTTCTTGCTTGCCTATAAAAGTCGTAATCCGCCGCAGGGACTGCTTTTCCACTCCGATAACGGCAACAATTACATTTCCCGCAGCTTTACCGCTGCCCTTAAAAATTGCGGCGTGGTTCAATCCTATTCCCGCAAGAAAACTCCCTACGATAACTCTGTATGTGAATCTTTTTTTCACAACATGAAGGCAGAGGAACTTTATCGGACAAATTACCACTCGGAAAGAGAATTGCGAACGGGAATCGCAAACTATATCCATTTTTATAATACGGAACGCCCGCACAAGACTTTGCGCTATATGACTCCGCAGAAATTTGAAGAAGAATATGTGAGGTATCACCCGAAAAAAATCGGACAAGACAGTTCGGATTTTGACGCATTTTGATTTTCGACAACAAATCTTCTGTTTTTCGGAAATTGTGTCCAAAACCTCGCTGCCGCACAAAAGCCAATTTTATACGAGATTGCAACTATAAAATCGTACAAACAACAAAAAAAGAACTCCTATTTGGACATGAACAGTTCAAATAGAAGCTCTCGTACACTTGGCTGCTCCTGTCAGACTCGAACTGACGACACCGCGGTTAACAGCCGCGTGCTCTACCGACTGAGCTAAGG
>CANRIO010000004.1 GCA_947630605.1 uncultured Clostridia bacterium
TATACCGTATCAATGATGAAGTCCTGACGAATATGTACCCGCAAATCGTAGACGAACATCTCTACAACCGCGTGAAAGCCCTCTTGAAACGCAATAAGCGCGGAAGCCGCAGCATGGAAACCAACTATCTCTTAAAACACAAAGTGCGGTGCGGCTACTGCGGGAACAATATCAACGGCGAATATGCTATCTCCCACACGGGCGCGAGTTTTTACTACTACAAATGCCGCGGGCGCAAGATGAAACTTACGGAGTGCCATAAGGAAACCATACAAAAGGACGTGCTTGAAAACCTTGTCATCAATGTGACCGTTCAGAAATTGAGTGAGCCGCAAGTCATGGAAACAATCGTAAACGGGATTCTTGCCATGCAACAGCGAAACCTGCAAGTCAATTCGACCTTGACGGCGTTGCAACGGGAACAGAGAGAAGTCCAAACGGCAATCGACAACATGATGAAAGCGATAGCACAGGGCGTTATCACGAAGTCCACCACGCAATATCTCAAAGGCTATGAGGAGCGGCAGGAAGAACTCGAAAAGATGATCGCCGTAGAGCAAGCCAAAGAATCGGTCGTTATTACCGAAAAGGAGATACGGAAATATTATGCGGAAGCCTTGAAAGCAGAGCCGCAAATGCTTGTAAACTATCTGATAAAGGAAATCGTCTTATACGACGACCGCATAGAAATCTACTACAACAGCCCCATGAACAAATCAACGGACAGCCCTGACGAAAGTCGGGGCTTTTCCTTTTATATGAACTCATTCAAAGTAGGATTTACCACTATGAGCGTAACGCTTTTTATAAGATAGGACGGCGGCTATTTATTCCACAGTCCGCTTGACATGAGCCTCGCAGGCGTGCGGTATTCAGGCAAAGAGCCAAACACGAACGCCCCTGCGGGGCTAATTGTTTGCCGTTGGCACGATAGCCTACCACACGCCATTCTCATGTCAAGCGGCTTTTGCGGCATAAACCGCCGCCGAAAATGAGAGCGCCAAAAAGCGTTTATAAGCCTTGAAAAATCCCCGCCGAGAATGACACCGAAGTCCATAAAGAAAAGCCGTACAGGGCAATTCTGCACGGCTGGCGGCATAAAAAAACAAAGCCGCTCCCTCAACTCAATGAGGGTTCGACTTTGTTTCAGAGTGGTGACCTTGCCGGGAATCGAACCCGGGATTGCGCCGTGAGAGGGCGCCGTCTTAACCGCTTGACCACAAGGCCTCTTTTCAATTGCTTATAGAGTATAGCATAGTTTCCGACTTCTTGCAACCGATTTTGCCTTCATTCCTCAAAAAAATTTTTGCGGGATGGTTTCGAATGCAAAAAGCCACAAAAAAAGACATCCGCCTGTGCCGCACTTCGAAAAAGGGGTAACCCGCTTCTCGCAGGTGGGTACGCTGTGCGCAAGCATCAGACTTTCCGTATTCGCATACAGACCTCGCATAGTTTGCGCAACCTGCGTTCCCGTAAATACATTGTGGATCACATTTGATCGAACTCCGAACACTGCAGGTGTCATTTACAGTATAGCAAACTGCAAGAAAAAAGGCAAGGGTGCGAAGGCAATTTTTGCAAGGAAATTTCATACAAAAATTTTTTCTGCGAAATGGGAGGAAAATCACTTGACACTTTTGGAATTTTCTATATAATAAGAAATGCTTTCATTGAGGTGTAGCGCAGTTTGGTAGCGCGCTTGGTTAGGGACCAAGAGGTCGCGTGTTCAAGTCACGTCACCTCAACCACGAAGAGCCTAAATTGAACACGCAAGTGTTTGATTTAGGTTCTTTCGTTATGTTTAAGTCTTACACCGGTAAAATTTTAAGCATAAAAAATTGTGACAGATGATCTTTTTGGTTCAAACGGTATTATATTGAGGACTTGAGAACTTCATATAGAAGTGATATAATGATGGCAATCAAGGAGATTTACATGGATAGCACATTGGAAAACATCATGAGACAGTACTGCGATGATTTTAATCAGGCGCTCGGCGATAAGGATTTGGAAACATACATTGTCAAAAATTCCATTCCCGTTATTTGGTTCGGCGACCTTGAAAGATATCAAGCATCGCCCGTGAAAATCGTGACCGTGGGTCTGAATCCCTCATGGCATGAATTTTTGGAAAAGGACCAAACTCCGCTAAAAAATCCCCGCTTCAAACATGTTGATTTGTTGTCGTCGGACGAAAATAAGCTAAACAAATTATATTCTACGTTAAATGAGTATTTTCGGACAAACCCGTATCGTCAGTATTTTGATGGTTATGAGTTTGCTCTGCGGTATTTGGGAGCAAGTTACGGCGTAAAAGCGTTCGATATAAAAACGGATATAACTGCAGTTCATATTGATGTATATTCTGCTTTTGCCACCTCCTCCCTATATTCTTCCTGTCCCAAAGAACTGTTCCATACAAAGCTATTTTCGCAACTTTTTGACTATCTTTCTCCTGATGTCGTTCTTGCCTCAATCGGGAAAGATCATTGGGATGCTTGGCTTGCAATTGGTAAGAATTCATTTTTTCTCGATAAGAAAAGCGATTTGTTTGGAGGCAAATACAGAAACGAATTGGAAGCATACCGTAGCAAAAATCGTTTGATTGTTTATGGAAGAAACAGGCAACGCCCCTTTAATATAAAAAATAAGGAAACTGTTTTTGAACAGGTTGCGGATGCGCTCTTGGATGAAATGATAAACACGGTGAAAACAAAATGAAACAGGGTGTGTTTTGGGTCATAAAAAAGGAAAGCGGATCTGAACTTGTTCACCGTTTTGATGATACAAGAGGTCATTGCGAGATTTGGGACGAGATCGTTGCCGAATATCCCGAGTTGATGAAATATGACTACGAGCATTTCCCGAGGGGAAGAGTTTGGGTGATAGACGGCAAGGCAACGGTTTTTCTCGATGAGAAAATAAATTTACCGAACATTATCGATCGGATCGATCAAATATTCTGCTTAAACGGAAATTACGAGATACAGCCGAGCTGACGGAATCCTTATATGAAAGTATTGTTTTTGGATATCGACGGCGTTGTATGCCTACATGAGGAAGGCGTTGTGAATTGGGGCGACAATACCGCAGATGACGTATTTGATGAACAATGTTGCCGACGGTTAAAGGAAATCATAGACAGAACGGGTTGCAAGTTGGTGATGTCCAGCTTTTGGCGGTTGGAGAAAAAGGACATATTGAATATGTTGGAACAATTCCGCCCGTTCGGTATCACTTCCTGCGACTTCCACGGCAAAACACCGCTTATGGAAAATCGCGGCGATGAAATCATGGCGTATCTTTCGGAGCATCCGGAAATCACAACATTTGTTGTCGTCGATGATGAAGATTTTGTGAACGATGATTTCCCCCATGACCGATTTGTGCTGACCCGGCTCGCGCATGGGATCACCGAGCCGATCAAAAATCTGATCATAGAAAAACTCGGAATATAAAGAGGGCTCCCGTAAAAGGCGGTATTTAATGCGGACTTGCGTTTTAGGGGATGCTTCGGGGAGGGGCTTGCGGTTTTCATCCCTCTTGGTCGGCTCAGCATGACGCGGTTCACCACGGACTTCGTATGGCCGTTACGGCTACTTCGGGGCTTTGCCCCTCGTGCCGCGCTTAGTTGACAATAGTGCGCGCGGGCAGCATGACGCGGTGGACACATTGGAAGCCCAACCCTCATCAATCACGCGGAGCGTGACAGCTTCCCCCTTCAAAGGGGGAAGCCTTGTAATTAGCAGGATGAGTTTTATAGAATGGTGAGGAGGTCGGAGAGGAGTGTGAGAGGGTAGGTGGTGGCGGGAAAGTTTGCGGCGTCGCCGATGCCGGCCGCCTCGAATCCGCCCGCGCGGGCCGCGCGTATGCCCGCGGCCGCATCCTCGACGACGAGGCATTCTTCGGGAGGAAGGTCCAAGAGCTCTGCAGCCTTCAAAAAGACCTCGGGGTCGGGCTTGCCGCGGGAGATCATGTTTCCGTCGACGACGGCGTCGAAAAAGCTGCCGAGGCCGATCCGCTCCAAAATATATTTCGTGTTCTTGCTCGAAGAGCCGATGGCAAGTTTTCTGCCACTCTTCCTCAAAGCAAAAAGGGTGGTGCGAACGTTTTCCGAGAGGTCGGTCTTGGACATGGTGCCCAGCATTTGCCTGTAAACGTTATTTTTCTGTTCCGCAAGCGCAAATTTTTCCTCGTCGGAAAACTGCCTTTTGCTCTTCCTTAAAAGGATCTCGAGGCTCTCCATGCGCGAGACACCGCGCTGGAGATCCCCGTCCGCCTGTGTGAAATTTGTGATGCCGATGCTCTCGGCGAGTTGTTTCCACGCCAAAAAATGAAACTTATCGGTGGAGCAGATGACCCCGTCCAAATCGAAGATGATCCCCTGAAATTTCATTTGAGGTCCCCCTTTCTTTCAAATCCGAGCCCGCGGGTGGCCGCGATCCACGCTCCGCCGCTCGCCGCGGGGTGGGTGCCGCCGATGTAGATCTCCCCCGCCCACTGCTTGCCTCCGCCGCGGAGGTCGATCTCCGCGCTCTCCAAAAGGGCCGTGTAGGCCTCCTCCCGCCGCCCGATGCCGCATGCCGCAATTGCATAGCTGCAACGGGAAAGGGAGGACCCATGTTCGGTGTAGGGCAGGTAAAAATCGTAATTCGCCCGCCGCACTTCCTCCGAAAAGCGGTCGGGATAGAGGTTGAAAAGGGTGATGAGGTCGGCCTGTTTGATGACCCTCGTCGCAGTCGCCACGCCGCCGCTCCCGCCCCAATATTCGTTGGGATGGCGAAGGCGGGAGCGTACTTCCTCCACGCGCACGTCCTCGAGACGGAAATAGCCGTCGAACTGCTCGATGACCCCCTCCGCATTTGGCTTCAGAAGATACAGCTTCTCCGTCCACTCCTTGAGGTTTTGCAAAATTCCTTCGGGAAGATGGCAAAGCACCTCTTTGAAGCGGGCGGGGTATTTCTTTGCAAATTCCTCCGCGAGCGCGAGTCCCTCCTTCGCCGTGAAATAGAACATGTAATTGGTGTAGGCGTTGTTGTTCACGCGCTCATGATACTCGTCGGGGCCGATGACGTCCAAAAGCTCATAGCGGCCCTTGATGTGGTTATAGTAGCTGTATGTGCGGGCAAATTCCGCACAGGAAAGAATGGTCTCGAGCCCGCCCTCGAGCATGAGGTCGTCATCCTTCGTCCTCTCAAAGTAACGCAGGATCGCATAGGCGACGTCCGCCGAGATGTGGATCTGCTTGTCCTTGAAATAGGTGCGGACGGGTCTGTGAGTGAAGACGTCGGTGACGTTGAAATCCGAACAGGCGTCAAAGCCGTTCTGGCTCTCCCACGCGTAGAATGCTCCCCCATATCCGTAGCTTTTTGCCTTCTCTCTCGCCGCGGGAAGGGTGTCGATGCGGTACTCGATGAGCCGCTTTGCACATGCGGGCAGAACCTCCATATAGAAGGGGAGGAGGAAGATCTCGGTGTCCCAGAAGACTGCCCCCTTGTAGGTCTGTCCCGAGAGGCCGCGGGCGGCGATGGAATACCTCCCCTTGGGGGCGAGGATGAGGAGATGATAGATGCTGTAATCGAGGGCAAACTGCGCACGGTCGTCCCCCTTGGCGTCCAGCCTCGCGAGCAAAAAGAGCCGCTCCCATTCTCGGACATGGGCCTCGTAGGCCCCTTCATAGTCCCGTCCGGAGAAGTGTTTTTTCCCGACGAGGACGCGGGCGACGCGGTCGAGGGTGAACGTCTCCCCCGCCTTCAGCCGAACGGAAAACTCCCCCAGCCCGCCCTGAAAATTCTGCAGAGGCTCGGAAAAGTCGCAGACGACGCGAACGGGGATATGAAGCTCCTGCGTCTCTCCCTTGACCTCGGCGCGGCCGCCATGACAGGCGCTCTCTACATGGGAAAAATGCGGCCCGTTGAGATCCCAAATTTCGGGGTCGATGCCCGCTTTGACGGAAAACGTGGCATCCATGTCCGAGGTAAGGCGTATGCGGGAACAGAGAAGGTCGGGCTCCGCCGCGCTCACAAAGCGCTCGGAGAAAAGGGTGATGTGCGCCTTCCCGACGAGAAATTTCGTTTCACGGCGAAAGACGCCCCTTTCGAGGTCGAGCTCCGCTTCGTGGGAAAAAGTCTCTTTTCGCCGCACATCGAGGGGCACGCCGCAAAGAGAAATGACGCAAAAGAAGGGGTTGAAGGCATTGACGGTCTCCCGCCACTTGCCCTTCACCCCGTCATAGAGGCCCGCGATGTTCAGCCCGACGCACTCCTTTGCGGTAAATTCGTCGAGCGTCCCGCGGTAGCCGAGATAGCCGTTCCCGATGAGGAATTTGTTGCCGTTTTCCACGATCTTGTCTGCGGAAAAACCCTTCTCTTTCAAAGCTCTCATAGCAAAAACTCCCGTGTTCCGGCAAGGGTCTCTTCCCTTCCGCAGACGATGGCGCGAAGCTCTTCCCCCTCGACGGTTACGGTCGCCTTCCCCCGTTGCACGTCCAAAAGGACCATGCGCCCCTTGTACTTCAGGCGGAAGGTGTACCGCTTCCAAATGGAGGGAATGGTGGGCGAGATGACGAGAAGGTCCCCGTCGCTGCGAACACCGCCGAAGCCGTAGACGATGTTCAGCCATGCCGCGGCGATGGAGGTCGTGTGCAGTCCCTCGGAGGTGTTGCGGTTGTAGTCGTCGAGGTCGAGGCGGGCGGCAAAGCCGAAGAAACGGAGGGCGTCCTCCTCCTTTTTGAGCTCGCTCGCGAGAATGGAGTGCACGGAGGGCGAGAGGGAGGATTCGTGGATACAGCGGGGTTCATAGTATTCGTAATTCGCCCGTTTCTCTTCCATGCTGAAGTCCCCCGCATGGAGGAGCATGAGCATGAGCACATCGGGCTGTTTGATCATATCGTTGCGATAGATCCTGTCGTAGCTCCAATGATGGTAGAGCGGGAAGTCTTCGACGGGGATGTCCTTGACCTCGATGTGCGGCAGACGGAAAAATCCATCGTGCTGTTCAAAGAGTTTCCTTTTCTGATCATAGGGGATATACATCCTCTTTGCGCAGGCGGAAAATTGGGCGAGCTCCCCCTCTTTCAAGTCGAGATGCACTGCTTTCCCATATTTTTCAAAGCATGCGACGGTGTATTCGAAGGTCTTCTTCGCCATGTAGTTGGTGTAGCAGTTGTGGTTGACCATCATCTGGAACTCGTCGGGACCCATGACGCAGAAGTACCCGAACCGCCCGTCCGCGCCGTATTCCCCGCGGGAGAGGAGGAAGCGGGAGATCTCGAGCAGCATCTCCATGCCGTAGCGGAGGAGGAAGTCCTCGTCCCCCGTCACATTCACATAGTGCGCTATGCCGTAGGCGACGCCCGTCGAGGGCTGGAATTGCAGACTTGCATGCTGCCAGAGGTCGCATGCCTCGTGCCCGTTAAGGGTGGCGATGGGATAGCATGCCCCCTTGCAGTCGAGCATCTTTGCCCGCTCCTTGGCCTGCTGCAAGGTATGGTAGCGGAAGAGGAGCAGATCGCGGGCCGCGGCGGGGTCGTTGAAGAGATAGTAGGGAAGACAATAGGTCTCGGTGTCCCAAAAGGCGTGGCCGCTGTAGGCCTCCCCCGTGAGCCCCTTTGCGCCGATGTTGTCCGTCGGGAATGCCCCGTGGTAGGTCTGTCCGAGCTGGAAGATGCAGAAGCGGATGCCCTGCTGATTTTCCTCATCCCCCTCGATCGTGATGTCGCGCTCCGCCCAGAATTTTTTGTAGTAGCGTTCGTTCTCCGCAAGGGCCTCTTCGAAGCATTTTTGCGGGGCGACCTCGGGCATGGTACCCTCCGATTCGCCCGTCTTGTCCGCATAGCAGGCGACGCGCTTGGTGGCGGTAAACTTTTTTTCGACGGTCGCAAAGATGCGGACGCCGACGGAGAGCGCGCCCTCTTCGGCCCTAAAGGAAAACTTTCCGCCGAGAAGTTCCACCTCCTGCCGTGCGGCGAGGTACTGCCCCGTGGACTGCGTCTTGCCGACGATCTGCGCCCCCATCCCCTCCGCATGGGAGGAGACCTTCTGCCATCTTCCCGGCCTTCCCCAGTGCCTCGTGGCAAAGTCGATGCCGAGATACATCTCGAGGGAGACGGGAGCATCGCTCTCCACCTCGACGCGCTGATAGAGGCTGCGCGTGTCCGTCATGGAGAGGAAGCGGGAGAAGGTGAACTTCACCTCCCTCCCCTCTTTTTTTATGGCAAAGGTGCGGGTGAAGAGGCCCGACTTGAAGTCCAGCCTCCGCTCGAAGGAACAAAGGTCGCTCGTTCCCATGTCCACCCTCTCACCGTCGAGGAGAATCTCGCAACGGATGAGGTCGGCGGCGTTGACCATGTAGTGTCCGCGGCGGATGATGCCCTTGTAGGCGGTCTCCGTCTCCTTTTCCGACCACTCGTAGACGCCATTGAAGTAGCAACCCTGCAAAGAGGGTGCCGTGGCACCCTCCTCCGCATAGCCGCGAAGCCCGCAATATTCGTTTCCGATGGAAAAGAGCGATTCGGAGGCGGCGTTCTTTTCCCTATGGAAGCCGCGCTCGACGATGCTCCACGCATGTGTTTCGATGTATTTATCCGCTTGCTTTCCCATACTTACTCCTTGACGGCACCCGCCGCCGCACTGCCCGTGATCTGCCTCTGGAAGAGGGCAAAGATGAAGATCTGCGGAATGATGGAGATGGTCAGAAGCATCAGAAGTTTATCGGGGCCGAAGCCCTGCACCGTGCCCATCGTGGCCTGCAGATTGTAGATCTTCACCATGACGGTCATCATGCTGTCGTCGTTCAAAACGAGGTAGGGAAGGAGGAAATCCGACCATGCCGCCGTCATCGTGAAGATGGCGACGACGCCGATGATGGGCCGCGACATCGGGATGACGATGCGGAAGAAGGTGCGGAGCTTCCCGCATCTGTCCATCTCGGCCGCCTCGAAGAGGGCCTTGGGGAGCGACTCGAAGTAGTTCTTGAACATGATGACATAGTAGGCGTTCGCGCCGAACATGAACCACAGCGGGACATAGGAATTGATGAGCCCGAAGTTGATGATCTCGCGATAGAGGGGCACGATGGAGAGGAGCGCGGGGATCATGTAGCTGGCCATGACGAGGCCGAACATGATCTTGTACCCCTTGGGCTTTACGATGGCGAACACATAGGCGAGCAGGCCGTTGAACACGACGGAGCAGAGCACCGCCCCCACGACCACGATGATGGTGTTGAGGAAGTACCGCCAGAAGTTGAGCATGTTCCACACCTCTACAAGTTTCCCGATGTCGAATACCTTCGGGAAGAGGTGGTAGGGCGTCGCCGTAAGTTCGCCCGCCTCCTTGAAGGAGGAGATGAACAGCCACAAAATGGGAATGAGCGCAGTCAGGACCGCGACAAAGAGAACGAGGAGAATGATGGAATAGACGATGCGGAATCCCGGCTTTTTATAGTCTGCGGCGGTCAGGATGCCGCTCGTTTTACTGCGCAGTCTTCTTTGCATATTTCCTCCATTTCCGCGAGACGGTATTCTTCTTCGGCCTCGAGAGGCGCAGATAGACGATCGTGAGCGAGATGATGATGACGGCAAGGATGACGCCCGTCGCCGCACTCGCACCCGCGTCAAAGGACTGGAAGGCATACTGATAGCTGAGAAGGAGCAGCGAAACGCTCGCCCCGTCCGGGCCGCCCGAGGTCATCACGAGGGGCTCGTAGAACACCTGAAAGACGGAGATGATCTGAAGGATGAAGAGCATGCGGATCGTCGATCTGATATGGGGAAGGGTGACGTGCCAGATGCGGGCAAGCGCCCCCGCGCCGTCCATTCTCGCCGCCTCGTATTGCGAATTGTCGATGTTCTGCAGGGCGGAGAGATAGACGAGCACCGTTCCCCCCGCTCCACGCCACGTCATCGTGACGACGATGAGCGGGATGGTGAGATCGGGGTCGGACAAGAACTTCGAGACGGGAAGCCCGAGGGCGGTGAGGAGCTGGTTTAAGACCGCGCCGGGATTGGGGTCGAAGAGATAGGACCACATGATGACGACCGCCATGCCCGAGACGATGGACGGGAAGTAGATGCCGAGGCGGAAGAAGGACTTACAGTGCACCGCTTCGCTCAGCAAAAGTCCGAGCACGATCGGCACGAGAAAGCCGATGATGATGGACCAGAAGATGTATTTGAAGGTGTTGACGAGCGCCTTCGTGAACATGGGGTCATGAAAGACTTGCGCATAGTTCGCGAAGTGGTTGAACCCGACGGCCTCGAACCCCTTCGTCTCACTGAACGAGAGGAGCACGTTCTCCGCGAGCGGCGCCCATACGAAGAAGAGAAAGAGCAAGAGCCCGGGGAGCATCAGAAGCCAGCCGCTCCAATTCCGCTTGAAGAGCCGCTTTGCCTTATAGGTGAGGGAGGAGCGGTCCACGGGAAGCGCGTTCGCTTTTTTCATGAGAGATCCCCCTTATTTGACTTTATTGAGGAATGTGTTCTGGAATTGGCTGTTCGACGTGTCGAGAAGGCTCTTGCAGTTTGCCATCCCCGGATTGGACAGGACGTTCTGGATGGCGTTGTCGAGCAGTTTATACATGTCCTGGCAGTAGTAGGGCTCCTCCGCACGCTTCATCTGGGGAAGCGTCCCGAAGAAGTCGTTATAATAGTCGAGGTTGACGTTGATATACTTCTCGTCGAGGGCGTTCGCGGCCTCGAGGTAATCGGCATTCGTCCACGGGCGGATGGTCGGGATGATGGGCATGTTCTTTGCCTGCGCCACCTGATGGCCCTTTTCGATGGCCGCCATCGAGATCGCGTCCGCCTCGGGGGAGCGGCCGATATATTTGAGGAAGAGAAGCGCGCCCTTTATCTGCTCCTTGGAGGCATAGCTCGGGAAGACAAACGGGGTGCCGCCGTAGAGCGAATAGCGGCTCGTGCCGTCGCCCGTGGGCATGGGGACGAGGGCGATGTCGTCCTTGTTGAAGTTGAAGTTCGTCACGGGGAGCATGACGCTGTCGCTCCCGCAAAACGCCATGGCGACGTTCTTCGATCCGAATTTGGCATACCAATCCTGATAGGTGAGCGAGGCGTCGGGATCGATGAGCTTGTCTTGCGCCATGCCCTGTATCCATTCGAGGGCCTCGACTGCCGCGGGGTCGTTGAGATTGGCGGTGTACTTGCCGTCTGCGCCCTTCACCTGCATCGCCTCGCAGCCGAAGTTCCACGCCATGTTGCAGAACTGCCATCCGCCGTTGTTGTTTGCCGAGAGGATGACGAGCCCATAGGTATTGTCAAGACTTTCCGTGACGAGCTCGGAAACCTCCCTCACCTCTTCGAAGGTGGTTGGATAGAGAGGGTTTCCATCCTCGTCGTAGAGCTTGTAGCTGCCGTCATCGTTCTTGTCGATGACGCCCACATAGTTGAGCATTTCGAGGTTCAGAAGCAGTCCCATGCCGTAGCCGTCGCGGGGAACGCCGTAGCATCTGCCGTCCTTGGAGACGGCGTCGCGCATGTCCGGGTCCATCTTGTCCAGCCAGCCGAGCTCGGTGAGTTCGTCCGTGATGTCGGCGATCCAGCCGTTGTCGATGAGCTTCTGGGGCTCGGTGAAATAGGTCTGGAAGACGGTGGGGAGCTGCTTCGAAGTCGCCTTTGCGGTGATCGTGTCCGCGCTGTAAACGTAACTGTCCCCCACGATGTCGTACTCGGGATAGTCCGCCTCGAAGGCCGCCTCCCACTGCCGATACATCTCGACGTCCTGCGTGAGCGTGGGGTCGGGCCACATGCCGATGCTTACCTTTATCTTCCCGTT
This sequence comes from uncultured Clostridia bacterium, assembly GCA_947630605.1. GTDB lineage: Bacteria > Bacillota > Clostridia > Christensenellales > Borkfalkiaceae > Gallimonas. Next base: position 11,793 of record CANRIO010000004.1, read on the forward strand.
CCCCTTCCCGCAGGCGGCAAAGGAGAGAAGCAGCGAGCTTCCCATCAGCACGGACATCGCCGTGCACAGCCATTTTTTCATAATAAGTTCCCTCCTTATCGGATACTTTTCCTCACTATCATTATAAATTGACAACTAAGTAAGATAAATAGGGTAAAACAGCAAAAACGTTGAGAAAACTGCCCACCTCTTGCAAAACGGCGGGCTATGTGGTATAATCGGAGCATGTTCCGAAAGCTCTCCAGAAACATCTATCTGCCCGTCTTTCTGATCGCGCTTTTCCTCATCCTCTTCGTGGATATCTTTTCCGCCGTCATGATCACAAAGACGCTGCAAAGCACCTTCGTCAGCGTGGGGAAGAGCCGCGTCTCCCGCGCGCTCGATTCCTGCGAGCTCTACATCAATTCCGTCTCCGCCTCCACCTACAACCTCTCGCAGAGCGGCGTGCTCATCGAAGAGCTCACAAACAGCAGGGATGTTTCGCTTACAAGTCTGCTCGATAATACCTGCAATTATTCCCTCAACATGAACGGCGTGTGCGCCTATTCGGCGGGCGGGAAGGTCTACACCTCCTCGGGGATCTCCGCCGTCCCCTCCCTCGAAGAACTGCGCGGGTGCGAGGGCATCTCCGCCTTCCTCGCAGGGGATGCGGACAGCTTCATCTCCTTCCGCACGACCTGCATTGCGGACATCTACGGCAACGTCTCCTATCCCGATAAAATGGGCGTCATCACCTGCTGCCAAAGGGTGCGCGGCGAAAAGGGCGAGACGGTGGGCTATCTCTTTGCCGATGTCCTTCCCTCCAACCTCTACGACCTCTTCCTCGAGCGGGAACAGCTCGACGGGGCGTGGGCGTTCATCACCTTCGGGGAGGAATATTTCGACTATGGCGGAAATGCGGCGCATGAGGATCTTTTGCGGGGCGGGCACCGGGGCTATTTCAAATACGAGGCCGCCGCGGATGACGATCGCTTCGCCCTCACCGTCTTCGAGAGCACCGCGCCCTATGGCCGCCGCCTCGCCGTACTCATCGGGGTGCTCCTCGCCGTCTCCGCCGTTCTCGCCGCCGCAGCGTACTTTGCGGCCATGGGTACCGCGAAGAGCGTCACAAAACGTCTCGACCGCCTCGAGGAGAAGATGAGCGCACAGGAGCTTCCCTCCCTTCCTCCCGCGGACATGGGTGCTCCGCCCGCCGTAAAAGAAGAGCAAAAACACAAATAAGCAGATAAGGCCCATGAAAAAACGGCACCCCGCGGGGGTGCCGTTTTTTCATGGAGATCATTGCTTTTTCAAACGTGCCCGTACCAAAGTCCCCTTCCCCTTTTCGGAGGAGACTTCGAGGCCGTAGCCGTCGCCGTATTGGAGATGGATGCGCTCGTTGACGTTCTTGAGGCCGTAGCCGCCCTCCACGCCCGCGGGCCGCGCAAGGATGTCCCCGGGGACGTCGAAGCCGCTCCCGTCGTCCTCCACTTCGAAGAGGATGTCCTCCCCCTCGCTGAAGGCGCGGATAAAGAGGTTCCCGCTCCCGCTGTCGAAGGCGTATTTGAGGCTGTTCTCGATGATGGGCTGCAGGATGAGCTTTAAGGTCATTTCGGAGGCGATCGCCTCCTCCATGTCGATGTGCACCGTGAACCTGCCCGGGTGGCGGATGGCGTCGATCTCGAGGTAGCTTTTGACCATCTCGATCTCATCGGACACCTTGACGAACTTGTCGCCGCCGTGCAAAAATAGGCGGAAAAAGCGGGCGAGGTTCATCACGAGCCTGTCGATCTCGGACTGCTTCTTGATGCGTGCCATCCATGAGATGGCGTCGAGGGTGTTGTAGAGGAAGTGCGGGTTGATCTGCATCTGCAGGCTCTCGAGCTCCAACTTTCTCTGGAGCTGCATGTCCTCGCGGTTCTTCTCCACGAGGTCGTAGATCCTGTCCATCATGTCGTCGTATGTGCGTTCGAGCTGGACGAGCTCATCGCCCGCAGGGAGGACGGAGGCGTGGCTCTTTGTCGGTTCCGCCGTCGCGCTGATGCTCTCGCTGAGCAGTTTCATGGGCCGTGAGAGCTTGTTCGCCCTGATTATGGCGAGGATGACGGAGACAACGAGCATCGCAAAGGAGACGCAGAGGACCACGGCGAGCGTCGTGTCCATTTCGCCGAAGTAGTAGTTATAATCGAGCACGCTGACGATGCAACTGTCGAAGCCGTAGCGGGAATTGAGGGTCTCCGCCTTCCCCGTAACGACGATGCTCTTCACGCCGTCGAGCGTCTTTGTCTTGTATGCGGGGGAGGCGGCGGGATCGTAGACGTCGCTGTAGACGATGACCTTTCCGACGAGCGTCTCGTCGATGTGCGAGACGATGTAGCCGTCCGACCGCATGATGAAGGAATACCCCTCCCCGCCCGAGACGGGGTTGCACATCTCGCGGATCTTCGCTTCGGACATATAGAAGAGCATGACGCCCTCGAAGCCGTTCACGATGCCGCTCGAATAGAGCCCGAGGATGAGGCTTTTTCCCGCATTCCCCACATAGAAGAGGTTGTTTTTGTGCGCTTCGAGGACTGCATAGCTCTCCGGGATGTAGGCGGCGCTCCCATGCAGGGAGAAGCGGTCCTCCCCGAGGAGAAATTCCACGTCGTCGAAGTATTCGGGATCGACGCCCACCCGCCGCATGAGGGCATTGAAGCTCTCCTCCCGCTCCCCTCTTTCCGCCCCCTCGTCCGCGACCGTGAGCAAAAGTTCGACATTCCCGCTCCCCGCGATGCGCCCATAGAGGTAGGCGCTCTCGTTGATGACGTCCGTGACGGCGAGATCGAGCTCCTCCTGCATGGAGAAGGAATTCCGGCGGATATAGCCGTTCATCGAGATGCGGAAGCCGACGTAAAACACCGCGATCAGCACGGAGAATACTGCGGTCAGGATGCTCACGAAGGAGAGGATGAACTTGGTGGAGATGTGCTTGAGCTTCATTGCATTTTCTTTTCGAGCCATTCGCTCGCCGTACAGCCGAGAAAGTCTTTGAATACTTGACCAAAGTATTTGACGTCGTTATACCCGACGGCATAGGCGATCTCGCCGATGCGCAGATCCCCGAGAAGGAGGAGCTCCTGCGCCTTCATCATCCTGTATTCGGTGAGGCACTCGTTGAAGGTCTTGCCGAGCTCTGCCTTGAACTCGTGCATGAGGTGGCTCTCGGAGGTGAAGAGCATTTCGGCGACCGACTTCACCGAGAGCTTTTTCGCATAGTCGCGTTCGATGACGGTGAGGGCGTCGCGGACCACCTTTTTGAGGCGCCCGTTCCCGCTCTCCGTCACCACACAGTTGATGGCCGTATAGAGGGTGTTCTTGCTCAGCTCCTTTGCGGCACGGTATGCCCCGCGGATGTCTCCCCCGATGGAGACGGCGGCGACGGGGAAGCGTGCATCGGTGCGCCTGAGCGTCTTTTCGAGCAATTTTTCGATTTCCCGCTGTGCGATGCCGAGGGGTGCGGAGGTGAGCATCACCGCCCTGTCGGGGAACACTTCGAAGGCATTCGTAAAGCCTGCGAGCGCCCTTTCCGCGTCTGCGAGGAAGGTGGAGATATAGGGGTCGCCCGTGTAGATATAGAGGAGGGTGCCCTCTTCGGGAAGTTCGACGCCGAGGAGGGAGAGCTGTTCCATGGAGGCCGAGAGGCTCTCCTCCCCCGAGAGGAGCTTTTCGAACTGCTGTCTTCTCACAATGGGGAGATTGCTGATGAACTGTCCGAGCATGCGGCTATCCCTGCGCTTTTCGTGCAGTTTTGCCATGACTTCGCTCACGCGGTGCAGAAGTTCTTCGCTCTCGATGGGCTTCAGAAGAAAGCCCGCGACTCCGCTGTCGAGTGCGCGCCTTGCGTTTTCAAAGTCCTTATACCCGCTGTAGACGATGACGGCGAGGTCCGCCCCTTCGTCGAAGAGCGTCTTTGCCATCTGCAATCCGTCCATGACGGGCATGCGGACGTCGGCGATGATGAGGTCGGGACGAAGGCTCCTTGCGAGCCTCAACCCCTCCTCGCCGTTTTCCGCCACGGCGGCGACTTCGATGCCGATCGACTGCCAATCGATGGCGACCCGAAGGCCCTCCCTCACGAGATAGTCATCGTCCACGATCAACAATTTATCCATTGTGTCCCCTTTTCTTCATTATACTATAAATAATCGCTCTTTTCAAGAGAAAACGGGAAAACAGGCCGCCGCATTTTGCGGACGGCCTGCCCATTTACCTACTTATTCGCAATGATCTTTGCGAAAGTGTCAGTGTCTCTTCTTCCTGACGACGACAATGATGACGGCGATGAGGACAACGCCCGCGAGCACACCGATGACGATGCCGACGATCGCGCCCGTCGAAAGGCCGCCGTTGCCGCCCTCTGTGGTGCCGGGGGTGGTGCCGCCGCCCTGGGTGCCGCCGCCTTGGGTTCCGCCGCCTTGGGTGCCGCCGCCCTGCTGTGCGGAGACGGTGATCTGGATGGTATCCGACGCCTCGTTGCCCTTCACGTCGCGCGCGGTGACGGTGACGGTGTAGACGCCCTCCGCCGCCGTAAACTTGCCCTCGGTGAGGGTGACCGCTTCGCCGTCCTTGGTGACAGAGACGGTCACTTCCAGCTCTTCCGCCGAGGCAACGTCGTCCGTTGCGGTGTAGGCGACGGTGATCTCGTCGCCCGCCGTTGCGGTCGTCGGAGTGGTGATGTGCACTTCGGGTTTCACGGTGTCGAGATAGGTCGGAAGCGTTTCCACTGCTTGGGCATAGCCCTCTGCAACGGCGGGGGAAGCAGTGTACTTCATGAGCTTCATGCTGTTGATCTTGAAGGGACCCGTACCCGTGCCGCCGGTGTGGATGTGGAAGTTGCTCATTTCGATGTCGCTTTTTTCAAGGTCGATATACACCGTCCTGGCCTCGTCTGCGACAAATCCCGTGTCGGCAAGAAGGGTGCCGTCCGTGAGGTAGAGATAACCCTCCGTATCGTGAATGCCGAGGCCGCCCGCATAACGGGTCCCGTTCGTGAATTGGAATCTCAAGTCCGCAAGGCTGGTCCCTGTGGGAACGACGAACTCGATGGCGAGCACATCGTAGGTCTCGGTGAGCTCATCGATCCCCTTCATTTCGCAGACATATTGATATCCGTCCGACGTCGGCTGGAAGTCGAGGGTATAGTCGGCGTCGCCTGTCTCGGTCTTCAGAGTGTAGGCATTCTCTGCGTCGGGAACTACTTGTGCGGAAGCGCGCACAAGATCGACGAGCTTCATGCTGTTGATCTTGAAGGAACCCGTGCCCGTGCCGTTCGTGTGGATGTGGAAGTTGCCGAGCTCAATGTCGCTCTTTTCAAGGTCGATATACACCGTCTTTGCCTGTCCTGCGACAAAGCCCGCATCGGCAAGAAGGGTGCCGTCCGTGAGGTAGAGGTAGCCGTCTGCGTCATGGTCACCGAGGCCGCCCGCCCAACGCATTCCGTTTTTGCATTCGAAGCGAATACCCGAAAGATCTGTCCCTTCGGCGATCTCGAACTCCACGGCAAGGGCGTTATAGAAGTCGGGCGTACCGTCGAGGCCCATGACCTGACATGCATATTGATATCCGTCATCGGTCGCTTGGAAGTCGAAGGTGAAGGGCTCATCGCCCGCCTCGCTCATGACCGTCTTCACGCAATCGGTGAGCACCATGTCCGCTTCGTCCACGAAGAAGATGGTGTCGATATAGAGCTTGCCCGTGCCGCCGAGGCGAATGTTCATGCCGCAGTAGCCCGCCTCGGAGACCGCAAAGCCGCTCTCCTCGATGTCGACGACGATATAGTACCAATCGCCGTCACGGTAGGGGTTGCTCTCGTCAAGGAGCGGGGTCGCAAGGCCGTAGGCGACCTTGAGATCGTGCGACCAAATGTCGTCCGTATACGCATCATCGGGATCGCCAAGCCCAAAACGGAAGCCGGTAAGATCTGCGCCGTCCTCTGCTCTCATCTTGAACACGACGTATTTGCCGTTCACGACGCTCTTGGACTTGAACTTGAAGTTGATATTACCGTCCGCTACGAGAGTGGTCGCGTCGAAGACGAGGCAGCCGTCCTTCACTTCGACGAGATTTCCGTTGTCGTAGGAGAGCCTGTAGTCGAGGCCCGCATCCGCAAGTCCTTCCACTGCGATCATATCATCATAGACGCCCGTAAAGCCCTTCTGCGCGAAGGAGAAGTCGTCGAGGACTTCGGCGCTTTCCGCATCGATGACAGGGACGACCGTCTCGGGGGCACGCTGGACGGCGTTCGTGAGGTAGATGCGCGTTACGGTGACGCCGTTTGCATCGCTTCCGTCATAGGAGAACTTGAAGCCCTTCTCGGTGCCATTGAGTGCGACGGAATATCCGTCGTAGGCTTCGGGGGTGCCCCAAGTCGTGCCGTCCGTCGTCGTGGCGACTTTGAGGTGCGCGGTGTCGCCCTCCGTTTCGATGATGGCATAGTCGTAATTGCCGACGGCCGTCGTTTTCACCACAGAGAAGCTGCCGCCTTCGGTGAGTTTGACGGCGCGCTTGACGATATGGCCCCCGGCGGATTCCGCCCACCATGTACCCGCATCTGCGAGTTTGGCGGTCGCAGCCACATCGTCTCCGCCCCGGAAATCGTTGATGACCGTCTGATTGTAGGTGACGGAGGCGATATCGATGACGCCCGCGGCACCTTCCGCCGCAAAGAGATGAATCCCCTGGATGATCCCGTCCTTGAACTGCGTTTGCGTCGTCGGATATACTTCGTCGTCCTCATAGCTCGTCGCAAAGCCGATCTCGAAGTTTTGCCACTCGGCGGTGATCTGTGCGGGAAGAGATTCGTTGTCCGCCGTCTTGAGCTCGCTCATCGACTTGATAAGGACGGCCGCCTCCTGATTCGTCGAGTCGCGCACGCCGAATTTCAGGTCAGAGAGGTTGACGTTCCCGTTGGGCGCACGCATTTTGAATGTGAGCTTCCCGCTCTTATTCATCTCCGTAAAACTGCCCGAGCCTTGCTTATAGATGGCACTTACGGTCGATGCGGCACTCCCCGCGGTGTACTCGACGTGCAGATAGGGCTTTTCGCCGAGATCTACATGATCCCCTTCGGCCTTCACCGTGTCGCTGATGATGTCTCTGTCGAAGTCCTCAAACACGACGTCCAATTTGCCGTCGAATTCGTGGCCTTCCGTCGCTTGATCCGCGAGCGCCGTCAGCGTGAGACCGGAGGTCAACGTCGCTATGAGCGCGGCGGAAAGAGCAGTCAGCAAGATTTTTTGTCTTGTCTTCATACCAAATACTCCCCTTTATAAATTTTTTATCTTATTCGCCATAGACGTACAGTTCGGAGAGCTGTGCGCCGTAGCGAGAAGAACTGTTGGATGCCCATACGAGCTTGACATAACGCGCCTCGGTGGGAGAGGAAAGTTTGATCGCGTTCACGTTGCCCGTCATGGGGTCGAAGGTGTAGTCCTTGGCGGCAACGAGCGTCGTGAAGTTTCCCCCGTCTGTACTCACGAGAATGGCAATGTTCTGGACGCGCGCCTCCCAGGTGAGGAGGGGCGGCAAGTGCATGACGATGTCCGTTATCTGATAGACGCCGCCGAGATCGACCGTGAAGGTCGCCCCGTTGCAGTCCTTTGCCGAGGTCTCCCAATAGGTATTCTCGTTCCCGTCGACGAGGTTGTTGGCGCCGTAGACGTCGAAATGCGTCGTCGAATCGAGGACGGGCTTTGTCGTGGAGAGAGAGCACGGGAAGATCTTGATGTCTGCCAATTCGAGCGTCTTCTGCCCCGTCATGCCGTCCACGCGGAAGAGGCGGAGCTGGAGAGCGCTGCTCTCGAGGGTGGCGGAAAGTTTGACGTCGAAGTAGTTCCCCGTCGCGGGGCTCGCCGCATAGCGCACGGAACTTTGCGTGCGTGCGAAGTTGCCGCCCATCTCCTTGCGGTTGAAGATGCTCACGTCGAAGTCATACACATACGCGCTGTCCTCGGGGAGATACACCCTTATGACGCTCACACTGCCCGCGGGGAGCTTTTCGCCGAATTCGAGGGTGAGGGCGACGAACTCGTCCTTCTCCCCCGTCCAGCTCTTCGCCTTGAAGAGGGTGTTCCTTTCCCCGTCGAAAAGATTGGAGGCGGGAGAGGCCGCGTCCACAAATTCGCCGCTGCCGTCGTCGTACGCGGCATCCTTCGTCGTGCCCGCACCGTGGGTGACCAAGGCGCTGACCTCCGCCATGTCCTTTCCCCTGCCCATGTAAGTCTCGGGCACGTTGAGAATGGCGAATTCGGGCACTTCCAGCCCCTTCTGTTCGGGGGAAGGTTTCAACGACTTCTGCGCGGCGTCGCCCTCTTTGAGCGCAAGCTTATAGGGAAGTTTCACGCTCGCGCCCGACACTTCGTAGTCGGCGCCCTGCACCTTGATATTGCTCACATAGGAGTTCGTTTTGACCTTGAGCTTATCGGCATTGTCCGCCGCCTGCCCCTCGATCTCCACGCCCCTCACGGTGACGTTCTTCACGCTGCTCTTCGCGCTCTCGCCGCTGATGCGGCAGACGATGCTGTCCGCCATCTCCAAAACTTTGATATTCTCGAAGCGGACGCCGTCGATGGAGCCGCGCTCCTCCGCCTTCGTCCAATTGGCATTGTAGGCGATGGTGATATCGATGAGGTAGTCCTCGAGGCCGTCCAGCTGGTTGTCGCCGAGCATGCGCGCGTCCTCGATGGTGATGTTGTCATAGGCGACGTTCCTGATCTCGGCGTCGTCGCAGTTGTGGATGGACATGGCCGCCTTGTGATAGTTGTGAAGGACGGTGATGTTCTTGAAGGTGATGCCCTCCATCTTCGCGCCGTTGGTCTCATAGCCGACCTCCATGCTCTGTGCGAGGTCCGTCCAGACGACGACGTTGTCGAAGGTGACATTCTCGGTATCTCCGCGGTCGGTGTTCTTGACGACGAGGGAATCGTCGAAGGTGCGCACGAATCCGCCCGTCACGGTCACATCCTTACAGGACTGCACGGAGATGCCGTCGCCGTTGCCGCGCGCGGTGATGATCTTGAGGTTGTCGATTTTCACCCCTTCGCTGTGATAGAGGGTGACCGCCCAGCCCGCGGGGTCTAAAAGAGCGATGCCTTCGATCTTGACATTCTTGCAGAAGCGCAGCTCGATGGGCAGGGTGTATTCGGATTCCGAACGGCGGTCGTAGATCTCCCCGCTCATGATCCCCCTTCCCCGGATGGTGAGGTTCTCGAGGCCCTCCGCACGCACCTGTCCGTAGACATAGGCCCCGCCCGCGAGGTAGAGCGTCTCGTTGCTCTTCAAGGGGATCGCGCCCGCAGAGTACACCCCCGGTCCGATGTAGACGGTGTTTTCGGGGACGTTATCCGCGGTGATGGGGTCCTCTTCAATGGGATTTGCGAAGATGTGCAGGGCGTTGTCCGCCGCATCCTTCGCGCTCCCGTCGTTGTATTCCAATGTGTAATTTGCGCAATATTTGAGATCGAATTCCACGGTGTTTCCGTCGACCTTCGTCTCCACACCATAGGAGAGCGGGCGGACGACGACGTCCGAAAGCGCCGTTGCCCCTTGGACCTCCACGCGCATGTGCACCTTCCCCTCGAAGTCGAAGAGGACGACCTGCCCCTCGTCCTGCGAATAGGAGAAGGAGAACTGCCTATTATGGTTGACACGGGTATCGTAGACGAAGAGTTCCTCGTCCTCGACGAAGGCCTTGAGACGGGAAGAACTTTCGAGAAGATTGGGGCCCTCATAGACGTTGAGCTTGGTCTCCGTCACCGTCCTGTCGGGGGTATCCCCGCCGGGCTTTTCCCCGCCGCCCGTGGAGGGACCCTTCCCCCCGCCGCATGCGGCAACAAGGGCCGCCGTGCCCATCAGAAGTGCGGTCAAAATGCAAAAGATGGTTGCTTTCCTTTTCATACTTCCTCCTTCTCAAACGATCTCGACGATGCATGCGTCCCCGAAGGTTGCAAGGTATTCGTCGGTCTGTGCAAAGATGAATTTCGCCCCCGTCACCTCTTTTGCCTCCTGCAAAAAGGAAAATCCGCGGAGGTAGCTTCGGATGAGGGAGAACTTGCATTCCGCCTCCGTGGGGCGCATCCCCGCGAGCGAAACGTTCTTGATCGTCACGTTTGAAACGAAATGGTCGCTCTCAAAGCCCGGCCGCGTATCGCGGCAGCCGCCGACGGTCGCCGAAAAACGGCGGGCGGAGAGCACTTTGATATTCTCGATGAGGACGCCGTCCACCGTGCCGAGGGCCGTGGGGGAGGTGTGCTGGTCCGACCAGGTCGCGCTATACAGGATGCGCACATCGATAAGGCCCGTCCCGTCGGCGGGAGCCTTCCCGTCCTCGACGGTGATATCCTTGAAGGTCACGTCCTCGATGGCCGCGTTGTTCGCGTTGTGGATGCTCATCACGGCATTGTGCATGGCGTGGAGCACGGTGATGTTTTCGAATGTGATGTGGGAGAAGGGAACGCCCACCGTCTCGTAGCCCAGCTCCATGCTCTGTGCGAGGTCCGTCCAGATCGTGCAATTTGTGACGGTGATGTCCTCCGTCTCGCCGTGCGTAGAGCGGTTCTCCCAGCGGGGATAGTTCTTGACGACGATGGAGTCGTCCCAGCTCCGCACAAAGCAGCCGTCCACCCCGATATGCTTGCAGGACTGCAGGGAGATGCCGTCCCCGTTGGAGCGGGAGGTGATGATCTTGATGTCCTCGATGCGGGAGTTTTCGACAAAGTAGAAGTTCACGCACCAGCCCGCGGGGTCGAGGACGGAAAATTCGCTAAGAAAGATGTCCTTACAGTAGTTGAACTCGAGGGGCACCGTGACCGTGCCGTGGTCCGCATCCCGCTCGAAGGTGCTGCCGTCGATGATCCCCCTGCCCGCAATGGCGATGTGGCTGGCGTTGTTTGCGAGGAATTTCCCCCGCACGACGGCGCCGTCCTCGAGATAGACGAGGGTGTTGCCCGAAAGGTTTATCACATTCCCCGCGCCGATACGGCTGTCGCTTTGGGCGGTATGAATGCCCGCGGAGAAGATCTCTACATTGGAATAGCCCGAATATTTGGCCGCGCCCTCCTTGTCGTATGCGCTCACGAAGAAGTGGATGGCGTCGTAGGGGTCGCCGTTGATCTCGAGGACGTATTCCCCCGCACTGCGGAAGGTGAAGGTGAGGGTGTTCTCCTCGATGTCTGCGATGGGCGTGATCTTTGCGGAGAGGGGGCGCAGAACGGAGGCGTAGTTGATCTTCGTCTCGGGCCTTACAACGATCTGTGCCGTCCCGTCGAGCTCGAAGAGGCAGACGCCGCTCTCCTTCCTTTTATAATTGTTGGGCGTCCAGCTCTGCGAGGTGTTCACGAGCACCGAATAGGCGGGAAGGGAAGTCTCTCCGACCGAGATCTCCGCTCCCTCATAGCGGGCGGCTCCCTCGGGGAGCTCCGCGATCCGCACCCTGCTCTCCCCCTCCTCCGTCTTGGGAGGATCCTCGTCGGGTGCGTTGGAGGTGCCGCACCCGACAAGGACCAAAAGACAGGATAGGATGAGCGATAAAGCTAACAATAACTTCTTCATATCAGGCGAATTTTATCCCGTGCGCCGCGTCGTAGACGCCCGCCGTATTCAGGTCTATATCGAAGGAGACGGTCTCCCCCTCCCCCTCATAGGGAAGGACGATCTTCGCGCCGAGGCATTCCGCACGCGCATATTTCTTTTCCCCGAAATCGTAGCGTTCGAGAATGTTTGCCTTGAAGGTGTCCCCGGGGAGAAGGGCGTCCTCGCCGAAGTGGAGCTCGAGGTCCACGCCGAACAGCTTCCGATCGCTCGCGCCGAGAAGACGTTTCAGAACATTGAAGGGGCAGCGCATGGAGACATCGCCGCATTCGACGAAGATGTCCATGTCCCGTCTCTCCTCGGGGGGAAGCGCCTTTCTTTCCTCCTTGGAGAGCTTGCGCTTTCTGAGCTTGACGGCAAGAGCATTTTGCGTCTCGAGGGCGGGCCGCACCACTTCGCCGTCGCGGGAGATGGAGAGGGTGTGCCAATCCAATTTGATCCCCCCTTCGATGCCGCCCTCTCCCAAGGCGTACAGCCTCTGTGAGCCGACTTCGATGCGGGTGAGCGTTCCCTCTTTGAGCTGTTCGCTCTCCAAAACTCTTGCGGGATAGGCGTCCCCGCTCTGCACTGCGGTGGCGGGGAAGAGGGCGTCGAATGCGCCCTCGAGCCCTTGAAGTGCGGGCGGAAGGTCTGCCCCCACGCCGCCGAGGAAGAGTTTGCCCCCTTCGATGGTCACGGGGAGGTCGTTGTAGCGCACAAGGCGGTCCATGACGCTCACTTCCGTCTCCGCGTCAAAGTAGTGCGCATTCGCAAAATCGATGTTTACCCTGATGATGTCGCCGCTGCGGTGCGGACATACCCCCGCCGTCTTGAGGATGAATGGATAGGTCCCGCTCTCGTAATTGGCCTTGTTCTGTGTGTCGAAGTCGCAATAGAGGAGGGTCTCGCTCCCGAGCATCTCGACGCCGAGGACGACGCATTCGATCCCCCCTTCCGTGAGGAACACATCCTCCGGCCGAACGCCGAAGGTCACCTTTTTCCCCAAATATTTGCGCTCGAATTTCTTGAGATATTCCGCGGAGAAGTTCAGCCTCTTCCCGCCCGCAAAGGTGACGCTCGCCTCTTTGCCGTCAAGCTCCACGACGGCGTCGAAGAAGTTCATGGACGGGGTGCCGATAAAGCCTGCGACGAAGAGATTCTTCGGATAGGTGTAGAGGTCGATGGGCGTGTCGATCTGCTGGACGGTGCCCTTCTTCATGACGACGATCCGGTCCCCCATCGTCATCGCCTCCACCTGGTCGTGCGTGACGTAGATGAAGGTCGTCTGCAGGCGGTTGTGCAATTTGGTGATCTCACTGCGCATCTGGGTGCGGAGTTTCGCGTCGAGGTTGGAGAGCGGTTCGTCGAGGAGGAAGACCTTGGGGTCCCGCACCATGGCGCGGCCGAGGGCGACCCTCTGCCGCTGGCCGCCGCTCATGTCCCCCGGCTTGACGCCGAGGTATTCCTTGAGGCCGAGGATGTCCGCGATCTCGACGACGCGCATATACATCTCCTCCCGCTTGACGCGCGCGGCGTAAATGGGACGGAAGAGATTGTGGAGGAGGGAGATGGGACGCTGCAGATGCTTCTCCTCCCGAAGGCCGACGATGTATTCATGCCGAAGGGTGAGAAGGTGCAGGGGCTTCAATATAAAATTCTTAAAGGAACGCGGGAAGACTTCCTTGAGGTCCTTGGAGATCTCCGCCTTGTCCTCCTTTGTGAGCACGATCTTTTTATTCACACGGTAAAGTTTCCGCGTCTCGGCGTTCTTTGCCTTCGCCTCGCTGTATTGGGAATAGAGTTCCTCCCCGCGAAGGGCGATCGCATCCAGCTCCGCCTGTGAGAGGGCGTCGGCCTTTTTGTGCATCTTGAGGAGGTACTCTTTTTTCGCGATCTTCCGGAAGCTCTTTGCGGAGCGGATGGGCGGAAATCTTCCATCGATCCGACTCTTTAGGGCCGCCTTCTGCTCCTTGGTGAGCTTCGCCATCTTGAGTGGGAAAGCCATGTTGTCGGCGACTGTCATGTGCGGATAGAGGGCATAGTTCTGGAAGACCATTGCCGTATCGCGGTCCTTGCAATCCACATCGTTGACGACGGCCTCGTCGATCTTGAGTTCCCCCGCCGTGATCTCCTCGAGCCCCGCGATCATGCGCAGGACGGTGGATTTTCCGCAGCCGGAAGGGCCGACAAAGACGACAAATTCCTTGTCCTCGATGTCCATCGAAAAATCGTTGACCGCTTTCGTGCCGTTGGGATAGACTTTGTAGATGTTTTTCAGATGAAGACTTGCCATAGATTTCCCCAATTTTGATAGTTACATTTTAACAATTTATGAAAAAATTTTCCATGGGGTAAAACTGTCAAACAGTCGAATAATCTGCAGACTTGCCCCGCGCATATTGTCTGCAATTTCCGTTGTTCTATGTCGCGACGAAGCCTTTCTTTCGGGGAAAAAGGGGTGAACCGCGTCATTCTGAGCCGATGGGGTTTTTACGACTGTCCGCAAAGGCAACTCTCCGAAGAATCCCCATATACGAAGTCCGAAAAAAAGCTCCTCCCTTGGGGGGAGCTGTCACGCCCTGCGTGACTGAGGTGGGGCGTGTTCTGAATTCGTACCCACCCCTCAGCCCCTCCTCGGGAGGGGGCATTGGACTTCGTAGTTCGGGATGCTTCGAGGATGGGCTCTTCGGATATGGTATAGGCAATTCGGCTACTTCGGGGCTTTGCCCCTCGTGCCGCCCTTCGTTGGCGATCAGAACGTGCGGGCGGGGCAGCATGACGCGGTTTACCCCTGGACTTCGTATGGGGGGATGCTTCGAGAATGAGCTCACGGTTTCATCCCTCTTGGTCGGCTCAGCATGACGCGGATGGCGACAGCGCATAGAGAGGTTCGGCTTCGGACATGGTATGGCTGTTTTGTGTCTTGAAGGGCAATTGGAAGCACAACCCTCATCCGTCACGCGAGCGTGACACCTTCCCCCATGGATGGGGGAAGGCATGAGAGCCCATTGCGGACATGGTATGGACGTTTATGCTGGCAGGCCCTCTTTTTTAATTGCAGCTCTTTGTGCGATTATGTTCTTTGCAGAGCATCTGTAAATTCTCGACGGTAGTCTTGCCGCCCTCGCGCCAAGGGGTGATGTGGTCCCCTTCCATTTCACTAAGTTCATAATGCGTCTTTGCGCGATGCTCCCTTTCGCAGTAAGGGCAGATGCCGCCCTGCCGCTCGTAGGCTTGCCGCTTCTGGCTCTCGGTGAAGGCGCGGATGTTCAGGAATTTCTCCTTGCCCGTCAAAACATAGGGGTAGATGCCCTTCTTGTTCGTCACGTCGTCGTCCGCCATGAGCGCGGATATCCTTTGCTCCAACGCCGCCGTGTCGAAGGTCTTTTCATGGAACTCATCGTAGAGTGCGCCCCAGCCTATCCCCTTCATCTCCCTGCGGTACTTTGGGAAAGTGAGCTGCACCCATTCGATGACGTTCCGGAAATACGTCCAAAGTTCGTTCGCATTGGGAGCATGTTGATGCGTCCCCATGTAGGCGCGGATATGCGCGTCCGGCTCCCTTCTCCCCTCCCCGAGGTGAAGGCTCTTTCCCATCCAATCGAGTGCGGTCTCCAAGATCTCCTGCCGAATGGGAGAGCCGCCTACATAGTCCTTTGCGAGAAGGTAGGCAGCGCAGTTCGACTTGCTGAAGATGCTCTTCGCGTGCGTGAGCCACGGCCCCGTATAGGTCGCGTTGCGCAGTTCCTGCTCGGTGAGTTTTTCCCCCGCGATATTGATGATGCGGAACCATGCGAGCTTCTCGTCCTCGTCCCCTTCGCAAAAGTAGACGAGGACTTTATAGTTTAGGATCCGCCGCTGTTCGGGCTCGGTCAGATTGTGGAAGGCACGATCGGCGATCGAAAACTCCCCCTTCACATATTGGCAGAAGCTGATCGTGCGCTGTTGGCCGTCCAGGACTTCGAAACTGCCGTCCTCGTTTTTCACCCAATACATGACATTGAGCGGGAACCTCTTCACGATGGTGTCGATGACGGCGTCACGCTTTTCGTTGTCATAGACGAATTCACGCTGATATTTTGGGCGGATATTGAGCTTGCCGTCGTAGCCGACGACCCCCTCCTCGGCGTTGTCGATGTAATTTTTTGCGATCTCGCCGACCGAAATTTCATGCAGTTCGATCTTCATTTATTTTCTCCTTATAAGAATGCGGTTGTAGGGGCATTGTGATTTTCCGTTTACCGTGTATGCCAAATCTGTTCTTCCACGGTAATTCTTTTTTACGCCGATCATTTTTGCGGTGTCCCCCGTACCCATGCCGATGATCTCAAATTGTTCGGGGTTATATTTATCGAGGAAGGTAATGGGTACGCCCATCACGCCATCGTAGTCGTAAGGGATATCAGTAGTTGATGAAACATTTATAGCTTCAAAATTATCATATTTTGGATATTCCATGGGATTATATCTTTTATAAAGAGTTAGAGATTCATGACGTTTCTGCGTATCTAAATTTGTATACCATGTTACGCCTGACACACGGATCATGCCCTCCTTGTGCTGGCTGGATTTCGCATAATCAGTGTATTGGGTATTGATAAAAAACCCTACATTTCCTTTGAAGCCAAACCCAAGCCATATTTTGTTCTCTTTAATGAGGGGAAATATTTCTTTGTATGCTATAGCATTCTGATTCCCTATGATGAGAAATTTTTTCTCATACTCCATGAGTTGCGCCACATACTCGCGGAAGAGGGAAAAGGGCGGGTTGGTCACGACGATGTCCGCCTCCCTCAAGAGCTCCACGCACTCCTCGGAGCGGAAGTCGCCGTTCCCCTTCAGAAGGGAGAGGGAATTTTTCTTGTTTTTCAGAAGCCATGCGATGTCGCAGAGGTCCACCGCACCGTCGCCGTTGTAATCTTCGACCTCGGTGATCTCTATCTTGTATGCACGGCGGTTCTTGTTCGGAACGGCCCTTTCGTCGTCGAAAAAGGACATCTGCGTATAGGCGATGGGCGAGGAGTCGTAGCAGGTCGCGATGAGCTTTTTGAGCCCCAAATGGTTGAAGTTCATCGCAAAATATTTGAAAAAGTTGCTCTCGAACGGGTCGTCGCAGTTGCAAAGGATGATTTTCCCGTAGAGCTGCTCCTTGTAATGTTTGAGCTCTGCCTCGATATCGGCGAGCTGCGTGTAAAATTCGTCCGCCTTGTTTTTCTTTGCGTTTCTCAATGTCTCGGCCGGCATTTTTCCCCTCGCATGATTGAATTACGGCGTCAAAAATACTTGGCGCATCGCTATAATTATATGTGCAATGCACATATTTGTCAATGTGCAATACACATTTTTCCTAAAATATTCTTATGGATTTTGGAAAAAATTTCAGAAAAATTCGCAAGGAATGCGGCTATACGCAAAAGGATGTTGCCGAGAAACTCGAGATCTGCCAATCGAATATCAGCGATTGGGAGAATGACCGTTCACGGCCAGAGTATGAGAATCTCATCAAACTTTCCCTTCTCTACAAGGTCTCTCTCTATGAACTTTTGGGGATCGACCCTCCCCCTTTTTATTGAGACGTCCGCAAGTGCGGAAAAGGCATTTTCGCCTAAACAGATAAAAAAGATTTCTCAAAAAATTACAGCAAAAACCCCACCCCGCAGGTAAAAGTATGCGGGGTGGGGTTATGTATTATCGCCGTTTGATTTTTCTGTTTCCGCTGAAAAGGGCCTTTCTCTGCTTTGGCCCGTAGCGGAGTTATTTCAGGAACCCTTTATCTCTTGCAAGATTTTCGATGCTCCTGTCGTAGGTCGCCTCCGCCTCCTTTGAAAAGAAGCATCCCGGGACGCCCTCGTTGTGGTCACGGTGGTGCGCCACGCATGCACAGCATTTCCCGTGGCGCGGACAGTCATAGGTGCACGGACAGGGTCTTGCATTATCGCAGACGTTCATAAATTTTTCCTCCAAAGTTTCGACGGCAAGAACGAAGCCTTATCTTTTGAGGCCGCTTGCCGAAGTTTCTTCTATCTTATCACAAAATGAGCGATCTATCAATTGTTTTGAAAATTTTCTTCTCTGTGAAGGGGCAACCTCGGACATGGTGTGCCCGTCATGTGTCATAAATCGCTCCGAGAGCGTGATGAGATCCTTCAGAACAGGTCCGAATGCGTTCCGGTTCGGGTGAGATATAAAATCAGCTCATCCTCCCAAGTTTCGTAGATCAACAGCCAATCGGGTTTGATATGGCATTCGCGGCATCCCCCGAAATTCCCCGTAAGTTCGTGGTCCCGATATTTTTCGGGAAGAGGCTGTCCGCTCGCGAGAATATCGACGACCTCCTCAAGAAGCGCGGTATTATATCCTCGGCGGAGAATGAGTTTATAGTCTCTGCGGAAAGAGTTCGTGAGAATGACGTTATACTTCGCCATCGCCGTTCAACTCCTCAAACATTTTATGGACGTCGGTATACACCCTTGCGGATTGCTCCCCCGCCCGAATGCGGCGAACCTCCTCCATTGCCGCCAACGTCTCCGCATTGGGACGTCTCTTCACTTCAAAGGGCAGACCCTCCCTTGCGATCGCCTGATATAAAAACAAATTGATCGCCGTACTCATGTCGAGGCCAAGCTCCGCAAAGAGCGCACTTGCTTCGTTTTTGATGTTTTCTTCAACGCGCACATTGATCGTGGTCATATGATACCTCCTTGACATATTATGCTCAATGTATATACATTGTACTCATATTGTGCGCAAAAGTCAAGTGTTCTTTAAGAATAATTTATGGGAAAAATGTTCTAAGCAAAAAGGGCAGTCCTGAGACTGCCCTTTTGCTTGGTCGAGGAGACGGGATTTGAACCCACGACCTCTTGGTCCCGAACCAAGCGCGCTACCAAACTGCGCTACTCCTCGACGCGACCTTTATTATAGCAGATACTCCCCCCTTTTGCAAGCGTTTTCCGCCTCATTTCAAAAAAACTAAAGGCCCGGAGCATCTCACTTCTTCATAAAACGCATGAGGCGCAAAGCGTTTGTGACGACGAAGAGGGAGGAAAGGCTCATGGCGGCCGCGGCGATCATGGGGTTCAATGCGACGCCGAAGACGGCGAATGCGCCCGCGGCGAGGGGGATGCCGATGCAGTTGTAGAAGAACGCCCAGAAGAGATTCTGCCTGATGATCCGCATCGTCTTTTTTGCGAGGCGGACGGCCTTCGGAAGGGCCCCAAGGTCCCCTTTGACGAGGACGACGTCTGCGCTCTCGATGGCGACGTCGGTACCGTTCCCCATCGCGACGCCGATGTCCGCCTCCTTCAGGGCGGGAGCGTCGTTGATGCCGTCGCCCACCATGGCGACATGGGAATTTGCCCGCCGTGCCGTGCGGCTCTCCTTCTTTGCCCGCTCGTTTTGCTCCCGCGCATCGCGCACGATGCGCAGTTTATCCTCGGGGAGAAGTTCGGCGCGCACACAGCCCTCCTGCGGGGGGATGCCCGCCTCCGCGGCGATGTGCCTTGCAACGGCCGCATTGTCCCCCGTGAGCATGACGGGAAGGCAGCCGAGTGCGGTGAGCTCTTCGACGGCCTTTCCGCTCCCCTCCTTCAGGGTGTCGGCGAGGGCGAAGAGCGCGAGGACGCGGGTCTCATCCGAAAGGAAGAGGACCGTCTTGCCCTCCTCGGAGAGGGCCGAATAGGTGGGAAGATGTTCTTCGAACTTGATATTTTTCTCCTGCATCATGCGGGCGTTTCCAAGGAAGTAATTCTTCCCGTTGACGACGCCCGTGGCACCCATGCCCGCGATGAAGGTGACATTTTCGCCCTCTTCCCCCCTCTCGCAGTACGCCGCGATACAGCGGGCAAGCGGGTGGGAGAGCTTGCTCTCGAGGGCGTAGGCGATGCCCTTTGCCCCTTCTTCGTACTCCTCGAAAAAGACGACTTTGGGTGTGCCCTCGGTGAGGGTCGCCGTCTTGTCGAGGAAGATCTCTTTGACCGTTGCGAGCTTTTGGAGGGCCTCCGCATTCTTGAACAGCACCCCGAGCCCTGCGCCCCTTCCCGTTGCGGCCATGACGGCGACGGGGGTCGCAAGCCCCAATGCGCACGGGCAGGAGATGACGATGACGCTCACGCTGAAATTGAATGCCTTTTGGACATCGTGCGTGACGAGCATCCATATCATAAATGTGAGGAGGGCAAGGCCCACGACGACGGGGACGAAGACGGCGGAGATCTTGTCGGCGAGCTTCTGGATGGGGGCCTTGGAAGTGCCCGCTTCCCGCACCATGCGGATGATGCCCGAGAGCATGGTGTCCTCCCCCACCTTCTCCGCTTCGATGGTCAGGTACCCGCCCGTGACGATGGACGCGCTGACCGCACCATCCCCCTCGCAAAGCTCCACGGGAAGGCTCTCGCCCGTCACGGCGGAGGTATCGACAAAGGCGTGGCCGAACACGACTTTCCCGTCCACGGCGATGCTCTCTCCCTGCCGCACAATGACGCGATCTCCCACCTCGACCTCGGACATGGGTATCGCCTTTTGCGTCCCGTCCCGTTCGACGGTGACCGTGTCGGGGGCGAGGGCACGAAGCTTTTCGAGTTCCTTCCCCGTGCGCTTTTTGCTTTTATCTTCCAGAAATTTTCCGAGGGTGACGAGGGTGACGATCATCGCCGCAGATTCAAAAAAGACGGTGTGCGTCATGGGGTCGAGCGAGACCGTGACGACGCTGTAGACAAAGGAGACCGCAGCCCCGAGCGTGACGAGCGTATCCATGTTGGGGACGAGTTTCACGGCCGCACGCACGCCGCTTACGAAGAAGGCGTAGTTCACACAGAGGATGGCGAGGGTGAGCGCGAGCTGGAAGCCGTAGTTCCACCATCCATGCGGGACGATGGCGGGGCTTATCATGTGCCCCATCGCAAGATACATCTCGGGGATGAGGAGGGAAAGGGAGATGATAAAGCGCGTGAGAAGACTAAGGCCCCGTCCCTTCTTCTCGGGGACCTTCCCGAAGTCATAGATGCCGTAGCCGAGACCCTTGACCGCTGCACGGATACCTTCGTCCGAGGCGACACTCTCGTCGAACTCCGCCTCCATGCTCTCCCCCATGAGGGAGACCGTGCAGGAGGTGACGCCCGATAACTTTTTGACGGTGCGCTCGATGCCCGCGGCACACGCCGCGCACATCATCCCCGTCACCGAGTATTTTCTCTTCGTCATATCAAACACTCATTGGAATTTGCGGAAGAGGTGTGCGATCTCCTCCACGCAGTCCGTATTTCCGTTTTGGATATTCTCGATGAGGCAGGTGTGGATGTGGCTGTCAAGCATGAGCGCGGCAAGGCTCTTTACCGCCTTGTCGATGGCCGCGAGTTGAATGAGGATGTCCGCGCAATAGCGGTCCTCCTCCACCATGCGCCCGACGCCGTTCATCTGCCCCGCAATGCGGTTGATGCGCGCCCTGAGCGTCCTCTTCTCTTCGTCGCTCCGGACCTTCTTCATCTCACAGTGGTTTTCCATCTGTAGTACCTCCGATACCCCTTTGGGGCATGATTATTTTATACCCCTTATGGGCATTTGTCAAGCGGTTTTAGAAAAAAAGTTGAATGAGGACTGCGTATTGGGGGATCCTTCGCTTCGCTACTTCGGAACGATGCCCCTCGTGTCGCCCTTCGATAGCGATCAGAACGTGCGGGCGGGGCAGGATGACGCGGAGCGCCCCACCCCCCTACCCCCTCCCACAAAGGGGGCAAGCCCTCATTCCAAGCCGAAGGCGTATCCCCTCTCGATATAGCAAAGCGCGTTTGTAGGGGTCTCCTCCGCCGCGCCGCCCGATGGGCGGCGCGGCGTCGAGATGAGGAGAAAGTGCGCGGCGTCGAAATGAGGAGAAAGGTGGATGACGCGGGAATCATCGAACTTCGTATGAGGGGATCCTTCGAAGATGGGCTCGCGGTTTTCATTTCGCTTTATCGGCTCAGGATGACGCGGATGGCCTACGGCTACTTCGGAGCGATGCCCCTCGTGCCGCCCTTCGATAGCGATCAGAACGTGCGGGCGGGGCAGCATGACGCGGGCAGATGCGCATATGGGTATTTAGACAATTATCGAAATATATTAAAAAGCAAGAAAAAAGCCCGCAAAAGCGGGCGATTTCGTGCTGATTTTTATTTTCGGTGGAAGTTCTCCTTCCCGACGCCGCAGAGCGGACAGACCCAGTCGTCGGGGAGTTCTTCGAAGGGGATCTCGCCGTCGTAGGTGTAGCCGCACACATCGCACACCCAGACTTCCCTCTCCGCCTTGCCGCCGTCCTCTATGAAGGTCGGGGCGTTCACGCTCGTCTTCCCCTTCAGCACCTCGTGGTAGTAGGCGTAGGTCATGGGCTTATCTTTCTTCAGATTGCCGCAGTCGAGAACTTCGCCCAAAAAGACGGTGTGCGTCGGCGTCTCCAGCTTTCCTATTACCTTGCAGGAGATGAAGGCGATGGCGTCGTCGATGACGGGGAGCTTCCCGCGGACGGTGTAGCGAACGTTCTGGAATTTATCCGTATCCCTCGAAGAGCGGAAGCCGAAGAGGCCGATGAGCTTGGGGTCCGACTTCTCGCCGAGGACGGTGAGGGCGAAGTGGCCCGTCTCCTCGATGCACTTGTGCGTATGGTTGACGCGGTTGATGCTCACGGCAACCGTCGCGGGGGAGGAAGTTATCTGCATGGAACTGTTCGCAATGCAGCCGACGGGGCGGCCTTCGTCCCAGCTCGTGCAGATGTAGACGCCGTAGGAAAGTTTGAAAAGTGCGGTTTGATCCATTTTCTTCTCCAAATGATAAGATGGAATGAAAATAGGCGGACTTCATTTCCGTCCGCCTCTTCCTTTGCAGATGCTTACTTCTTCTTTTCCGTCTCCTGCGGGACGACTTCCGTGCCGTCGTAATAGCCGCAGTGGCCGCAGACCTTGTGCGCGACCTTGAGCTCGTGGCAATGCGGGCACTCGACGAGCGTAGGTGCCGTTGCCTTGTAATTTGCGAAGCGTTTGTTGGTTCTGCTCTTCGATTGTTTACCCTTGGGGACTGCCATATTACACCTCTTTTTCTTTTTGCATTTTATTCTTCGCCGCAGTGCCCGCAGAGCACCCGCGAAGGAAGGGCGAACAGCACCGCGTCGCGGAGGAGTTCGTCAAACTTTACGATGTGATTCCCATAGCCGTATGTCTCGCCGTCGCCCTCGCCCCGGACAAAGACGCCCGAGAAGCTATCGGATATGGCACATTCGGCATGCCCGAGGCAACGTGAACAGTCGCCCTCGAGCGTGAAGGAGAGCTCTCCTTCCGCCTCCACCGTGTCGTCTTCGGCGATCGCATATTTGAGATGCACGCGCACAGGCCCTTTGAAGGAGACGAAGGGGATGTCTAAAAGTTCGCTCTCGGGGAGGTATTCGAAGTCGAACGCCCCTTTGAGCGACCCCCGCGCCCTGCACTGCGCGACATTGATGGTAGGAATCATCGACTTAAAAAAGTATAGGGTATTTCAGGGGGTTTGTCAAGCTGTTTTCGCGCCCTTTTATAAGATTTTACGAAAAATCAGCAAAGCGCGGCCGTCTCGCGGGCGATGACGAGCTCTTCGTTCGTGGGAATGACGAGGATCTTCACCTTGGAACCCTTCGCCGAGAGGTCATGGATGGTGCCGTCGTTCTTTTGCGCATTCTTCTCTTCGTCGAGTTTGACGCCGAGATATTCCAGCCCGTCCGTCACGCCCTTCCTGACCGCGGGGGTGTTTTCACCGATGCCCGCCGTAAAGACGATGACGTCCAGCCCGCCCATGGCCGCGGAGTACGCTCCGACATACTTTTTGCAGGAATAGTTGAACATGTCAAGCGCGAGCTTTGCGCGCACATTCCCCTGCGCCTTGGCGGCCTCGAGGTCGCGGAAGTCGGAGGAGACGCCCGAGATGCCGAAGACGCCGCACTTCTTGTTGAGATAGGCAAGGCCCTCCTGCATCGTCATGCCCTTCTTCTCGCACAGATAGTCGATGGCGGCAACGTCGATATCGCCGCTGCGCGTGCCCATGGGGACGCCAGCGAGGGGGGTGAAGCCCATCGAGGTATCGATGCAGACGCCGCCCTTCACCGCCGAGATGGAGGAACCGTTCCCGAGGTGGCAGGTGACGATTTTGAGGTCCTTCAGGTCCTTTTTGAGATACTTTGCCGCCTCGCCCGCAACAAATTTATGGGAGGTGCCGTGTGCGCCGTAGCGGCGGACCTTGTACTTCTCGTAGTCCTCGTAGTCGATGGCGTAGAGCTTGGCATGGTCTGGCATGGTCTGGTGGAAGGAGGTGTCGAACACGAGCGCCATCTTCTTCCCCGGCATGACCGCACGGCAGGCGTTGACGCCCAAAATGGCCGCGGGATTGTGGAGGGGAGCGAGGTCCTTGATCTCCTCCATGAGCTCCATTGCCCGCTCGTCCACGAGCGTCGTCTCCTTGAAGGCCTCGCCCGAGGCGACCACACGGTGCCCGACGGCGTCGATCTCGTCCATGGAGGAGATGACCCCCGCCCTTTCATCCACGAGCATCTTGAGCACAAGGGAGATGGCGTCGGTGTGGGTGGGAAGTTCCTGTTCGACGACGAAGGTCTCGCCGTGGGCCTTGTGGGTGAGCTTGCCGCCCGGAATGCCGATGCGCTCGCAGCCGCCCTTGGCAATGGCCTCCTCCGTCTCCATATTGATGAGTTGGTATTTGAGCGAGGAACTCCCCGCATTGATGACAAGAATTTTCATGATATAACTACCTTTTTGAAGTTTAATAGACTGCTATTACAAGGGCACCGAATATCCATGATGGCGCAAGCAAAACCACGATTTTGCGCCGCGCGCCCCAATTTGCAAGCCCCGCTTGCTTTTTGTTTTTATGAAACTGCTTTCAGAGCCGCATTCTGCGAAGCAAAACTGCCTATCTGCTCGTGGGATTTGTTTTCACAAAACAAATCCCACGAAACATTTATTCTGCCTGAAGCGCTGTGATGGCCACCGCGCAGACGATGTCCGAAGGCTTGCAGCCGCGGGAGAGGTCGTTGAGGGGCTTTGCAAAGCCCTGGCAGATGGGGCCGATGGCCTGGAAGCCGCCGAGGCGTTCCGCGATCTTATACCCGATGTTGCCCGACTGCAGATCGGGGAAGATGAGAACGTTTGCGTGACCCGCGACCTCGGACATGGGTGCCTTCAATTTCGCCACCTCGGGGACGATCGCCGCGTCGAACTGCAGTTCGCCGTCGAGTTTCAACTCGGGTGCCTGCTCCTTTGCGATGCGCGTTGCCTCCTGCACCAAGGTCACGTTGTCGTGCTTCGCACTGCCCATCGTGGAGAAGGAGAGCATGGCGATGCGGGGCTCCACGCCCGCAATTTCTTTGGCGCTCTTCGCCGTCGCGATGGCGCACTCCGCGAGCCCTTCGGCGGTGTAGGTGGGGTTGAGGCCGCAGTCGGCAAAGACGAGGAGATCGTCCTCGCAATATTGGTTGCGGCCCACCATGAGGTTGAAGCTGGAGACCGCCTTCACGCCGGGAGCGGTCTTGATGATCTGAAGGCCGGGACGGAGGGTATTCGCCGTCGAATGGCATGCGCCCGAGACGAGCCCGTCCACGTCGCCGCTTTTTAGCATGAGCGCGCCGAAGAAGGTGCTATCCTTTGCAAGCTCCAAAGCCTGTTCCTCGGTCATGCCCTTCGCCTTGCGCAGTTCATAGAGAAGATGTGCATATTCCTCAAGTTTGGGGGAAGTTGCGGGCTCGACGATCTCCACCTTGCTGAGGTCGACGTCGGGGTTCCGTGCCGCAATCTCTTCGGCATTGCCGAGAAGCACGATGCGGGCGATGCCCTCTTCCACGCAGTCCGCCGCCGCCTCGACGACACGGCTGTCTTCGCCCTCACAGAGGACGATCTTCTTGTTCTTTTCGGCCGCCTTCTTCTTGATGGCCTGCACGACGGTGCCCGATTCCGAGATCTTCTGCATGGTCTTTTTCAAGGTCTTTACAAAACCTGCCATAAAAATTACTCCTGAAATTCTTTATTTTTTCTTCCCAATCGTGTATAATGGTTGCGAAAGAAAGATATTTGCCATTATTATACACCTTCGGAAAAAAATTGTAAAGGAATCGCATGGAAAAGATGAAAATTTGTGCCGTTGTTTGCACAATAAAAAGGAGGGTCAAACCCTCTTTTTTCTCTGCTCAACGATACATAGTAGCTTTTTCTTCGAGCAATTTGAAATCGCAGGTCACCCTGTCATAGTTCTCATAGAGCTTTCCCGTGAGCTTCAGGTTATATAACTTTTTCGCCTTGAGGATGATATACTTCTCGTGTTTTCTCAAAAAGATGACTTGCTTTTGCAAAAGGATCTTCTTTTTGGGGTTGGGTTCGTTTGCGATATCGAATGGCTCATAGACCCTTTTGATGACGGGGATCATATTATTCAGATTGATCCCGCCCAACTTACATCCATCGATGGGGAAGAAAGTCGTACTCTCTTCCTTGGGTGCATCCTTGAGCTTTTTCCCTTTCCCGGAAGATGTCAGCGGTGCAAAATATTCTTTGTCCTGAACCTTCAAAAGAACACCTATGTAGGGCCGGACATATGTCCTGTCGATGTTGACGGAAACGCGTCCGTCGAACTGCCTCAGATAATCGGTGTATTTCTGCTCTATCCTGACGATCAGCATACCTCCTCCTCTTCCAAAAGGAAAGGGCCGCAAGCGCGGCCCTTTTTTGGCTTCCACTACGGCAGGAACTCTCCGCTTGTTTTTTCGTTTCCACTATGGCAGGAACTCTCCATTTTTTTCCACTACGGCAGGAACTCTCCGCTTGTTTTCATGTTGCAGGGTCTTTCCTCCTCTGCATCATCATTATAGCATACCTTATCATACCCGTCAAGCTTTTGCGCCAAAATCATCAAACTTTTCTATTCTATAGTATGCGCTGCGTTTTCCCTTCGATACCCGAACGTTGACTTTTTTCGTTGCCGTTTGAGTTGACTTTTCGCGAGGATATGGTACAATAAATGGCGGAATGCGAAAAAATCAATGTGAAAGGTTTGACCGGACAAACAGGACTGTTCGTGAGGAAAGCCTTTTTGTGGAGAACATATGAAAATTTGTGCCGTTGTTTGCGAATACAATCCCTTCCACAACGGGCATCTCTACCAGCTCCGGGAGATGAAGGAGCGGAGCGGGTGCCAAAAGCTCCTCTGTCTCATGAGCGGGAACTTCACCCAGCGGGGCGACATGGCGGTGTTCGACAAATACACGCGCGCAAGGCATGCCGTAGAAAACGGGGCGGACGCCGTTCTGGAGCTTCCCGTCTCCTTTGCCGTTTCCCCCGCCGAACTCTTTGCCAAGGGTGCTGTAAAACTTCTTGCCGCCATTCCCGCCGTAAAGGTGCTCGCTTTCGGCTGTGAGAGCGGAAACAGGGAGGACTTCATGAAGACCGCCTCCGCCACCCTTCGCGAGGACAGGGCGTTCCGCGCCGCGCTCAAGGAAAACTTAAAGGACGGGACCTCCTACATCCGTGCGCGGACACAGACCCTTCTCTCCCTCAACGCCGACCTCGACGAGAAGCTCCTCTCCTCCCCGAATAATATCTTGGGCGTGGAATATTGCCGCGCGATCCTTGCCGAAAAGGCGGACATTGACCCCCTGCCCATTTTGAGGATCGGAGCCTCATTCGCGGACATGGTACCCAGAAAAGAGTTCTCCTCGGCAACTTCGCTGCGCGCAGCCATGGCAGACGGGAGTTTTTCCGCCCGCCGCGCCCTGAAGCGAAATATGCCCAAAAACGTCTATGAGGACGCCCTCGCCTTTCAGCCTACCGCCTTCGAGGAAGCTCTCCTTTGCGCCCTGTATGCGGCAGAGGACGATGAGATCGCAAAGACTGCCGACTGCTCGGAGGGACTGGAAAACCGCCTGAAGGCGATGGTGCGCACAAATCCCGGGTATGAGGCCGCCCTCTCGAAGGTGGTGACAAAGCGCTACACCCGCGCCCGCATCAAGCGCGTCCTTTTGCAGAACTTTTTGAAGATCGGGCTGGACGAGGTGAAGGACTTCCTCGAAAGTCCCCTTTACCTGCGCACGCTCGCGCTCAGAAAGGAGGGTTCGGAGGAGATGCTCTCCGCCCTCTCGGAGGCGAAGTTCCCCCTCATCGTGCGCAAGAGCGACGCCGCCCTTCTCAAAAAGGACGCCCTCGCCTGCTTCGAAAAGGACAGGTTCGCAAACTCCCTCTATAGCCTTCTCACGCACAGCGCCCTCGGCGACTACGAGACGCTGTTTGTATAAAAGCGATCCGGAAACTTTGTTCGCCCCCCGAAGACCGACGCCGCGGGGGGATTTTTTGGCAGTAGAAAAGTGCCGTCCCTTCCGGGGCGGCACTTTCCTGAGAGAATATGAAAAAAATAAGGAGAGTAAGCTGATTGGTTATCTTTATTATAGCAGAACTTTTGCGAAAAAGAAAGTGCTTCGCATGAAATTTTCGTGATTTTTCGGAAAAATTTTTATGCAAGTCAAAAATGTTTCCTTGCGATGGCATATGCCGCGCGGATGCCGTCGGCCGCGGCGGAAGTGATGCCGCCCGCATAGCCGCACCCCTCGCCGCAGGGATAGACCCCCTCGACGCCCACGGCCTGCATGTCCTCGCCACGCAAAATGCGGACGGGCGAGCTGGTGCGCGATTCCACCCCCGTGAGAAGGGCGTCTGGGACCTTGAAGGCGGAAAGCAGCCTACCCATGTCCGGGATCGCGGCGCGCAAACTGCCTGCAAGGACGGACGGAAGATAGCTCTCCAATGGGGCAAAGGAGGTCCCGCGCGCATAGCTCGGAAGAACGCCTTTGAAATGCGAGCTCTCCCTTCCCTCCAAAAAATCGCCGACGAGCTGGACGGGGGCGCGAAAGCCTCCTCCCGCCGCGCGGAAGGCCGCCCGCTCCATTTCCCGCTGAAGCGCAACGCCCGCCAAGGGGTGGTCGCTCCCGAAATCTTCCCGCTTCACCTGCACGACAAGGGCGGAATTGGCATTTTTCCCGTCGCGGGCAAAGTTGCTCATGCCGTTCGTGACGACGCCCATCTCTTCGGACGCGGAGGGGATGACGACGCCGCCCGGGCACATGCAGAAGGAAAAGACCGCCCGCTCCGCCGCATGCGAGACGAGTTTATAGTCCGCGGGAGGGAGGAGGCGGTAGGCCTCGCCGTACTGCGCTCGCCCGATCTCCTCCTGCAAATGCTCGATGCGGACGCCCGCCGCGAACTCCTTCTGCTCCATTTGAAAGCCGTTTGCAAGGAGTATTTCGAAGGTGTCCCGCGCGCTGTGCCCGATCGCGAGGACGAGGTCGTCCGCCTCCGCCCGCGTGCCGTTGATATACACGGCGGTAAGCTTCCCGCCCTTGATCTCAACGCCTGTGAGCTTGCTCTCATAGAAAATGCGGCCACCATGTCCGAGGATGAACCCTCGGATATTGGCTACGACCCTCTTCAGATTGTCGCTTCCGATGTGCGGCTTTGCAAGGTAGGCGATCTCCTTCGGCGCGCCGAACTCCACGAAGGTCTCGAGCACTTCGCGGTTCAAAGGAGAATTTGTCTGCGTATTAAGTTTCCCGTCCGAAAACGTCCCCGCGCCGCCCTCGCCGAACTGCACGTTGCTCTCGGTATTCAAAACGCCCGTTCTTTGAAAAGTGAGGATGTCCTGCTCGCGCGCTTCGACGGGCTTGCCGCGTTCAATGAGGGTGGGGCGGATGCCGTGCCGTAGCAGCCTCACCGCGCAAAAGAGGCCCGCGGGACCCGCGCCGACGATGATGACGCGGGGCGCTTCCCCCCTGATCTTTTCGTACGTCCTTGTGGGGAGGGGCTCCTTTTTCTTCGAACACTCCACGGTATAGACCCACTTGATCGCCCCCTTGTCGCGGGCGTCGAGCGATTTTTTCAAGATACGGAAGTGTGCCGCGGGTGCGTGCAGTTTTCTCTCGCAGAGGGCAAGGAGCTTGTCCTCGCTCTCCCCAAGATGCAGGGTGAGCCCTGTCAGGGTCAGCATTGCAAGACCCCCTCCGCGGCGGCATGCGCCGAAGAAAACGCCCACTGCAGGTTATAGCCGCCGCACTCGCCGTCCACGTTCAGGATCTCCCCCGCGAAGAAGAGGCCGGGCCGCTTCAGGCTCTGCAAGTTTTCGTCCGTCTCGAGAAGGGGGATGCCGCCCTTGGTGACCTGAGCGTTGGCAAACCCGCAGTCGCCGAGAACGGGCAATTGAAAGGCTTTCAGAAGTGAAATGAGGGTACCATGTCCGCCGTCTGCCCTCTTGGAAAGCGCTCTTCCGAGGCCGTTGGGGACGATGCAGAGAAGGGATCCGCCGCTTGCCTTTAAGGCCTCCGAAAGCCTCTCCCTTCCGACGTCGGGCAAGAAATCTATCTCGAGCACGTCGCCCTTTTTTGCATAGGAGGAGGCGCGGAAAACGGCGTCGCCCGAGACGCCGTCCTCGGTGAAGAGGACATCTCCGCGGCACGTAAAGCATATACTATCATTGTGAAGAACTTTTAAGCCCGCGTCCATGCGGATGCCCTTGAGCCCGCGAACGAGCGCTGCGTCGCTTTTGAGCCTTGTCAGTGCGGGAAAAAGGGGCGTCACGGTGTGGCCGAAACTCTTCGCAAGCGCGTAGGCGGAACCGTCCGTCCCGAAGTGCGGCGCGGCCTTTCCTCCCGCTGCCAAAACGACTGCGTCTGCCCGCACATGTCCGCCCGCCCATAAAAGGTCGAATGCGCCGTCATATGCGATCTCCTGCACCTGCGTCTTGAGACATATGTCCGCATGCAGCTTTTCGAGTTCGGCGCGGAAGAGGTCGCAGACGGCCGAGGCCTGCCTGCCCGCGGGGTAGACTCTTCCCCGCGCATCGGGCAAAAAGAGGCCACCCATGTCCTCGAGGAAGCGCACGGTTTCGGGATATCCGAAGCGGGCGAGGATGCGGCCGACCTTGTTTGGATCGTCCGAAAAATAGTGTTCCTGTGAACAGTTCACGTTGGTCACGTTCCCCTGCCCGTTGCCCGTTGCGGAGAGCTTGCGGCCGAGGCGTTCCCCACGCTCGAGGAGAATTACTTCCCTTCCCGCCCTCAAAAGTTGTACGGCGCACGCCATGCCCGACGCACCGCCGCCGATGACAGCAATTTTCTTCATATTCCTATCATAACGCAATCAAAAAAATTTGTCAATGGATTGACAGCCGCGCGAAATCGTGTTACAATATTGCAAAGGAGAAAAAAGATGCTCTACAATCTTCAATCTGTCGTTGATTTTTTTAAGAATAATCCCGTCCTCGTCGGCGTTCTTGCGGCCATCCTCGCGGTCATCATCGCCCTCATCATCGCGATCATCGTCCTGCAGGTGAAGGGGAAAAAGCGCCGCGCCGAGGAGGAAGCGCAAAGAGCGGCAGCGGCCGAGGCCCCCGATGAGGAGCCGGAGCCCTACTCGCCCGAAGAGACACCCGTCGCCTCGGAGGAAGTTCCCGAGAAGGAACCTTTGCCCGAACCTGTCGTCGTGGAACAAGCCCCCGAGAAGGAACCTTTGCCCGAACCTGTGGAGGAAGTCCCCGAAGAGGAGCCTCTGCCCGAGCCCGTGGAAGAAGCCCCCGAAGAGGAGCCTCTGCCCGAGCCCGTGGAAGAAGCCCCCGTCGAGAGGCCTCTGCCCGAACCCGTGGAGGAAGTTCCCGAAGAGGAACCCCTGCCCGAGCCCGTGGAGGAAGTTCCCGAGGAGGAACCTTTGCCCGAGCCTGTGGAGGAAGTTCCCGAGAAGAAACCTTTGCCCGAGCCTGTAGAAGAGATCAAGGAAAAGCCCGCGCCCTACGCGGATGTTCATAGGAAGGAGGAATTACCCATGAAGAAAGCACAAAAAACCGCGCCCAAGCCCGCGCCCGCGAAGAAGGGATCGCTCGTCTTTAAGCCCACTCCCAAGAATGCTCCCGCGAAGCCGGACGCAAAGCCCGTGCCCGTGAAGAAAGAGGTCCCCGCAAAGCCTACGCCCGTGAAGAAGGAGGCGCCTGCAAAGCCCGCTCCCGTAAAGGCACCCGCGAAGGCCGCGAAACCCGCTCCCGCACCCGCGCCCGCGAAGAAGGAAGTTTCCGCCGTCAACGGCAAGTGGACCATCGAGAACGTGAAGGGCAAGTTCTGGTTCAGCCTCATCGCCCCCAACGGGCAGGTCATGTTAGAGAGCTCCGCCCCCTACGCGACGCTTTCGAGCGCGAAGACGGGTATCAAGACCTATCAGGACAACATCGCCGCCGACCACCTCGAGATCGTCGAGCACAAGAACGGCGACAGCCAGGTGCAGATCCTGAACGGCAGCGGCAGACTTCTTGCCACGAGCTCCACCTATTCGACGAGGAGCCAGGCGGAGAGCGCACGCGACTCCATCAAGCGTTGGGCTCCCACCGATGCGGTCGAAGATCCCGACTAAAACTTTTTATAGTACGGCAAGGCCCGCAGCTTTTGCAAAAGCTGCGGGCCTTAAATTTTTGCAATTATTTGAGGTGGTCTTTGATCTCGCGGGAGTGCAGAATTTGGGCAAAGACATCGGCGAGGAAATCCGTCTCGGCCTCTTCCAGCCTACCCATGTCCGCAAGCCGGCTGAGCGTAGGGTCGATGGGAATGCGGGCGACGGCGGGGAAAGAATAGAGTTTCGCAAGCTCCTCTGCCTTGCTTTCGCCGAAGATCTCATGCCGTTTGCCGCAGTCGGGGCAGGTGAAAAAGCTCATGTTCTCGACGAGCCCCAAGAGGGGCACATGGAGCATGCCCGCCATGTTCACGTTCTTTTTGACGATCATCTCCACGAGCTGCTGCGGGGTGGTCACCACGACGACGCCCGAGAGCGGGATGCTCTGAAAGACGGAGAGCGGAACATCCCCCGTTCCCGGCGGCATGTCGATGAAGAGGATGTCGACGTCCCCCCAGACGACGTCCGTCCAGAATTGGAGCGCCGCGCCCGCGATGAGCGTTCCCCTCCAGACGACGGGGTCGTCCTCGTGCTCCAAAAGGGTGTTCATCGAGATCATCTTGATGCCGCTTCTCGATACGACGGGCTCGATGTTGCCGTCGGTGCCCGTAGCGAGGTCATGTACGCCGAAGGCCTTCGGAATGGAAGGGCCCGTGACGTCGGCGTCGAGAATGGCCGTTTTATACCCCATCGCCCGGGCGCGGACGGCGAGAAGGGCGGTGACGAGCGACTTCCCCACGCCCCCCTTGCCGCTTGCGACGGCGACGACGCGGGTGATGTGGGCGCTTTTATGCGGCGGTTTGATGAATGAAGTCTTGCTCCGCGAGCTGCAATTTGAAGCGCAGGTCGAGCAATCATGCGTGCAGTCTGCCATAGATCTCTCCTTGTATCTTTCTATATTGTAGCAGACATCGCGGAAAAATTCAACCAAAATAATTGCATGGAAAAACGCTTGCAAAATTTTCTCATTTGCACTATACTAAAAGTGCTGTGATAGGTGGGGAGTTAGCGGTGCCCTGTATCTGCAATCCGCTATAGCAGAGCCGAACGCTTTTCTCGGTGCAGTCTATGGAAGGCCGCACGCGGTAAGTGGTGTTGATCACAAGGTCTTATGCAACGTACGCCCGCGAACCGTGTCAGGGTAGGGATACAGCAGCACTAAACGGTGCCGTGCGTGTGCCATGAGGTAGCTTTGTGGGAGCTGTCTGCCGCGTTCCCGCTTCGGTAGATTGCAACAAAAAAAGCCCTCACAGTTTTTTATTTCTGGGAAAATAAACGCCGATGCGAAAAACTCGCAACGGCGTTTTTTTACTCAACCGTGATTTTTCTGACCGTCCCGTCCCCGAACCGTACGACGATCGTGTTTTCATCTTTCTCGAGCATTCCCACAATATCGTCTTTAAGTTCCGCCAATAAAAGTGCCAAAAGTTCTGAAACATTCATGTTATTCTCCTCCTCATAAGTTTAGTAGTATTTTATCCGACTTTATAAGATTTGTCAAGCAAAAGTATGATTTATTTTATAATAATTTCGGAGGAAAGCCATGAAGCCGTTAAAAGAAAAGGTAAGTATTACGATCGATTCCGACCTTTTGAAGGAACTGAAAATTCAAGCGGAAAGGGATGACCGTTCCCTTTCGCAATTCATCAATCTTGTTTTACGAAAATATATCGAGGCAGAAAAGGAAGATTGAAAGGCTATCGGTCATGCCGCGGCGAATGCTGCGGTTTTTTGCTACTCTCCCCTTTGAATGCGCCCCACCCCCTTTGATCCCCCTCCCACGGAGGGGGCATTTTTACGTCATGCTGAGCCGCGCGGTATGCGCGTGTCGAAGCATCACTTTATTTTATAATACGGTGACCCTTCGACTGCGCTCAGGGTGACGCATGGAGTAGAAATGCGCATGACCCCCTCCTTGGGGGTGATGCTTCGACAAGCTCAGCATGACGATTGAGAAAGAATGAGCGCGTTGGGCCATACCATGTCCGAGGGAAACACAAAAAATCGGCTCTTCAGCCGATTTTTTTCGAGGCATTTACTTCCCACGCTCTGGCTCGAAGCAATTTCTCAGGCGTCCTTTTTGAAATGAGCATATATATAAGTGTAAATACCCCATCTAATAGAACAAAGATAAAGCAAGGGAGGAATATCGCCATGTCGAAATTAAACGTTAGACTTCCCCCTCCAACGACTTTTTTTATATGGTCGCATAAAGATACGGCTAAAACAATATCAAGCCAAGTAAACACAACAAAATCGAATACCTTCCTATTTGCTCCATAGGGATAGGACAAAAAGAAAAACGACGTAACCGTTTCAGTTACGCCGTTCGGCTATGTT
>CANRIO010000005.1 GCA_947630605.1 uncultured Clostridia bacterium
GTCATGATCTTGGACGAGGCGACCTCCTCCATCGATACCCGCACGGAGGCCATCGTCCAGCGCGGCATGGATAAACTCATGGAGGGCAGAACGGTGTTCGTCATCGCCCACAGGCTCTCCACCGTCAAGAACTCCAACGTCATCATGGTATTGGAGCACGGCCGCATCATCGAGCGCGGCACCCACGAACAGCTCATCGCCCAGAAGGGCAAATACTACCAGCTCTATACGGGCGCATTTGAGCTCGAATAATTTGTAAAAAAGGGCCGCCCGCCGTGCATTGCACGGCGGGCGGTTTTCTGTTTTGAAAATTCAACTCCGACACATTTCCCCCATACCATGTCCGAGGAGATGGGAGAAGACAGCAGTTCTTGCTGTCCCCTTCAGGGGAAAGTGGCGCGCCTTGTGCGCGCCCAAAGGGGTGCTATTACTTCACGATAATCTCATTCCCCGCGACCTCGATCTCAGCCTGATAGAACGCCGCGAGGGCCCTTTCAAGTTCCTTGATATCGCTCCACGCCGCCGTCTCTACAGCGGAGTGCATCGCGAGCTGGGCGATCCCCAAATCGACGGAGGGAATGCTCACTGCCCTCATAGAGATCGCCCCGAGGGTGGAGCCGCTCTTTGCGTCCGAGCGGTTATAGAAGGTCTGCACCTTCACGCCCGCCCCGGAGAAGATCTTCCTCGCAATGGCGGAAGTCCAGCCGTCCGTCGTGTACGCCCCGCCCGCATGCGCCTTCAGGACCACCCCTCCGCCGAGAACAACGCGGTTGGTCGGGTCGCTCTTTTCGGGGTGATTGGGGTGAACGGCGTGCGCATTGTCGAGGGAGAAGACAAGGGAAGAGGAATATGCGGCAAGCTCCTCCTCGAGGCTCCTCTTTTGCGCGTTTGAGATGCGGGAGAGGATGTTTCTCAAAAGGTCGCTCCCCGCGCCGCTCTGCGTGCCGCTCCCGATCTCCTCCGCCTCGAAGCAGGCCGCAACGAGGGTGTCGGAAGAGGGCTCCGCGGCAAGAAGGGAAGCAACCGACGTGTAGACGCCTAAGAGATCGTCGAGGCGGGGCGAGGTGAGAAATTCCCCGTTCGCACCGCTCGAAAAAGGCTCCTCG
Organism: uncultured Clostridia bacterium; assembly: GCA_947630605.1. GTDB lineage: Bacteria > Bacillota > Clostridia > Christensenellales > Borkfalkiaceae > Gallimonas. The sequence continues at coordinate 1,107 of CANRIO010000005.1, forward strand.
GCGGGCACCAAAAAGAGGTCATAGGCAGAATACGGGCCTACCATGTCCGAAACAGAGGTCTCATTTAACGCCGCAAGCGCGAGTTCCGTCTGGAGATTTACCGCAAACTTCTCGTTCGCTTCACGGTTCTGATGAATGGCGAGCGAGGGGAGGACGATACGAAAATCGCTCGTGAAAAGTTCGGCTGTGAGCGCGTCGCCCTTCTCCCGGATGACCCTTCCCGCGAGGGCGAGCGGACGGTCGAAGAAGGTGTACCAAAGCCCTCCGCCGTACCCCTCCGCGTTGAGGCGGCAATGCGTGCCGTCGAAGCATGCGGCGTTTTCCTTGAGCTTGAGGCAGGGGGAATCGGTATGCGAGGCCACGATCCTGAACTTCCCGCCCTTCGCATAGCGAAAGGCGACGATACTCCCGCCCCGCACGACATAGTATCCCTTTCCGCCCTCGAGTCTCCATATATCCTGCTCCCGAAGGCGCACAAAGCCCGCTTTATCGCACATCGCGGCCGCATGTTCCGCCGCATGATAGGCAGTGTAAGAACTTTTCAAAAATTCGCAAACATCCATGAGCACTTTCTCCTTTTCCAACATTATATAATAATTTCTCCTTGAATGCAATCAATTTTATGTCCTCTTGCCCACCCCTTGAGGGGTGGGTGTCGCCTTCGGCGACGGAAGGGGTGTCTACCGCGTCATCCTGAGGCGAACTGCAATTACGCAGTCCATATAAGAAAGTCCCCGAAGGATCCCCTCATACGCAGTCCGCGTTTAACTGCGTCATCCTGAGCCTGTCGAAGGATCCCCTCATACGCAGTCCGTAGGGCTTCCCCCATCCATGGGGGAAGCTGTCACGCTATGCGTGACTGATGAGGGTAACCGCGTCACCAGAATGACGCATACCCCCTCCACTGGAGGGTACGAACCATGCCCCCTCCACTGGAGGGGGGGTAGGGGGTGGGTGCAAGTCCCCTTGACACATCCTCTTCCGCATGCTATAATACACAAAAAACGGGGAGGGACCGCATGCCAAAGACGGTCAGGGAACGGCTGAAAAATTTTGCCGCACGCATCTTTTTCAAACTCACGGGATCCGCGCTCTCACAGAAGGAGAACGCCCATCTCGCCGTGGGCGCGAGCGTCCCCGAGGAGACCTCCGCCCTCCTTCGCCGTGCGGCCGCCGAGGGGGCTGTCCTTCTCAAAAACGACGGCATGCTCCCCTTAAAGGGCAAATTCGCCCTCTTCGGCAGGGTGCAGGCAGATACCTTCTTCACGGGGTACGGCTCGGGCGGCGACGTCGTCCGTCCCTATGCCGTGAGCATCCTCGAGGGTCTCGAGCGGGCGGAAGCCCCCCTCGTCAAATGCGTCAAAAAGTTCTACGAAGATTGGAGAAGGCAAAACCCCGCCCCCGAGGGGAGCTGGGGGAACTGGCCCTATTTCTACCCCGAGGCTGAACTTCCCGAAGAAATTTTATCGTCAGCCGAACGGGAGACGGACACCGCCGTCATCGTCCTTGGGAGAGCGGCGGGGGAGGACCGCGAGAACGAACTGCGCGAGGGGAGCTTCTATCTCACGAAAGCGGAGAGAGAGCTATTGCGTAAGGTCACGGCGCGCTTTCCGCATGTCGCTGTTCTCCTCAACATCGGCAGTATCATCGATCTTTCGTGGGTAGAGGAATTCCCCGTCGGAGCCCTTCTTCTCCTCTGGCAAGGGGGGATGGAGACGGGAAATGCCGCAGCCGACCTGGTCCTCGGCAAGCTCTCTCCCTCTGGGAAGCTCCCTGCCTGCATCGCGAAGGAGTACAAGGACTACCCCGCGCAGAACTTCGGCGGCGCGGACTACAACGAATACGAGGAGGACATCTTTGTCGGCTACCGCTACTTCGAGAGTTTCGCAAGAGAGCGCGTCCTCTTTCCCTTCGGCTTCGGGCTGAGCTATACAAAGTTTGAAATAGCGGCGTCCCTTTCGGAGGACACCGTAAAATACCGTGTGAAAAATGTGGGGAGCACTGCAGGGCGCGAGGTCGTCGAGGTGTATGTAAAAGTTCCGAACGGCCCCGCCCGCTGCCTTGCCGCCTTCCGAAAGTCGCGTACCCTTTCCCCGGGCGAAGAGGAGGAGGGGGAGCTTTCCATCCCGAAGCGGGCATTTTGCAGCTACGACGAGGAAAGATCGGCCTTCGTAATGGGCCGCGGACAGTACGAGATTTATGTCGGATCTGACGTGCGGACCGCGGACATGGTAGGTGGATTTTACGTCGAAGAGGAAAAAATCGTCGAACAGCTCTCCGAAAATTGCGCCCCCAAATATGCCTTTTCCGTATGTGCTGGGGAGGGCACAAAGCGCAAGGTCCGCCCCGCGCAGAAGGACCTGAAAGAAGAAATTCTGTCCCGCCTCCCCGCCGAAGTTCCCTTCTCGGGGGAGCGGGGCGTCACCTTTTCCGATGTGAAGGCGGGCCGCGCTACCGCCGAAGAATTTTTGGCACAGCTCACAAATCGGGAGCTCTTCGACCTCTCCCACGGCGCCCTCAAAATGGACAGCCCCTTGGGTGCATCGGGCAATGCGGGCGTCATGGGCGGCGTCACAAAAAAGCTCCGCGCGCGGGGCGTCCCCTGCGTCACGATGACGGACGGCCCCTCGGGCATCCGCTTGAAAATGCCCTCCTCCCTCATTCCCATCGGCACCCTGCTTGCGAGCAGTTTTGATGTCGCTCTCATCGAAAAGGTCTATACCATGCTCGCGACAGAGATGTCAGAAAGGGGGTCAAACGTCCTCCTCGCCCCCGCCATGGATCTCCAGCGAAATCCGCTCTGCGGGCGCAATTTCGAGTACTTTTCCGAGGACCCGCTCCTCACGGGCAAGATGGCCGCTGCCGCCGTCCGCGGCCTCAGAACGGGCGGCGCCTTTGCCTGTCCCAAACACTTCGCCTGCAATGATCAGGAGTTCAACCGCAGCCGGAATGATTCCCGCCTCTCCGAGCGTGCCCTGCGCGAGGTGCACCTCTACGCCTTCGAGATCTGCGTGAAGGAGGGCAGGCCCGACTTTCTCATGACCTCCTACAACAAGATCAACGGCGTCTGGGCATATTATAATTTCGAGCTCGTCCGCGGCATCCTTCGCGGCGAGTGGGGCTTTGACGGCTGCGTTGTCACCGATTGGTGGATGAAGTGCGCAAAGAGCCCCGAATTCCGCCATGTGAGAAACAACGCCTACCGCATCCGCGCGGGGGTCAACGTTCTCATGCCGGGCGGTGGCTACCTCGGAAAGAAGGTGCAGGGAGGCTCTCCTTTGCGCGGCCTCGGCAAGAAGCATTCTCTCACCCGCGCCGAACTTTTCCGCAACGCCCTCGAGATCGTAAAAGTTCTCGCAAAATTGTCATAGCCCTGTCATAGGGGCTTGTGACCGCGAAAATTCTACCTGAAAACGCCATCTCCACCCTAAAGGGTGGATTTTTTTATGAAATTTCAATTTTTTTCTGTCATTTTCTTGACAAGCTGTCATAAAGTTGGTACAATGATGTCATAAACCATTATTACACATGTCATCACCGTGTTGTGACTTCTTTGTGAAGGAGGATCAAAATGCGTTATCGTTCTAAACCCGTCAAACATTCAGGGATAAGGAGCAATCAGATGAGCGGCGGCATGAAGGCCGTTGCCGTGCTCTCCGCACTCGTCGCCGTGGGCGCCGGCGCGGGGAGCCTCATCGTTGCATTTACGAAGGAGGCTAAGCGCAACAGCGTCGACCTCTCCTACGGCTCCGTCATAACGCCCGTGGAGCAGGGGGAGGTATATACCTCCTCCGGCGGGTATGATCCCGTCGATATCTTTGCCCGTCTCAATTGGACGTTCGCACAGCAGACGGAGTGGTACGGCGAGTATTCGGGCTATGTGAATACCGTCGTCACACAGGACGTGCATACATACAAGTACTACAAGGACGGCATGCTCATCTCGGCGGACATCACGGAGAGCTCTCTCGTGAATGCTGCGCGGGAATTTTGTTATGTTAAGGACAATGACCGCGTCCTCTGGCGCGAGGCTGCGGGCGGCTCCTCCACCTACGATAAGTTGGACACGCCTTGGCAGAGCGGCGATCCTCACCGCAACATGACCATCTCGGGCGAGAACGGCTTCAAGGCCATAAACGGCCTTCCCGCATACGAGCTCAGCCCCTACGTCATCGAGCCGAACACCGTGCTTTCCTCCACCGTCCGCGAGGCGACCGATGAGGAATACGACTTGTATTACCCCGGAGATGAAGCTGCTCAGGCGGCGATGAGAAGAGCGCGGCAAAACGGAGGAACGCTCTATCGGGCAGACTTTGTCATGAACCCCGAGATCTGGAAGGACAAGGATGCGAACGGCAACGAGATCGTCAAGGGGGCGACCGCCTACTACATCAACCAAATGATCTTCACGGGCGGACTTCCCGAGGCCCCCGAATTCACCTCCCTCAACATCACCTACTACTTCGACGAAAATTGGGTGACCTATGCGACGGTCGTCGAAGAGAACTACAGCGCGGCATACGGTCCCATCAAGGCCCCCTGCAAGGGCGGCGGCACCACGACCTATTCCTACAAGCCCTACAACGAAGCGGACAATCCCTATCCCGACGCCTATGAGGAATACTTCCAGTACTACATGGACGCAGCTCCCGATACCGACTTCGAACGTCCCATCACCGCACTCGATGCGTTGGCGGGCGCGTTCGGGCCGCTCCTTGCCGAGCCTACGACCTTGAAGCTCGACCTCTCGATCGGCGGCAAGCAGACGGCGGGGAGCGTCTTTGTGGATCTGAGCAAGACCGATCTTTCCGCCTTTGACGTCGGCGCCATCGAGGCCCGCGTCGGCCTCGGAGCCCTCAACCTCTGGGTGGAAGGCGGGAAGGCATACATCAACTACGGCGGGGCCAAGCTCTCGCTCACCCTCTCCGAACTTCTCTCCCTCCTCACGCCCGCACAGCCGGCGGCGGAGACGGAAGGGGAAGAGGGCGGGGGACTCAACACCGACGACCTTCTCGGCGCACTTGCAAACGGCGAATTCAAAGTGGAGGAAGGGAAGGCGGAATTGCACTCCAAGCTGCCCCTCCTCGGCTATGAGATCCCCATCGACTTCTACTTCAACGTGGATGCGGAAAAGAAGGTCACGCTCGACCGTGCCGCCGTCTCGCTCGACCTCGACGGCCTTGCGCTCGGCGCGGACATCTCCTTTGGCGGCGAGGCCATCCCCGCCCTCAAAGAGGGGGAGAAGGCGGACTATATCGAACTTGTCCCGCACATCCAAAGCCTTATCGACCTCTTCACCTCGCCCGCGCTCCACGCCGACCTCGGCTATGAAGGACACGGCGTACAGGTTGAAGGCGGCATCGATATCGCCGTCTCCCCGTTCGCTTTGAAGGGAGACATTGCCGTGAAGATCCCCGCCTACAATGCGGAAAAGAAGATCTCCCTCGTCTATCAGGAGGGGGCGGTCTATCTCGATCTCGACGGCATCCGGTTGCGCGCGTCCATTGCCGACGCGGGCTCTCTCATTTCCAAATATCTCGATTTTAGCTCGCTCACGGAAGGCGGGCTCTCTTTGGATATCGGGGGTGTGGTCGAAAAGCTCCTCTCCTCCGAATTTGCACAAAACATCATCGCCTCGAAGGAGGAGAGCAAACTGCATCTCCTTCTGCGCGGGACGAATATTTTGCAGGCGCTCGGCATCGACTTCGCGCTCGGCGACGTCTCCCTCGAAATTGCGCCCGAATCGCTCTCTTTGGGCGCCCTCGGCATAAGTGCCACCCTCACGAAGGGGGAGGCATTCACCTTCACGCCCGAAGGATATACCGACATCGTCCCCTACGCCGCACGCATCGCAAAGCTTGTCTCGGGCGGCTACCTTGCGGCCGAGGTCTCCTACACGGGCGAAACGCTCTCCGTGACGGGCGGCCTCACCCTCGATGTGAAGAAACTCGCCGCGAAAGGGACGTTCACCCTCTCGTACATGGGTACTCCGAAAACGCTCGAAGTCCTCTATGCGGACGGGGAACTCTATCTCACGGTCGACGGCCTTCGCATCAAGGCAAACGTCAAAGAGGCCATCGATCTTGTGAAAGAGTTCGTCAAAATCCCCTCCGGGGACAGCGATGCCCTCAAGATCGTCGCGGACCTCTTCGCCCTCGACTTCTCGAAACTCATCAAACTCTCCGAAGAGGAGGATACCCTCACCCTCACGGTCGCGGGGACCGACCTTCTCCATGCCCTCGGGCTCTCCTTCGACCTCGGCGACATCGCGCTCTCCATCGAAGAGAAAGACATCACCCTCACGGCAGAGGGCATCTCGGCCAAGCTCAAGGCGGGCGAGTCCTTCGAATATTCCGTCGACGGCTACTCCGAGATCGTGCCCTATGCAAAGACCATTCTCGACATTTATCAGAGCGGCTTTATCGCCCTCAATGTGAACGTTCCCATCGGCAGTCTTTGTCTCGCGGGCAGGGTGGATATCGACCTCGGCTCCTTCAACGTCGCCGCCACGCTCTCGCTCATCTCGGGCAGCAAGCAGAAGGACGTGGAAATCTTCTACGAAGGCGGGGAGATCTTCCTTGCCGTCGACAATATCCGCCTCAAAGTGAATGTGGAGGAGGGGGCGGAGCTCCTCGGCGGTCTTCTCGATCTCGGTAGCACGGGCGAGGAGATCGACGCCATCAAAGCGCTCCTCGGGGCAAACTTCTCTGAACTCATCCCCGAACTTTGGGAATCGGACGGCGCCCTTCATATCACGGTCGCGAGCGGGAAACTTCTCTCCCTCTTCGGCGTCTCTTTCGACCTCGGCGATCTCCGCCTTGCCGTTGACGGAGAAGGTGCGGTCGCCAAACTCGGCAAGATCGTCCTCACGGCGGCGGCAGGTGCCCCCTTCGAAGGCCCGAGCGGGCAGTTCCTCGACATCACCGATTATCTCGGCGCGGTCGCGACCTTTGCGAATGCAAAGTCTCTCACGGTCGACGTCAGCTACGACGGAGGGGAAAAGTTCTCGCTCAAGGGTGCCATCGACATTCTTCTCGACGGCACGGCCGCACAGGGCAACCTCACCCTCACCGCGAACAACAAAGAGGGCGGCAAGGCGGAGCATGCGATCTCCCTTCTTTGGACGAAGGAAGAGAACATCATCTATCTCGCCGTCGACGGCATCAAACTTCGGGCGAATGTCGAAGAGGCAGTCGGCCTTGTCAAATCTCTCATCCAAAAAGTAAAGCCCGCCACCGCAAGGGGCAGGGCTTCAGACGGGGAAACGCAGGAAGAGGAAGCGCTCACCGTCCTCGAAAAACTGCTCTCCTTCGACCTCGGCGAATTCTTCGCCCTCGCAGAGGAGCGGGATGAAACGTCGGGCACCCTCACCCTCACGGTGAAGGGGACAGAGCTCCTTTCCGTCCTCGGGCTCTCCTTAAACCTTGGCGACGTGGACCTCTCTTTGGATACAGACGGACACATCTCCCTCCATGCCATGGACGAAAAACTCGTTCTCTCCGTCCACGGCGGCGAAGGGTTCGAAAAGCAGAGCACGGATGGGTATGTCGATATCGTCGCCTACGGGCAATACCTCCTCGACCTCTTTGACAACAATACCTATAAAGTCACGGCCACCTATCAGGGAAAAACCCTCAAGGTGCGTGCAGACGTCTCCTTCGACACCGAAAAGAAACTTGCCGTCGGCAGTCTCATCCTCATCTATAAAGAGGCGGCGAAAGAGATCTCCTTCGCCTATGAGGAGGGCTGGTTCTATCTCGCCCTCGGCGATTCCTATCGTCTCAAGGCGAAGACGGCGGGGGCCCTTGCCCTCATTGCGGGCTATCTCGGCCTCTCGGAGGACGGCGTAACTTGGGAAGAGGGGCTTGACAAGGCCCTCACCACGACCCTCGACGGGCTCCTCACCCTTCACGAAACGGGAGAGGGGGATGCGCGCATCCTCACTGTCCTTCTCGACGGCTCCGCGCTTTTGAAGGCGCTCGGCATCGACTTTGACCTCGGAGAAGTGGACCTGCAGGTCGCCAAGAATTACCTTTATGCCTCCGTCAAGGGGGTCGGCGTCGAAGTGATCGGAAACGGCGTGACGCTCCCCGACATCCAAGACAGAGACAGTTACACCGATCTCTCGGGCTATCTCGACAGCGTCGTCAACGTCTTCAAGCAGGACTATATCACCTTGGACCTTGCCTATGGCGAGAGCGCGGATGCGTTCCAGGTGACGGGCACGCTCTCCATCGACGTCCAAAATAAGCAGGCCCGTGCGGACATCACCGTCAAGAAAGATGGGACAGAAATCTCTCTCGGCATCGTCTACGACAAGGACGGCTATATCTATCTGAACCTCGATGGCGCGAAGATCAAGGCAAGTGCGCAGCAGATCATCGACCGCATCAAGGGTCTCTTCTCAAAGAATGACAATTCGGAGCAAGACAGCGGCGAGCCTCTCGGCCGCAGGCTCTCTGCCCGCACGCCGCTTAAGGCCGCGCTCACCGAGGACCAGAAGAGCAAACTCCTCGGCATCCTCGAGACCATTCTTTCTCTCAACCTCGACGACTACTTCACTCTCAGTGAAAAGGACAACGCCCTCTCCATTGTTCTCGACGGCACCGGACTTCTCGCAAAGCTCCTCAAGAAAGACGAGAAAGACATTTCCCTCGGCGACATCACCGTCGAAGTGAAGGGCGGCGCTCTCACGCTCACCGTCCTCGGCGCGACCATCACCGCAACGGGTAGCAACGAAGGTTTTACTGCGTTGACCGACGAGGAGAAGGCGGGCTACGCCGATATCATCAAATACGTCGGCTACATCACTGAACTCTTCAAATCGGACATCCTGAAGCTCCATATCGAAAACCTCTCCGTGCAAGTGGGGGATACGGTCATTTCCGCCGAGGGCGACATCGATATCAAGACGGACGGCTCTCTCGCGGGCGGCACGCTCACTTTGAAAGTGGGCGGCAAGTCACTCACGCTCACCCTCTATTACGAGAATGCAGAAAAGAGGACCTTCTATCTCGAACTCGGCGACGTCAAGCTCAAGGCGAGCATCGAGGACATCAAGACCCTCATCGACAAACTCAAGAATAAGGAGCCCGCGGCGGCGCATGCACTTCGTCTTGCGGCAATCTTTGCCGAGAATGATCTCTTCGGTGCGAATGTCGAGGATGGCGTTTTCAGTCTTGCCCTCAACGGCAAGAAGCTTGTCAAGCTCCTCGGCTTGGATATCGCACTCAACAACATCGCCCTCACAGTCAAAGAGGGCAGCCTTGGCGTTTCGGCCTCTTCGGATAAGTTTGGTCTCGACGCGACCCTGTCCAAGGCGAACTCCATTGAATTTGATACGCCTGAAAACAAGGCATCCTACGTCGACCTTGTGAAGTACGTGGACTATGCAGTCGATCTCTTCCGCAAAGACGCCTTCGAGATCGGGCTGAGCTTCACAAAAGGGGAGTTCACCATAACGGGAAGCTCCTCCTTCGCGCCCAAGTCCAAGGTCGCATCGGGTGAATTCACCATCACCTACGGGACGACCTCGAAGCACGCCGAGTTCGCCTATCAAGACGGCACGGCCTATATCGCCCTCGACGGCTCGAACGGCGTCATGAAATTCAAGGCGAAGTCGGCGGCGTCCGTCGCCCTTCTCGCGGCCTATTTCGGCTTCTCGGGAACGGATAAGACCCTGACGAACACGTTCACCGACGCATTCCAAGGCGTCTTCACGAGCTTTGATTCGCTCTTCGCACTCTCCGAGAACGCCGAAAAGGATGTCCTCACCCTCCTTGTAAACGGCACAGAGCTTCTCAAAAAGCTCAAGATCTCTCTCGGAAGTTTCGAGCTTGGCGACATTGGCGTGAAGCTCGGGAAAGACAACCTCGTGCTCTCCGTGCTCGGCTTGCAGGTCACGCTCCGCGGGACCGATACGGCACCCGTCCTTCCCACAGAGGAAGAGCTCGCGGGCTATATCGACCTTTCGGACTATGCGGATACCCTTGCCGCGCTCGCTTCGAGTGAATATCTCGGGATCAGCATCTCCTATACCTCGAAGGATACGGTGCCCCTTTCCGTGCGAGGCGACGTCTACATCGCCGTCAAGGAGAAGAATATACGCGCCAATGTCACGATCGAAAAGGACAAATCTTCCATCGTTCTCGGCGTCGTCTATACGGGCGGCAAGCTCTACATCGATCTCGACGGCGCGAAGATCGCCCTCGACGCCAAGGAGGCGGTCTCCTATCTCGAAAAGCTCATCAAGGGCACGAAGGGCAGGGCACGCTCTGTGCGGAACGCCCCCACGGCGATCCTGAACGAGGAGCAGACGAATAAACTTCTCTCCGTTTTGAAGGATCTCTTCACGCTCGAGCTCGATAACTTCTTCACCGTCGAAGAGGGGGAGGGCGGCATCTCCATCCTCCTCAACGGCACGGGGCTTCTTCAAAAACTTCTGAAGAAGGAGATCGCCCTCGGCGATGTAAAACTCACCGTTGGGAAGAGCGTCTTTGGCGCGGATGGCACCGTCGAGAAATGCGGCGACGCCACCCTCGAAGCGCTGGGCGCAACGATCGTCTTGGGCCGTTCGACACAGTTTACGGTCTTCTCTGAAGACGACAGCGCAGATGAGTATGCCGATATTCTCGAATATATTGGCTACATCACCGAACTCTTCAAGTCGGACATCCTGAAGCTCCACATCCAAAACCTCTCCATGAAAGTGGGCGAGACGGAGATCACCGCCTCGGGTGACATCGACATCAAGACGGACGGCTCTCTCGCGGGCGGCACGCTTAACTTGAAAGTGGGCGGCAAGTCCCTCACGCTCACCCTCTATTACGAGAAGACAGACGGGACCTTCTATCTCGAACTCGGCGGCGTGAAGCTCAAGGCGAGCATCGAGGATATCCGGGATCTCATCGACAAGCTCAAGAATAAGGAGCCCGCGGCGGCGCACGCCCTTCGTCTTGCGGCGACCATTGTGGACAACAACCTCTTCGGCGTGGGTGTAGATGTCGAAAACAATATCCTCGACCTCGTCATCAACGGCGGGAAGCTCACGAAACTCCTCGGCTTGGATATCGCACTCGACAACATCGCCCTCAAAGTTGCGCAGGGTAGCCTCGGCGTCTCGGCCTCTTCGGATAAGTTTGGTCTCGACGCGACCCTGTCCGAAGGAGCTGATGATAGCTTCAAGGACATTGCCGATGAAAATAAGAAGGATTACGTCGACCTTGTGAAGTACGTGGACTATGCAGTCGATCTCTTCCGCCACAAGGCATACGACCTCACGATCTCTTACGCGAAGAACGATCTCACGATCGAAGGAACAGTTTCCTTCGATACCGAGAGCAAGACGGCGAAGGCCGCTTTGAACCTCGGCTATAAGAGCGCGAAGAAGCACCTCGACCTCATCTATAAGGACGGGTATCTCTATCTGACCCTTGCCAAGGGGAACAAAGAGGAGTTCAAGTTCAAGGCGAATACCGCCTCGGCGGTCGCGCTCATCCTCGGCTACCTCGGCGTCTCGGGAACGGACATTCTTCCCGACATGAAAATGCCCGATGATGTCTTCGGAGAGCTCTTCGCAGACTTCGACGAGTTCATCTCTTTGAGCGAAAGCGAAGAGATCAATGAAGAGAACAATGAAGTGAACTATGTTCTCACACTCCTTGTAAACGGCACAGAGCTTCTCGAAAAGCTCAAGATATCGCTCGGCAACTTCGATCTCGGCAACATCGGCGTTCAGCTTAAAAAGGATAGCCTTGCCCTTACCGTCCTCGGCGCGAACCTCACCCTTACGGGCATAGAGAAAGTCACCCTTGGCGAATTCAAAGAAGCGGACTACGTTGACCTCTCCGCCTACGTGGACAGCGTCGTGAACATCTTCAAACAGAAAGTTATCACGCTGGCGGTCGATTACGATGATAATGGTGTCGCGGTAGAAGGCAGTATTCGCATCGACGTCCAAAATAAGCAGGCCCGTGCGGACATCACCGTCAAGAAAGATGGGACAGAAATCTCTCTCGGCATCGTCTACGACAGCAAGGGCGTGATCTACCTCAACCTCGACGGTGCGAAGATCAAGGCGAAGGCACAGGATATTCTCGATCTTGTCGAGGGGCTCTTCTCAAAGAAGGATAGCTCTGAGCAAGACAGCGGCGACCCTCTTGGCCGCAGGCTTTCCCGCACGCCGCTCAAGGCCGCTCTCACCGAGGACCAGAAGAGCAAACTCCTCGGCATCCTCGAGACCATTCTTTCTCTCAACCTCGACGACTACTTCGAACTTGCGGAGGAAAGGGGCGAGAACGGCGAAACGGATTCTCTCACCCTCACCGTCAAGGGAACAGAACTTCTCGCAAAACTTCTCGGTAAGGACATCAAGCTCGGCAACGTCGATCTCAAAGTTGAAAACGGCGGCGCCCTCACGCTCACCGTCCTCGGTGCGACCATCACCGCAACGGGCAGCGAAGAAGGTTTCGTCCTCTTCGACGAAGGCGACGGCGCAGCCAACTACACCGATGTCCTTCAATACATCCAATGGGCAGCGGACATCTTCGCACAGGAGGCGAAGAAGGTAGAGCTTACGATCACTTCGGGCGACCTCTCCGTCGGCCTTACCCTCAATGTCATCAAGGGCAACGCCTTCATGCAGGGCGAGATCACCCTTACATATAAGGAAAATAACAAGGACTTCAACTTCGTCTATGAGAAGAACGGCGGCGAGAGCGGCACAGAGGGATGGATCTATCTCGATCTCGACGGCGTCCGGATCAAGGCCAAGACGGACGACATCGTAGCCCTTCTCAAGAGTTTGTTCAAGAATGCGACGGGCGAAGAGGCGGATTCTTCCCGCACGCGTGCGCTCGGCTATGCCGCAGCCGCCATCCTGAATGCGGATGAAATGGCGTTCGGCGCATTCTCCCTCACAGAGAAGGACAGCGTGCTCACCCTCACCTTGAGCGGCGAAAAGCTCATGAGCCTTCTCGGCGAAAAGGTGCAGTCCCTTCTCGGCGATAAGTTCTCCCTCGAGAGCGTCGGCCTCTCCATCTCCGAGAAGGCCTTCACGGTGGAAGCGGATGCCGCCATCTCGGGTAGCTCCGTCGATCTCACCTTGGACATTTCGAAGGGAGAAAAGACCTCGCTCACCGAAGAGGAAAAGAAAGAACTTGCAAGCTATATCGACGTCTTCAAGTACGGCAAGATGGTGAAGGATCTCTTCACCGAATCGAAGACATTGCAGGCAGAGATCTCCGCAGAGCTCTTCGGTCAGGATGTCGATCTCACTCTCAAATTCAACAAGGACTTCACGATGGCAAAGGGGACGCTCAAAGTCGGCTCCATCATCGACCTCGGCCTCATCTACGTGCTCAAGGAAAGCAAGACGGAAGGGGAGAAGGACGTCGTCCTCTATATAAAAGTGGGTGAAAACGTCAAGCTCATGGCCAATGTCTCCGAAGTCATTCGTATCATCCGAAGTGCGAAAGGGGACGGGGAGACGAAGGGCCGCGCAAGGTCCGCCGCACCCATCGCCCTCACCACCAAGCAGGAGGAGATGCTCGGGAAGTTCCTTGGTCTCAAACTCAGCGACATTATCGCACTCACCGAAAAGATCGCAACGGAAGGCGACAGCCTTGAAATTGCGATCAAGTCGAAGGATCTTCTGGGCCTTCTCGGCATCGACTTCGACCTCGGCACCGTAAACGTCAACATCTCTGAGGGCGAACTCATGATCGCGCTTCCCGACAAAGCCGGCCTTACGATCGACCTCTACGACACATCGCGTACCTTCATGATCGAAGAGTCTGAATTGGACGAATATCGTGATATCACGCCCATTGTCTCCCGCGTCGTCGAGCTCATCGAGGCGCAGGCGATCGAGTTCTCGGGCGACCTCGTCATAGGGGATCTGACGCTCACCATCGAGCGGGGCGTCTTCAGTTGGAAGGATGGGGAGAACAAGAAGTTCTACCTCAAGGCTTCGCTCGGCGATATCCACCTCGAGCTTCTCATCGTAGGGGAGAACGCCACACTCAAGGTCGGCAGCTTCGGCGTGAAATTCGCCTTCTCGGATATCGGCGACCTCATCGAGGCCGTGAAGGGTCTCATCGCCAAAGTGAAGGCGACGATCGCCGACATCAAGGAGAACATCACGGGCACCTTCAACCGCGACGACCTCGTCGGCAGCTTGCAGGGCATCGCCGATGTTCTCACAAACATCGTGGACTTCCTCGGCGGGAGCAAGGATGCAGCGGCCGCGGCCGTCACCGCAAAGGAAGTTCTGGATATGGGCGGCATGCGGCTTTCGCCTTCCGCTCTCACACCGGAGGGGAACAAAAAGGTCAAGCTCTTCGGCTTCTCCCTCGGCAAGCTCACGATCGAGCTCTTCGACGAGACGGACTTTGATGAGCGCGGCCTCCTCGGCCTCGGTCTCACCATCGGGGATACGACTGCGCCCACCCTTTCTGCGACCGTGAATACGGCGATCTTCACGGGAGAATTCCCCGAGATCGCAGGCGCAGAAGACTTCTATGATCTCAGAGAATTCATCGAAATGCTCGGCTATGCGGGCGATGCGGTCGCTCTCGTCTCCGAGCGCAACCTCACCGCGAAGATCGGCGGCAACGTGATGTCTACGAACACCGCCATGTATACAACGGCAGGCAACGAAGGCCTCGTCTACGATATCACGGGGAATATGGACTACGCCTCGGGCGACAGTTTCCCCATTCATCTCGACATGGACGGCAACAACCTTTGGGTGAATACGGACTTCTTCCTGCATTTCAATCTTTACATCAAGGCGGGGACGCAGCAGACCATGGTCAACGGTTCCCCCGTCGACACCACGCCCAAGAACCTCTACATCGACATCTTCATCACCGACTGCGATCTTGCAGGCGAGCAAAACGGCGAGCTTGACTTCTTCGTCTCCATCTCCCAGATCGGAGAGGGGAACGAGGGCTACAATCCTTTGAAGCTCTATGCCCCCGCAAAGGAGATCCTCACCATTCTCTCCGGTGTGGCATCCATCCTCGGTATGGACGCCGTGACCTATGTCAACCAATATCTCATCCAGCCCCTTCTCGATGAGGACATGGTCGCCCGCCTCAAGGGCTTGGGCGTCAGCCTCGTGCCCACCATCCTCGACATGCTGTTGAAGGATACGGACGAGACGGAAGGGTCTGCCACGATCGCAAACAATGTGCCGATCCCCGAGGATGCCTTCGGCGTGCAGTTCGGCAATGTCAAACTCCATTTCAAGTCGGAAAAGGACGGCGACAATTCCTACCTCGCCCTTCTCGGCATCACGACGGAAGAGGAGGAGAAGTCGGGCGATGCGACCTACACCAAGACCACCGACCTCGCCTTCGCGTTTGAGCGCAAAGTCGAATACACCCCCGAACAGAAAAAGCCTACGGTCCTTACGGGCTTCTTCGACATCGAGGGCGTCGATGAACTCGTTCTCGCCCTCGCCCGCACGGCGACCCACAAGGCGACCGCCCAAGAAGTGGAACAGGGCATCGCCAAGACGGGCGAATATGTCCGCAACGATCTGTTCTTCGTGGACGGACTTCTGCACCTCGACCTTTCGATCATCGGCATCAACATTGAGACGATCAATATCAATGTGCTCGGGCTCACGGTCAACTTCGATGCAAACAATCAGATCTCGCTGAATGCAAAACTTTCCTATGATGGCGTTTATAATGCATTGGCGGGACTTGCCGGTGACAGTACTATCATCAACGGTGATACCGTGCTTGATCTCACCATTGCGAACGGTATGCTCTATATGCGCCGCGAACAGACGAGCGATTTCGGCGGAAGGAATCATGATTGGCGTCCACTCGGCAACGAGAGCATCGTCATCTATCGCGCAATGCCGCTTGCCAATTTTGCGAAGGATACTACGACCATGATGGATAACATCTGCTTCATGTTCAACCTGAGCAAAGACCTCATTTCCACTATCATGGGCAGCATTGGCGGTGGCACGGGCGGCGGAACGGCGGCGGCTCCCTCCGATATCGGCGGCTTGTTCTACAAATATATCAATAGTTGTACCTATGAGGACCAAGGCGATACAAACGGCCTTGTAAACCTTCTCTATACCCTTGTTCTCAATGGCGCGGGGCTCACGAACAGCGATTCTTTCGGTAACATCACCGTCAAGCTCGGCGTAGAAAAGGGCGTCCTTCGCAGTATCGAAATCCCGAAGTTCTCCATTGCAAGCGTCGTGAATATCAATGCGAATTTGCGGCTTCGCAATCCCGAATATGTTTGGGATGACGGCTATTCGGATTTGACGCAAGACATTGCCGAACAGCTCAAACGCGGAATGGACGCGAAGTTGCAGAAAGTGGATTGGAACGCCACGACCTATCTCGAAGGGCAGTTTACCACCGTCACCTACAAACTTCAGGATCAGGTTTTGGGCACACAGGACGTTGTTTTCGAGCCCAACACAAAGGAACTCTATGCGACGCTCTCCTATCCCGATATTGAATCGTTCTTGAATAAGAACCCTTCCTTCCGTCAGGACGGATACACCTACGAATGGGTGAAGCCCAATCCGAACGATTTCAAAGCGGGCATGACGATTTCTGCCAAAGCGCAGGCAAATAAATATGACTTGGTATTTATCATAGAAGAGGATGATGTGGAGAGATATCAGGTCACCGTTGCAGAGCTCGAAGCGGCGGGCTATTCATGGGACGATGAGTACAACGCATACGTTCACATCTATCACTGGACGTACGATCCCGAGAATTATATCGACCTTCCCTACATCACGACGAAGGTCGGAAAGATCATCGGCTTCCGTTGCCCCAACGACAATCTCCACAACGAAGATCACCGCGGCCTTGACTTCTACGATCGGCCTACCGTCGAATACAGGGCAGAGTGGGAGTATATCGACTACACGGTCACCTTCGACTTCGGCAACGGAACTTCGGAGGGAAGAACAGGGCACTATGAGGATCCGCTCAACTATCCTGATGCGCCCACCCGCACGGGCTATACTTTTGCGGGATGGGACGTTACGGTGAGCAGCTTCACGGGGAATATGACCATTCACGCGAAATATACGCCGAACACCTATCAGATCACGCTCGTGAGCGAATATGCCATCGACGGTTTCACACCTCGTGCAGACGGTAAATATGAGAAAACGATCGACTATGTGTATAACACACAGACCGATCTTCCCGTCAATATTCGCGCAGATGGTTTTATCCTCAACGGTTGGTCTCTCACAGCAGAAGATACGGGGACGCATTTCACGCAATTACCTGCGATCGCTGAAAACCGTGAAATCTATGCCGTATGGGATATTATCGGTTTCGATATCCGCTTTGTCGTAAAGGCGGCGGACAGCACGACAGGCGTTGAGCAAGAGATCGCTGTTAAGAACTTCAAATACGATGACGTGCTCGCCAATCTTCCCGAAGTTCCGCAAAAAGACGGCTACACGGGCGCATGGGATATCCCCGCCGATTACACCGTGTCGGGCGAAGATACGATCTACGCCGTCTACACGGGTATCCACTACTATATCACCGAATACAGCCTCTATGCGATCGCGGGATATACCGAGGTGAAAGGGGAATTCGATTCCGAAGGCGTGCAGGGCAGTTCCTATTGGAAGAAGACCTATGAATACGTCTATGGCTCGACGCCGCACCCGCTCACCCTCGGCGTGAGTGAAAATGTTTATGGCTATGATTTCAAGGGCTATTACACCGAGCGGTTCGGACAGGGGACTAAGATCGATGATAACCTGATCGACGACGATATGATCCGCGATATCTTCCACTTCAATGTGGGGGACGGCTCCACCCTCGAAGAGCAGAATGTCCTCTATGTCTATTGGGAAGATAATTCCGTCGAAGTACATCTCTACAGCGACGTAGACTTTGCAGACAAGACGGGGCACGACGTCGACGGCTACTACAAGTCTCTCATGAAGATGGAAGGGGACTACGACATCTCGGGCGAAACTATCACCCCCAACGAAAAAGAGATCCA
Source organism: uncultured Clostridia bacterium (assembly GCA_947630605.1). Classification (GTDB taxonomy): domain Bacteria; phylum Bacillota; class Clostridia; order Christensenellales; family Borkfalkiaceae; genus Gallimonas. Next base: position 19,128 of record CANRIO010000005.1, read on the forward strand.
GCAGATCGGTTGGTGGTATAACGACCCCGAGAAGGGTTGGCGCAAGGTTACCGATGTGGGAGTGTTCCGCAATCACGACAATAAGAAACAGGCTACCGTCAAACTCTTTGCCCTGTGGGTCACCGATATCAAAGTCTCCATTACGACATTGGTCGATAAGAATAGCACATACGACATCGGCGGCAATGCGCAAGGCGGCGAAGTATATCCGGGCGGCAAGAGCGCAGAGATCTATGAAAAGACAGGCATGACCAATCCCATGACGGGCATTTTCAAAATCTGCGGACGCACAGCAGAGTTTTTGGGAATGGGTGGTAATTGGACAGAGGATACTTTGCAAAGTGGAGCTGTATTTAACATCGATCGCGGCGAAGGCGGTTCATTCCTTAAAACAGGAATGATGTCATTCAACGCCGTAACATGGCAAGATAGTTCCATGCACGGAGGAGTGATCATTACTGTCAAATTTACCATGAAGGACGGGACCGTCGCTGCAACGACCACTTGGACTTCGATCGTTTCCTTCCACACCTACGATGTTCGCGTCCTTGACGAAAACGGGAATGAGCTGAAAAAAGAAGCCGTTCGCCTCGATTACGATCGCGACGAATACGATAACGCCGTCTATACGCGGGATGTCCTCGAAGGTAGCACATTGCATAGCTTCAGCGGCGTAGAAATTCCCAAGAAAGAGGGCTACACGGGATATTGGACGATCAATGGCGTGGAGATCACGGGCAACGAGAAGATCACGGGCGCGACCGAAATCAGAGCCGCATACAAGCCCAATCTCTACCCCGTGGAGTTCAACGACCTCGACGACTGCGATGATGCGGCAAAGAGCTATCTGCAAAGCACGAAAGAACTTGCTTATGGCACGCAGATCTTCTTTGTCGCCGACGGCGCGACCATTGCAAATTATACGGTAGGGCTCGAAAACAACATCTTCGCTGTACCCGCAATGGTCTATTCGGGCGCGCATGCCGAAGGTTACACGGGCAAGTGGCACCTCACCGAGAACGCAGCAGGCAAGGTAACCTTCACAGCAGTCTACGAAGCCATTTTGCAGGAGGTTGTCTTTACCGTCGTAGAGAAGCCGAACGATGGGCGCGCCTGGCAGCAGTCCGAAGGGAAATTCACGTTGGATTGCGAACTTCCCTACGATACCGTCATCAGGTTTACGGAAAACGGTGCGGAGACCGCGGCCCACACGGTGAAGCTTACAGGCTCCAACACCTTCGCCCTTCCCGAAAGAGAGGGCTACACGGCAAGCTATTCCGTTACAAAGAGCGGCAACGTCATCACGGTTGAGGTGACCTACGTCGAGAAGACCTTCAACTACACGATAAAATTCCACTATAACGACGGAACGGAGACCGTGGACGAAGTGCCCTACACCGCGCACTTTACCAACACGACATACGAAGTGACTTCGCTTGAGCATAACGTTTCTCGTGATTACTATGACTTTGTGGGTTGGTATTTCGACGACGCGTGCGAGAAGCTCTTCGATAAATGGCCGGCGGAACCGAATAAAACGCTCGATGTATATGCGGGTTGGAAGGTAATCGAGTATACGATCGTCTACGAGTCGCAAGGACTTGATGGAGCGGAATTTACCAATCCCAACGACAAAGTTTGGAAAGATGGCGTAGAGATAACATTGAAGGAAGCCAGCTATAGCGGTTATGCCTTCGACGGTTGGTTTACTACGGACGGAACAGAAGTCACGAAGATCGACAAGGATAACGCAAAGCAATACATCGACGAAGCGACCAGCACCATCACACTCTACGCGAAATTCCACAAAGACACCGTGTATAACTTCAACTATAATGTCTCCGAGAAGTACGGCGATCTTACTTGCACAGAAACGGCAAGTGCAAGGGTCGGCGAAACCATCACCCTTCCCGCCTATGACACAAACGGCGTGAATAAGCACGATTACGACGTGAAAAAGCAGTGGTACTTTGCGGGTTGGAAACTGCCGAACGATGAATCGCTCTATGAACTCGGCGCAGTAGTTACGATTACAGCCGACCACGTTTTGGACAGTTCTGACGATGCGGTAACGATTACCGCTGTTTGGAAGGAGAAAGTCGTATTGACGGTGACATTAACCAAAGAAAATGGAAGGATTATGTCTGCTGATACTCCGAGTTATACTTTGGATTATCAAACGAGCAAAGATGGCGCACTTGATGGAAAGGATTCTCAACAACAGGCATCAAACGGTACCAATAGTTGGTCATATTACATAAAGCCGGATGAGCAGATGTTTAAGATTTCTTTTGCGGGAACTAATAAACACGAAGTAAGCGAAAGAACTGCTAGCACTAATCTTACTTATATACTAAGATGCTATTACGAATGGCGGAAGCAGGAAGAATTCACACAGCCATAAATAGTTGGCGACTTATAAAACAAAAGCACAGGGCGAAAAGCCCCGCGCAGAGAAAAAACCTCCAAAGGAAGGGGAGAGGCATTTGCCTCTCCCCTTCCTTTGGGCCCTTCATTCTCAATTCATTCTCTCACATGCCCCCTCCGTGGGAGGGGGGGTAGGGGGGTGGGGCGCATTCTTTAATCGTCATGTTGAGCGAAGTCGAAACATCACCTATATTTACCTGCCCCTGATTACGGGGGCGGGTGTCGAACGTAGTGAGACAGGTGGGGGTCAGCTCCTCCTTGGGGAGGAGCTGTCACGCGTAAGCGTGACAGAGGTGGGGTTGCCTTTGACCGCCGACCTCGTCTCGTCGCATGTTTCCGCGTCATCCTGAGGCGACGCGGCTATACGCAGTCCATAAGGGTCGTCTTCGAAGGATCCCCCCAATGAAAACACGGACTGCGTATCAGGGGATTCTTCGATCGCTTCGCTCCTCAGAATGACGCCATGAAGAAAGGGAGGTCATCGACCTCCCTTCTTTGGAGCTGGTGAGCGGACTCGGACCGCCGACCTCGTCCTTACCAAGGACGCGCTCTACCTGCTGAGCTACACCAGCAAAATTATAACCGACCAACTTCTTAAACAGTATAGTAAAATCCGCGGATTTCGTCAAGCGATAATGCGCGGATTTTGTAAATTTCGAAAAAGAATTTTCCTTAAGGTTCCATGGCGATCTCTCGGAGAAGGTCGTTCATGCCATACAGCCCCGCCTCTCTTTGCATGAGCCACTCTGCCGCGCGAACGGCCCCGATGGCGAACACCCTTCTGCTCCTTGCGGAGTGGGAGAGAGTGACGATCTCATCCTCGCCGTAGAAGCCGACTTCATGCTCCCCGACGACGTTCCCGCCCCGTACAGAATGGATGCCGATTTCGCCTTTTCGGCGAGCTCCGACCATACCATGTCGGCCATAGACCCGTTCGAAATCGCTCCCGCGCGCCTCTTCGGCGGCCCTTGCGAGCATGAGCGCTGTGCCCGAGGGGGCGTCCTTTTTTTGGCCGTGATGCCGCTCGACGATCTCGATGTCAAAGTCCTCGCCGAGCACTGCCGCAGCCCTCTTCACGAGGAGTTCCAAAAGGTTGACGCCGATAGAGAGATTTCCCGTCTTGAAGATTGGGATGCGCCCAGAGAATATTTTTATAAGTTCTTCGTCCGCTTCCGAATACCCCGTCGCGGCGAGCACAATGGGAAGGCGTTGCTCTTTTGCAAACATGAGCCGTTCCTCAAGCCCCGCCGCCGAGGAGAAATCCACGATGACGTCCGCCTCCTCCTTCACCTCCCGAAAGGTGGAAAAGAGGGGATATGGCAGCTGTTTTTTCACAAGGTCGACGCCGCAGACGATCTCAACGCCCCGCTCTGCGCAGAGCTTTGTCACCTCGCTACCCATTCGCCCGCACGCGCCGCACAGGATGAGTTTCATGCCTTCACCTCGAGTCCGAATTTTATCATTTCCGCTTTCAAAAGTTCGCGGTGTTCCTCCTCCAAAGGGGTAAGGGGGGCGCGCGGCACGCCCGCGTTGAAACCGAGGAGATTCATCGCCTCCTTGACGGGAATGGGATTGACCTCCGAAAAGAGCGCCTTGGTGAGCGGGAACAGCCTGTCGGCAAGCCTGTTGGCGGTGTAGAGCTTGTGCTCGTCGACCGCCTTGACGAGTGCGCAGACCTCCCTCGGCACAACGTTGGAGAGGACGGAAAAGACCCCCGCCCCGCCCGCGCAGAGGATGGGGAAGTTGAGAAGATCTTCCCCCGAATAGACGTCGCATTTTCCGCGGACACGGCGCAGGATATCCAATGTTAAAGCCATGTCGCCGCTCGCCTCCTTGATGCCCGCAAAGTTGGGAAGAAGGGCGAGTTTTTCCGCTGTCTCGGGGAGCATCGTAACGCCCGTACGCGAGGGCACATGATAGGCGATGACGGGGATCCCGGCCGCCTCGCACACCCTTTCGTAGTGGGAAACAAGGCCCGCCTGCGTACACTTATTATAATAGGGGGTTATGACGAGCACGCCGTCCGCGCCTATCTCGGCCGCACGGCGGGAATTGAGCGCGGCTTGGGCCGTGGAATTGCTCCCCGTCCCCACGATGACCTTCGCCCTTCCCGCCACTTTTTTTATGGCAAAGGAGAGCGTATCTGAACGTTCTCTCTCGGACATGGTAGCGGGCTCGCCCGTCGTCCCGAGGAAACAGAGGGCCTTGACGCCGCTCTCGATCTGTCGGTCGATCATCTCGCCGAGGCACTCTTTGTTTATCCCGTAGCGGGTGAAGGGGGTCACCATTGCGGTGACGCATCCATGCAAAAATCCTGTCATATCGTTCTCCTCATCTAATAGTATGCCGGCCGCCTCTCATTTGCTCAATCGAAGTAACCCTTTGCGGCGAGAAGTTCGGCAAGGAGAACTCCTCCGCCCGCCGCACCCCGCAGGGTGTTGTGCGAAAGTCCCACAAATTTCCAATCGAAGACGGCGTCCCTTCGAAGCCTTCCCGCCGTCACCGCCATGCCGCCCTCACGCATCCTGTCGAGCCTCGGCTGCGGCCGGTCCTCTTCCTCGAAATAGTGCAAAAATTCTTTGGGCGCAGAGGGGAGGGCGAGGTGCTGGGGTTCCCCTTGGAAATTTTTCCATGCGGACAGGATCTCCTCTCTTGTCGGCGCATTGCGGAAGGAGACAAACACCGCCGCCGTGTGGCCGTCCGAGACGGGCACACGCACGCATTGCGCCGTGATAAGCGGGCTCTTTGCCTCGACGATCGCCCCGCCTTCCACCTTGCCCCAGACCTTCAGGGGCTCCTTCTCGCTCTTTTCCTCTTCGCCGCCGATGTAGGGGATGAGGCTGTCCAAGATCTCGGGCATCGTCTCGAAGGTCCTGCCCGCCCCGGAGATCGCCTGATAGGTGCAGACGGCCACCTTCTCGAGCCCGAACTTCTGCAGGGGGTGCAGAAGGGGAACATAGGATTGTAGCGAGCAGTTGCTCTTGACGGCGATAAATCCCCGCTTGGTGCCAAGCCGCTTCCGCTGCGAGGGGATGACGGCGAGGTGCTCGGGGTTGATTTCGGGAATGATCATGGGCACGTCGGGCGTAAACCGGTGTGCGGAATTGTTGGAGACGACGGGGATCTCATGGCGGGCATACGCTTCTTCGAGTGCGGCCGTCGCGCTCTTGTCCATGTTGACGGCGCAGAAGACAAAGTCCACCCTTCCCTCGAGTGCGGCGATTTTTTCCCCATCCTCGAGGACCATGTCCCGTGCATAGGCGGGAATGGGGGAAGTCTGTGCCCAGCGGCCCTCCATTGCGTCCGCATAGCGTTTTCCCGCATTCTTTTCGCTTGCGAGAAGGACGACGGGCTCAAACCACGGATGCCCCTCCAAGAGGGTGACGAATTTTTGTCCGACGGTGCCCGTCGAGCCGACGATCCCGACGCGATATTTTTTAGTTTGCATGGCGTTCTCCAAATAAAAACGAGGCGGCCGCGCCGTCTCGGAAAGTTTGCCGAAAAAGCGCATCACCCATAGGTGACAGGAAGACGGGTATTCTCCCGCAGACCCAACGCGCCGTGCAGGGAATGGGCGCATTTCGGCGGGGATACCCTTTCCCGCACGCTCGACGGGACCTCCTGCAGCTCCCTCCCGTGCGGTACTCATGTTCGGCCGCTCCTCTTTTTAGCAAGATGATTTTACCATAGCATATCAGAAAAATCAATCATTTTCACCCGTTTTTTCATTGAAAAAAAATTCTCCGTGTGCTATAATGGCAAATAGGGGTAGAAGCACTACCCGAAATTCGGCTTATCGCGGAGTAAACTATGGCAGAAAAACGCAGGGGCTATGTCTCGCGCCAACTGGTCGGGAAGGAATATAGCGGCGACATCGAGCGCGTCGTGCATACAACGGGAAGGGTGCGTCTCTTTTGGGAGACCTTCAAGGGGAGATTCGGAAGGCTCATTCTTGTCAATTTTCTCATGTTCCTCTTCTTCCTCCCGTTCTTTGTCGTGCTTTTTTACAGGAAGATCAGCATCGGCGGCCAGCAGACGGTAGGCCCTTGGGGCTCCGGGCTCGGCGTGGGCTATCCCATTGTGCCCGACGTGACGGGGGTGTATGAATACATGATCCTCCGCTCCGACCTCATCTTTTTCGCCCTCCTCATTCCCAGCCTCATCATTGGCGGCATCGGGATCGCGGGCGGGGCATACCTCACGAGAAACCTCATCCGCACAGACGGCATCTTCATCTTCAAGGACTTCCTCCGCGGGATAAAGCGTGGCATCTGGAGCGTGATCGAAGCCTCGCTCATCTTCGCAGTCATCCTCTTCCTCGCCCGCTATACGGGGAATATGGCGAGTTATTATGTGGCAAAGGGTCTCCCCACGGCGGGCTGGCTCATCGCCTCGGAAGTGATAGGATACATCCTTGTCGGGCTCTTTGCCCTCATCTCTCTTTGGATGATCGCCATCGGGACAAGTTATAAACTCGGCCCTTGGGCACTCTTCAAGAACGCCTTTATGATGACGTTCGGGACCTTCCCGCAGACCCTTCTTTTTGCCGCCGTCGCCCTTTGGCCGCTCTTTCTCCTTCTGTTCACATCGGGATTTTTCGGCCTCATAGGGCTGTTCATCTTTATCCTGTTCGGCTTCACTTATCCCTGTCTCATCTGGATGGACTATGCGGATTGGGCATTCGATAAATTCGTCAGCCCGCCCGAAGTCCCCGCCGCGAAGGAGGAGACGAAGGCCGCTCCGCGCGACAGCTCCGAGGCCCGCGAAGATGTCCAGCGTCTCATCTTCTCGCACGGGAAGTCCGACCTTGCCTCAAGGCCGCTCCGCCCGCTCGACGACGGTGCAGGGCTGTACCGCCTCCCCGAAAAGTTCTCCCGCGAGGATCTCAAAAAGCTCCGCGACAGCCGCACGAACATGCAGCGGGAGATCGATGAATATGTCGAGGCGCACAAAAACGACCCCCAATATGTGGAATATAACCGCCTCTTCGAGGAACGCGAACGCGCCATCCGCGAGGCGGAGCTCGCAAAAGCAAAGAAGAATAAGGGCAAGAAGAAGTCGCCCAAGCCGCCCAAACTTCTGACGGGCGGTAAGAAATGAGGGCATCCGATATGCCGCGCGCCTACGACGATCTTGCCGAGTGGTTCGAAACCTTGAACGACGACTGCGACTATCCGAAATGGTCGCAGTATTTTATTGAAGGGCTCGCCCGCCTCGGCGCGGGGAGAAAGGGGCTGGAACTCGGCTGCGGCAGCGGGGCATTTTCCCGCGCTCTCACGAAGGAGGGCTATACCATGTCTGGGATGGACGTCTCCGCCCCCATGCTCACAAAGGGGGAGGAGCTCGCCCGAAAAGAGGGGCTCGGGATACAATTTTTCCAAGCGGACGCCCGCACCTTCCGCTCCCTTGAAAAGTACGACTTCATCCTCTCTCCCAACGACTGTTATAATTATATGCCGACCGCAGCACTTTCGTCCGCCTTTTCGCATGCGGCGGCCGCGCTGAAAGAGAACGGCATCTTCTGGTTCGATGTGAGCTCTCCGCGCAAGCTAAGGGAGAAAGTTGCAAATAATATGTTCGCCGATGACCGCGACGATGTGACCTATCTTTGTTTTTCCAAACTCTTCGGGGACCGCGTGGAGCTGGACGTGACCATCTTCGAAAAGGAAAGGGACGGCCGCTTTGCCCGCTTCGACGAGAAACACACGCAATATATCCACGAAGAGGAGGCGATCGTCTCTGCGCTCGAAAGGGCGGGCTTCGAGCTCCTTCTCGTTGAGGGGCACCTCGGCGAAGAGAAGCAAAATTCCGACAGGTTGAATTTCATATGCAGAAAAAAGGCAAGCTCTTAAAGACGCTCATCTGCGGCGGGGAAGTCTCCCTTGCCGTGTGTGATATGACTGCGGTGGTCAACGAAGCCATCCGCCGTCACCACCTCTCTCCCGTTGCCGCGGCGGCATTGGGGCGTACCATGTCTGCGACTGCGTACCTCTGTAGCTGGCTCAAAGAGGAAAAAAGTTCGCTCTCCGTCACCATCGACGGGGACGGTGTCGGGGGGAAGATCTGCGCCGTGGGAGACGGTGCGCTCCGCCTCCGCGGGTTTGTCGAACATCCCGATGCTTCCCTTCCGCCGAGGAAGGACCATAAGCTCGATGTGGGCGGCTTTGTGGGAAGACACGGCACGCTCACCGTCATCCGCGACGACGGCGACGGCATCCCCTTCGTGGGGACGAGCGCGCTCCTTACGGGGGAGATCGCGGAGGACTTTTCCGCCTATTTTCTCTCGAGCGAACAGCGTCCGACCGCCCTTGCCCTCGGCGTCAGGATCGGGACGGACGGGAAATGTCTCGGCGCAGGCGGCATCTTCTTCCAACCCCTTCCCGGAGCTTCGGAGGAGTGCCTCTCCTTCATCGAGGGGGCGATCGGAAACTATTCGAATATCTCCGCCCTCATCGAAGAGGAGGGGGCGGAAAGCATTCTCGCAGGGCTCTCTCCCGAGACGCCCATAGAGGTGCGCGAACCCCGTTTCAAGTGCCACTGTTCCCGCAGACGCATCTCCTCCCTCATTCTCTCCCTCGGGAGGCATGAAGCGGAAGATATCATCAAAGAACGGGGCAAGCTCTCCGTCTATTGCCACTACTGCAACACGGAATACGATTTCACCAAAGAGGATGTCGATACCATCTTTTCCAAAGAGGGGAAGCATGAAAAGTAACACGAGCCGACTTCGATTTGACGATGAGTTTCTGCTCGAAAGTGCGGAAAAGCGCTTTGACGAGGGGGACTATTTCGGCGCGCTCAAAATTCTCAATAAGCGCGAGGAGATGAACGATCCCCTCGCGGACGGCTATGCCGCCTATGCCGATGTCTATGAGGCGCTCGAGCTCTGGCCGCTCGCCGCCGACGCATGGTTCCGTTTCCTCGATACCTGCAACGAAGCGGATTTTGCAGAGGGGTACGAGGGACTCGCCGTCTGCTTCATGAACATGGGAAACGAACTGCAGTCGGGCATCTTCTATCATCACGCCCTCTCTTCGGACGGAGCCGACGAGGAAGAATTCGAGGACATCTTCCGTCCGCATGAGGCGAAGCCCCGTCTCAGGCTCGTGCATATGGAGGGGGAGACGCTCTCCGATCCCGAGGCGATCGCAGAGGGGCTCGCCTATCTGCGCAGCGGGGACCTCGAGGCGGCAAAACGCGCCTTTTCGGAGGTGGACGAGGGGTGCAGAGAATATCCGTCTGCACAGGGGCTTGCCGCGATGTGCACCCTCATGTCGGGGGACGAGAAGGGGGCGGAGGAGGCCTGCAAGGACCTCGCCGTAAGATTTCCCGAAAACGTGCAGGTGCTCACCACCTACTGCGCCGTGCTCGGTGCCGAGGAGCGGCCGGAGGAGGCAAAGGAGATCGCAAAGCGGCTCGCCCGCCTCGAGACGGACTCCACCGACGATCTCTACCGCATCGCGACGGCACTTTGCGAAACGGGGCTCGACGCCTCCGCAAAGGAGAAGCTCGAGATCCTGAAAATTCGGCTTCCCTACGATGAGAATGTGCTGTGGTTCCACGCCGTTGCGGCATACCATGTCGGCGATGTTGACGCCGCAATCAGCTCTTTGGAGCTTCTCACCCTGCTCTTTCCGAGGAAGGCCGTCGCCCGCTACTTTCTCGAGAGCATGCGCCTTGTGCGCGACGAGGGCGGGGAGGTGAAGATCAACTATTTCTACCGTCTGCCCGAGAAGAAGTACAGGAACGTCGCCGCCTACTTTCTGGAGCTCAACGCCATGGAAGGAAAGGAGGGCGAAGAGGCCGCAAAGGGCGAGGAGTTCAAGGAGAATTTCCGCCTCGCCTTCGACGAAATGGAGGGAAGGGACGGAAAATTGCAGCTTCTCGCCGCAAAGGTCGCCGTGCGCTTCCGTGCGGATGCCCTCATCCGCTCCGTCCTTCTGGATTATAACGGGGATGAGATCGTCAAGTTCTCCATTCTGCACGACCTCGTCTGCCGCAACGAGGACAACTCCTTCGGCGTCGTCATCTGCGATCTCTATAAGGAATTTTTCATGCACGAGATCGAGATCGGGAAGAGAAAGGGCGGCGCCTTCATGGAGGCCTTCGCGGACGTCTATTCCAAATACGCCATGCTCGGCGAAGAATACGAGCGCAAGATCTGTGCCGCGGGGGAGGACCTTTACTTTGCCCTCTCCGAGGCGGAGGCATGGGAGCTTTTCGATGAGCGGAACGCCCTCGCCGCAGCCATCTACCGTGAGGCGCGCATGCGCAAGGGGGAACGCTCCTTTGCCGAAGTCTGCAAGATGTTCGATGCGGACAAGGTGACGGCGGAACACATTCTCGATTTTATGATGTAGGTATCTTATGGGCAAACTCATTGATTTCGACGGACTGTTCGAGGAAAAACTTACAGAGTACATGCGGCGAAAACGCGGCAAACACACGGAGGAGGAGTGGGAGGAGATCATCCCCAGGCTCTATCTTGAATTCGGCGACACCTATATCCCGCGCGCAAAGAATACGCCGAAGGGCTACTTTGCCGCCATGACGGACGGAGAGCTCATCTCTCTTCTGAAACGCCATAAGGAGGAGGGGGTGCCTGTCTCCGACTTTTTGTGCCGTGAGCTCGGCTCCCGTTCGCCCGCTGCGCTTCTCTCCCTCCTCGAAGGAGACGATCCCGCCGTTCTCACTTTAGCCGTCAATCTTCTCGGCGCGAACGAGGAGGCCTTCGATGCATACTTTGCTCTTCTTGAAAGGGAAGAGACGGACGAGGGCGTCGCGGAGGCCGTCTGCGACGCACTCAAAGAAAATGCCGACGCCGTCAAGGAGCGGGCGCTTGAACTCTGCAGAAAGGGGGTGCGCAAAGATCTCATGCTCGACATTTTGTCCCGTGTGAAGCAGCCCTCGGACGATGTGTTCGAAATGCTTCTTACCGCCTTCCGCGAGAGCGACGGCGAGCTTCCCGTCCGCGCGGGGCAACTTGCAGCCTACGGCGACCCCCGCGCCCTTGACGATCTTCTTGCCGTCATCGACAGGGAGGACATCAATTATCTCGAATATCGGGAACTCAAGTTCGCCATTGAGGCATTGGGAGGGGAATACACCCGCCCGCGCGACTTCTCCGAGGACCCTTACTTTTTACAATTACAGGACTATATGGCGTCCGCGCCCGAGGGCGACCCCGACCCCGACGCACACAAGAATTGAAGGATACGACTTCCCGCCGCGAAAAGCGGGTGTCGATGAAATCACAAAAGGCGAGGATACTTCCTCGCCTTTTCAGATGGTCATTACAGTGATTTGCTCATAAAACCACTCAATTCATATAGGATTGAAAGCTGTTTTCAAACTGTGTTCTCTTTGGAGTAATCGCCCGTTTCAAAGGTAAGATCGTAGGCGGATCTACCATTTTCTTGAATTGTTCCATGTCGATATCGGCCCCGTCCGCGCTTCTTTGCGGCAGTCGCATGAGGCTAAATCCCAATTTTTTGATTTCACTCATAGCTTCTTTTCCTTTTTTTATTTGAAATTGCCATTCAGGTAAGGCTTCATTATTGCGGGCAAAAACATCTTACAAAACGTTTTTGTGCGCTCCTCGAAACTGTATGAACCGCCCGCCATATCCCAACAGAGCATTTCTCCGTAAATGATGTCCGTCAAAGCATTGGCGAGTGCGTCTATCGGCGTATCTTCTTTCAGTTCGCCTTGCTTTACGCCCATTCTTATCATTCCCTTCATGGAATCGTTGTCCATGCGGAGTTTCTCTCTGTCGTAGGGGCTGCCCACGAGATCGGGGTCCACGGTATTGCGTACCCATTCCTGGCAGAGCTTGAGCCCGTCCCGTTCGATATGTCCCGAAAAAGTTACCATGTAAAAAGCCAGCCGGTCCATAAACGATCCGTCGTAACTTTGCGCCTTGTCATAGATCTCACGGAACATATCGTGGCTTATCGCAAATACCACATCTTCCTTGCGCTTGAAATAGGTATAAAATGTCCCGTTTGAAACGCCGCACGCCTTTGTGATCTCTTCGATGGAAGTATTCACAAGTCCCTTTTCGCGGATGATGACCTTTGCCGTCTCCAACAGCTTCCTCTTTGTCTCCAAGGCGGCAAGCTTTCTGTTCGTCATTTTTTCAGACATGTCCGATCATTCCTTATCTTTTATGAGAAGCAGGCGCACTCCCATCACAATGAAGGGTACGATCACGGCTTGTAAAACCATGCCTAAAAGTCCCGTCTGTATCTGCGACCAGACCACCTCTGCCGAGAGGGGAGAAACGCTTTGGAAAATGGCGGCAATGGCGAGGAAGGTGAGCCTGCCCGCGACCTCGGCAAGGAGTACCGCGGGGAACGCCATCCAGCCGTTTTTGGCGATCCTTTGCGAAAAAAGTCCCGAGACCGCCGCAAAGACCGCAAGTTCGACGATCATATAGGGCAGTCGGGTTGCGGCAGGCATGGGATCGCCAGCAAGGGCAGTTATCGCAAAGCTGATGAGGGGGGAGAGGATCCCCACGCCCAAACCCCATTTCCAGCCGAGGAGACACCCGCCGAGCAGGACAGGCAGATACATGGGCAGCCATTTTACGCCGCCGGGTGCGCCAAGGGCGAGATGGATAAGTTGCGGAAGAATTACCGCAAGCGCGATCATTCCGAGCGAAATGAGCGTTTTTACCGTGATCTTAACACGGAGAGTTAAGTTGTGTCTTACAAGAGCTTGTTCGATCATTGTATATTACCTCCGATTTTTATTTTACATTTTTCGGCTATGGGATCATAGACACATTCTGAAAATCGCTTCCACGTCTTTAGGCGTAAGCGGTTTGAATCCGTGCAATGTCCCGTACCTTTTACCAGATCCCAAGCGTCGCCGTCGTAATAAGTTGCCGCGGCGATCGCCTTTGTGCAGTCTATTCTGCACCGAGATTTTTCAGTTGGTCTTTTCCGAAATGAACCTTTGTGGTGTTTTGAAAAACAAAATCGTTCATATAGCAGTCTCCTTTTTGGTTCTTCGATTTTATTCTACCACATTCATTGAATTGAAGTCAATGATTTTCAATCATCGATATAAAAATTTTAAGGTTCCCTCTTTGAGCGGCATTCCTTATTTTGATTTTGGATCTCAAAGAGAGGTGTGCAAAGGGGCGGCTTATTTCTTGTCATAACTTTGCCCGTGCCGTCATATCGTAACATAGCAAGAATTTCGCGGAGGCAATCATGAAATCTTTCGGTGTTTACGAGGACGTGGCGGGGCGTACGGGCGGAGATATCTTTATCGGAGTCGTCGGGCCGGTACGCACGGGCAAATCCACGTTCATCAAAAAATTTATGGAGGAACTCGTACTGCCGGGGATCGACGGTTCCAAGCGTCAGCGTTCCATCGATGAACTGCCGCAGTCGGCGGCGGGCAGGACGGTCATGACGACGGAGCCGAAATTTGTCCCCGAACAGGCGGCGGAGATCGCCGTGGGCAACGCCGTCGCCCGCGTGCGCCTCATCGATTGTGTCGGCTATCCCGTCGAAGGGGCGGTGGGGTTTGAAGAGGAGGGGGCGCCCCGCCTCGTCAAGACCCCTTGGAACGACGGCCCCATTCCCTTCGAGGAGGCCGCGGAGGAGGGGACGAGGAGGGTCGCACGCGACCACTCGACCATCGACATCCTCGTGACGACGGACGGCTCGGTGACGGGCATCCCGCGCAGCGCATACGAGGCGGCCGAGGAGAAGGCGTTCGAAGAGCTTCGTTTGGCGCAAAAGCCCTTTGTCATTTTTTTGAACTGCAAGGACCCCGCTGCCTCCGAAGAGCTCCGCGCCGCCCTCGAAGAGAAGTATGCGACGCCCGTCATCGCGGCAAATGCCGAGCAGATGGACGCCGGGATGGCCGCATCCGTCTTGGAGCGCATCCTCTATGAATTCCCCGTCGTCTCCATCGACATCGATATCCCCGAATGGATGCGTGTCCTCGATGCGGATACGCCCATCGTCGGCGAACTTTTGGAGGGGGTAAGAAGCGTCGCCCCGAAAATTTGCAAGATGAGCGACTGCGCCCTCCTCGACACCCTCTTTACGGAGAGTGAAAATCTGACCCCGCCCGTCTCCATCAAAGTGGATGCCGCCACGGGCACCGCACAGTGCCGCATCGAGGCACGGGAGGGCGTATTCTATCGTGTACTTGGCGAGCGGTGCGGCGAGGACCTCTCCGATGAATGTGCCCTCATGAACTTCGTCCTCTCCCTTACCGAGGCCAAAAAGGTGTATGAGCGCGTGGGCAAGGCGTTTGCGGACGCCAAGGAATACGGCTACGGCATTGTCCCGCCCGACACGGTGGAGATGAACCTCTCCGAGCCCCGCCTCGTCAAAAAGAGCAAGCGGGTGGGTGTCAACTTGCAGGCGGAGGCGCCCAGCTACCACATCATCCGCGTCGACCTCTGCGGGGAAGTGCGTCCCGCCGTCGGCACCCTCGAACAGAGCGAGGCCTTCGTGAAGAAGATCAACGAGGATCTCAAAGGGGACCCCGAGAAGGCGTGGAACACGAGCATGTTCGGCAGGACCCTGAAGGAGATGCTCGGCGAGGAGCTCACCGTCAAGAACCGCTCGATGGGGGAGGGGGTCCAGCGCAAGATGCGCAAGACGGTCACCCGCATCGTCAACGAGGGCAAGGGCGGCGTCATCTGCATCCTTTTGTAGACCCATCTGACAGAAAACCGCCATACCATGTCCGAGGATGATTACCGCGTCATCCTGAGCTTGTCGAAGGATCCCGAACTACGAAGTCCGCAAAAATCAAGCCCTCCCCCTCGTCAGCGAGGGGGAGGGTGTCGCTTTAGCGACAGGTGGGGGTCCAACCGCGTCATCCTTGTTTCTCCTCGCTTCGACGCCGCGTGTTTTACCTCCTCATCTCGACGCCGCGTGTTTTATCTCCTCATCTCGACGCCGCGCCGCCTTTTGGGCGGCGCGGCGGAGGAGACCCCCTCAAACGCACCAAAGCACATTGAGAGGGGATTTCCTCGCTTCGCTCGGAATGAGGGCTGGCCCACCCCACCAAGGAGGGGGTTTGCTTTGCCATATTTCCCGAATATTTTTGTGCATCGCTTGACAATGCCGCGAACATTTTCTATAATGTTGCAAGAAGCCACGGGAGGCATATTATGGAAGAAGAAAACAACAACTCTCCCAAAGAAGTTTTCGAACAGCTGAAAAAGGGGAAACTCAAGAAGTCCACGATCGTCGGGCTCGTCTTTCTCGGCATCTTTGCAGTCGTGACCATCCTCGGGTTCGTGTTCTATAGAGAACTGCGTTCTAAGACGGGTTGGTTCGCCACCCATGATACGGGCATCGCATTTTTCAACGGCGTCCTTCGCGTCGTCCCGAAGATTGTCACGAGCATCATGATCTTATTTCTCACCCTGCTCGTCCTCTATATCGTATGTGCCATCATCAAGAGGATCTTTCGGGGGACGCCGAGAAGGGTCACCATCGGGAAACTTGTCAACAGTATCTTCAAGGCGGTCGTCTGGATCGTCTGCGTCATTGCCATTCTTGCCGCATGGGGCGTGAACGTGGCCGCTCTCATCGCAGGGGCGGGCGTCCTCACCCTCATCATAGGCCTCGGTATGCAGAGCCTCATCGCCGACGTCGTCGCGGGCGTCTTTCTCGTGTGTGACGGTACCCTGCAAGTGGGGGACATCGTGCAGATCGACGGCTGGCGCGGCGAGGTACAGGAGATCGGTATCCGCAATACAAAACTCATCAACGCCTCGGGGGACATCCGCGTTGCCAACAACAGCACCATAAAAGTCTTCGTCAACCAGAGCCGCGCGAATTCCTTCCCGACGGTCACCGTCGGCGTGGAGTACGGCGAGGACTTAAAGCGCATCGAACGCATCTTCGAGGAGAGCAAGGGGGAGATCCGTTCCCACCTTCCGCTCATTCTCGACGATCCGAAATATTTGGGCGTGGACGCCCTCGACGGTTCGAGCGTCAACCTTCTCTTCGGGGCGCACTGCAAGGAGGGAGACTTCTTCCAGGTCCAAAGAGATCTGAAGCGGGAGATCAAACTTCTCTTCGATGCAAACGGGATCAACATTCCCTTCCCGCAGGTCGTCGTCAACTACCGCGAGAGGGAAAAGGCGTAACCGAAAAAGCGGAAAATTTGCGGCGGAGCATTGACAATCCCGCCGCATTTTTTTATAATATGAATAGACTCAACGCAAGGGGGATGCCATGGACCTCACAGAGCGGCTCAAGGCCTTTGGGCAGGAGCATCTTCTCAATACGGACGGCCTCACGAAGGAAGAGCGGGAGGCCTATCTTTCCGAGCTCTCGCTTGTCGACCTCACCGCATGCGAGGCACATGGGAATATTTTTGCGCAAAAGGGGGAGATCTCGCCCATCGAAGGGCTGTCCGCCGACGCCATTCAAAGGAGACTGGACGAATACACCGCCGCAGGTATATCCGCCATCCGTGCGGGGAAAGTCGCCGCCGTCCTTCTCGCGGGCGGGCAGGGCACACGGCTGGGGTTCGACGGTCCGAAGGGCACCTTCAATATGGGCACCAGGCGCCGTCCTCGCTACATCTTCGAACTCCTCATCGAAAATCTGCTTTCGGTGTGCAAAAAAAGCGGGGCGTTCGTTCCCCTCCTCATCATGACGAGCGAGAAGAACGACTTTGCCACGCGGGAATTTTTGCGGCAGCACGGCTATTTCGGCTATCCCGAGGAACAGGTCCGCTTCTTCGTGCAGGAGATGTATCCCTGCACCGATTTTGACGGAAAAATTTTGTTGGAGGCGAGGGGCAAGCTCGCCCTCTCCCCGAACGGGAACGGCGGCTGGTTCTCCTCTTTGAAGAGGGCGGGCATCGCAAAGGACTTTCCCGACGTGGAGTGGTACAACGTCTTCGGCGTCGACAATGTCCTCCAGAAGATCGCGGATCCCGCCTTTGTCGGGGCGACCATCCTCTCCGGGGCACCCTGCGGGGCGAAGTATGTCAAAAAGAGAAGGTGGAAGGAGCGCGTCGGCGTCCTCTGCCTCGAGGACGGAACGCCCTCCGTCATCGAGTACTACGAACTTCCCGAGGAGCTTGCCAAGGCCCGCGGGGAGGGGAGAGAACTTCTCTACCGCTTCGGCATGACGCTCAACTATCTCTTCTCCGCCCGTCTTCTTGACGAGATCTCCACCGCAAAGATCCCCGTTCACGCCGTCAAAAAGGTCATTCCCTACCTTGGCGAAGGCGGCCAGACTGTCTACCCCAAAAAGCCCAACGGATACAAATATGAGACGCTGATCTTGGACATGGTACGCCTCTCGGGCGCCTGCCTTCCCTTCGAAGTTATCCGGAGCGAGGAATTCGCCCCCGTAAAAAACAAGCACGGAAGGGATGGCGTCGCCTCCGCAAGGCGCATGCTCTGGCTGAAAGGAAAACTGTAAATGGCGAGAAAAAGAGCAAAAAACAAGTCAAAAAAGAGGAACGCGCGGACACTATTCATCACCGTCGCGGTCGTACTGATCCTCGCGCTCGCCGCGGGGGCATTCTGGTATTTCTTTGTCTATAAGAAGGAAAAGAAAGAGGGAGAGATCGTCTCGGGCGAGCTCACCATCCGCTTCCCCGAACTCGGCAACGGCAATGCGGGGGATTGCACCCTCATCAAGGTGGGGGACACCGAAATGCTCATCGACGCCGGTTCCAAGCGCGGCTCCGCGGCGACCCTCGTTCCCTTCATTCAGAAATATTGCACGGACGGAGTTCTCGAATATGTCATCGCAACGCACGCCCACGAGGACCACATCGCGGCATTCGTGGGAAATGACGGCACGGACGGCATCTTCGCGAATTTCGCGTGCAAGACCATCATCGACTATGCCCTCAAGAACACTACTTCGCAAATTTCGAAGGACTATGAACGGCTCCGCGACGAGGAAGTTTCCACCACTTCGGGTGCGGTGCACTATACCGCCCTCGATTGTTGGAACGGTACAAAGGGCGCCGCACGTAGCTATTCGCTTGCCGAGGGCGTCTCCTTCGAGATCCTCTACCAGAAGTTCTACGAGAATAAGTCCTCCGATGAGAACAACTATTCCGTCTGCCTGCTTCTTACCCATGGGGAAAATAAATTTCTCTTCACGGGCGATCTCGAAGAGGCGGGGGAGAAGAGCCTTGTCGAGAGCAACACCTTCCCGCATGTGAAGCTCTTCAAGGGAGGCCACCACGGAAGTCCCACTTCCTCCAACGACGTGCTTCTCGAAAAGATCACGCCCGAGAACGTGTGCGTCTGCTGTTGTGCGGGGTCCTATGAATACTCCAAAACAGACGAGAACACCTTCCCCTCGCAGGCCTTTATCGACCGCGTGGCGAAGTACACCAAGAACATCTACGTAACCACCATGTCCGTGGGCATCGACAAAGTAAACAAGAAGACGTCGGGCTATACCTCCATGAACGGCGACATCACCGTGACCTCATCCTCAAGCGGCGTCATCGTCACGGGAAGCAACAACAGCACCATTCTGAAAGAGACGCAGTGGTTCAAAGACAACCGCACTTGGCCGCAAAACGGCGTGGAGTAGCCCCGTGCCCGAGATCACTTCCATCACCCCCCAAAAGAAGGACAAGTCCCGCGTGAACATCGCGATCGACGGGAGATTTTTTTGCGGCATGAAGCTCGAGACCGTCATGCAGAACCGCCTCAAGGCGGGGATGGCCATTACCCCCGAGGAACTCTCCCGCATGCAGTTCGAGAGCGAAAAGCTCACCGCCTTCGACAAAGCGCTCACGCACATTTCCCACTCCATGAAGACGGAAAAAGAGATGCGCGATTTTTTGCGGGGGAAGGGGTATCTTGAAGAGATCATCTCCTTTGTCATCGATAAGATGAAGGGGTACGGTTATCTCGACGACAGAGAGTACGCCGCCCGCTACTATGAGAGCGTAAAGAGCCGAAAGGGTGCCCGCCTCATCGCATTGGAACTCCGAAGAAAGGGGGTGGGCGACGAGGAGATCGCAAGCGCCCTCGAGGAGCCTGAAGGGGAGGAAGAGAGCGCGAAGGCCGTCCTTGAAAAATACCTTCGCGGCAAGGACCCCTCCGACCCCAAGACCTACCGCAAGGCCTATTCCCATCTCCTCTCCAAGGGGTTTGACGGCGATACGGTGCGGGACGTTCTGCGGGATGTCCTCAAGGGAGCGCACGATGAAGACGATCCTACTTGAGAGCACTTCCTCCACCAACGAATACATCAAAAAATTCCTCCCGCTCGGAGAGGATGTCGCGCTCTGCGCCGTCCGTCAGACGGCTGGAAGGGGGACGAAGGGCAGGAGCTTCCTCTCGGAAGAGGGGGGCGTATATTGCTCCTTTTTGAACTTTTACAGAGATTTCCCCGCCTCGGAGGCATTCCGCATCATGGCGCATGCCGCCGTCTCCGTCTGCAGGACGGCAAAGTTTTTCGGCGCGGAGCCCTCTGTCAAGTGGCCCAACGATATCTTCGCAAAGGGGAGAAAACTTGCAGGCATCCTCATCGAAAATGCCCTTTTCGGGGAGAAGATCTCTTGCAGCATCGTCGGGATCGGGCTCAACGTCGCAAACGACGTCTCCGCCCTCGGCGGGATCGCGATCTCCCTTGCGGAGGCCGCGGGGAAACCTTTAAGCCCAAAGGAGGTCCGCCCCGTCCTCATCGACAATTTTTCGCGGAAAAGCGATCTTCAGGAATATCTCTCCTTTGTCCGCTTTTGGGGGAAGGAAGTGCGTGTCACGGAGGGCGAAAGATGCTATACCGCCATCGCCGAGCGCGTCCTCGAGGACGGACGGTTGGAGATCAAAGAGGGGGGGGCATGTCCGCATCCTCTCCGCTGCAGAGATCGATTTGAACATTTGAGAGGTCAATATGAAATACGCAAAAAATTACAGAGAAGCCTTGGAAGAAAAATTTGAGGACGGCCCCGTCGCCCTCTTCGAGGATGGGGATGTCGCCGCACTCTTTCCTCCGCGCAGAGAAAACCTCAACAAGGGGGACTGCGGAAGCGTCGCCATTCTTGCGGGGGAGGGGCTCTTCGGTGCACCGCTCATGGCGGTCGGCGCGGCCCTTCGCTCGGGCGCAGGCTACACAAAGCTCTATCTTCCGCACACGGACAGCCGTGAGATAGGCGAAGTGCGCCGCACGGTCTTTTCCGCAAAATATCCCGCCTGCATCGTGAAGTTCTATGCGGGGGAGCCCCTCTCCGACAGAGCGGTCGCCTTCGGCATGGGAGCGGGCATGACGCCCGCCACAAGGGAGACGCTCGAGACCCTTCTCAAGACCTATCAGAGCGGCACCCTCGTCCTCGATGCGGACGCCCTCAACGTGCTTGCCGCCGAAAAGATGCAGGGCCTTTTGCGGGGAAGGAGTTGTTCCGTCGTCATCACTCCGCACCCCAAGGAGTTCTCCCGCATCTCGGGCAGGTCGATCTACGAAATTCTGTCTGACCCCGTCCTCTACGCGAAGACTTTTGCGGAGGAATACGGCGTGACCGTCGTTTTGAAGGATCATCGCACCGTCATCACCGACGGCAAACGGGTGGCCGTCAACATGACGGGTTCGCCCGCACTCGCAAAGGGGGGAAGCGGGGACGCGCTCTCGGGCTTCCTCGCGGGGACGGTCGCCCGCGGCCTTGCTCCCTTCGAGGCGGCCGTTGCTTCATGCTATGTCCTCGGCCGTGCGGGGGAGATCGCCGCCCGCGACATGGGGGAATACTCTCCCGATGCGACGGACGTCACTTCCCGCATTCCCGCGGCGATCAAGGGGCTCTATGAGGCATAGCCGAGCATGCGGATGAACACGGAGAGAAGGAGCAAGACGCTTCCCGAGATGAGGTAGTACAAGGGGAAGATAGCAAAGAGGCTCATGATGAGAAGTAAGATGCCGCCTGTGAAGAACGGGCGTGCATTTTTTTTGGAGAAGACGCGCCTGATCCTCGCCTTGAATTTGGGGCGGGGGATCTCGCCGCAGATGAGCTTTTCGGGCGTCGTCCCTGTCCGTTCGAAGAGGGAGAAGATCTCATCGCCCTTCACCGTCTTCCGCCCGAAGGAGGAGAGCAGTTTTTCCGCCTCCGCGGTGAGGGCGTTGCAGGCAAGCACGAAGGGGGAGGAACCGAAGCGCTTCAAAGCGCCTGCCGCCGTGTCCGCCGAGAGGGGCTGCATCGTGAAGATGGGAACGAGCGGTTCCCCCTCCACGACGAGGAGATCCTCCTCCATTTTCGCCTCTTTTCCGTCTGCAAGATAGGCGCAAAGGAGGACGTCCCGAACCTTCTCTTCCCTTTCGAGGGCGAGGTGCAAGAGCAGTTTTTCTTGTCTTTCCCGCTCCGCCCGCGAAAGCACTTTTTTGCGATGGCCGTGAAAAGCGATCGCAAAACTTGATCCGAGGACGGCGAGGGCGATGAGGGTCGCCGAGAGAAAGACCACCCATGTCGCGGCGCGGAAATAGCGCAAGAGCCCGACGGATAAAAACCACGCCGCGGCCGCATAGAAGAGGGCGTCTAAAAGAAGTGGGGGATAGAGTTTTTTCATATGCGGATTTTTGACAAAATGAGGGAAATTAAACTTGCAATGGCGCAGAAAATATAGTATAATGGTTGCATGAAGATCGCCATCTTCGGGGGTAGCTTCGACCCCGTCCACAAAGAACATGTGCGCCTCGTAAGGGCGGCGGTCAAATTTCTGCATCCCGAGAAGCTCTTTATCGTCCCCGCCTTTTTGCCGCCGCACAAGTTGCAGGGCTCGGACGTGAGCGCGGAGCACCGCCTCTCCATGTGCGCCGCTGCCTTCCGCCGGGAGAAAAGGGCGGTGGTGAGCGATTTCGAACTGAGGATGGGCGGCACGAGCTACACCTATCTCACCTGCCGCCACTTTGCCGACGAGTATCCCGATGCCGAACGCTTCTTCCTCATCGGCGCGGACATGCTCGAGGACTTCTACACCTGGAAGCGGCCGACGGACATTTTGCAACACGCCACCCTCGCCGTCGTCGGAAGGGAACAGGCGATCGCAAGGGAGGCGCATACCCGTTTTCGGGAGACCTTCAAAGCGGATTTTGTCGAGATACCGTTTGTTGGGAAGGATGTCTCTTCGACGGCCGTGCGCACCGAGCTCGCTTTCGGCCTTCGCCCGAAAGCCACTCCCCGCGCCGTCTATCGCTATATCAAAAAGAACGGCCTCTACACCGAGCCCTGCATCCCCGCAGCGCTTGCATTGGAGAGCAAGGGGCGGCAGGCGCACAGCCTGCGCGTCGCCAAGATGGCCTCTGCGCGGGCGAGGAGTTTGCACATTCCCGAGAGGAAGGCTCTCATCGCGGCGGCCGTCCACGATTGCGGAAAGGGCGTTCCGCTCGGAGACGAACTTCTTGTCGGCTTTGACCCTCCCCAGGGGGTGCCCGCGCCCGTCATGCACCAATACACGGGGGCATATATCGCCGAGAACTATCTCAAAATTTCAGACGGGGAGATCTTGAACGCCATCCGGTTCCACACGAGCGGAAGGGCGGATATGGGGGAGCTTGAAAAGCTTATCTACCTTGCGGACCTGCTCGAGAGCGGGCGGGAATTTGCGGGCGTCGAAAAGCTTCGGGGAATGTTCTGGCGCGACCTCGACGAATGTCTTTTGGGAAGTTTGGCCCTTCAGATCGACTATCTGAAGTCGAAGGGCACGCCCGTCTATCCCCTTACCGAAGAGGCTTATGCCTGGATCAGAGGGGTAAAAAACAAGGAATGATGCGGGCTGAAGAGTACTATGCGTGACATAGGAGCCTTCAAAAACCCGATCATAGTATACAAAAACTCAACAAGGGGGAATTTTATGGAAAGTTACGAACTTGCGAGAGCGGCGGCAAAGGCCCTGTCGGACAAGAAGGCGGAGGACATCGTCATCGTCCGCGTGGACGAACAGACGGTGGTCTGCAGCTATTTCGTCATTGCGAGCGGGAAGTCCTCGACGCAGGTGAAATCGCTCGGCGACAATCTGGAGGAGGCACTCAAGAAAAATTACGGCCTTTCTCCCGTCCGTACGGAGGGGCTTCGCGAGGGCCGCTGGGGAGTCCTCGACTACGGCGACGTCGTCGTGCACATCTTCAACGAGGAGTCGCGGCTCTTCTACTATCTCGAACGGCTCTGGGATTCGGGAAGAAACGTCGAGAAATACGAAGACTGAGACAGGCAAAATGCAAAAGGACGCACCCCGCGCGGGTGCGTCTTTCTCGCTTTGTTCATTTGAATTTGCTCATTTGAAGGAGATGCGCTTGGGTTCGGAATACTCCGATCTCACGCGCTTTTTCTTTTTCTCCACGATATAGTAGACGGGCTCCTTCTCGGGCTCGGCAGGCTTGGGCGGTTCGGGAGGGAGTTTTTTTGCGCGCGTGCGATAGCCGAGATAGGCGAGCTTTCCCACATAGACGACGACGATGCAGATGAAGAGGATGACGAGCACCGCGACGGCACCCGTGCCTTGAACGGAGAGGAGCATGTCTCCATGATAGCGGCAATGCATTGTCATAACTTGGTAAGTTTACGAATAATTTCCCGCATTTTCGGGAAAGATGCGCGTATATGGAAAACGGAACTTTTCTTTCGGCGGCGGAGGCCGCGGAGTACGGGGAATTCAAACGCACGAGGCGGGAGGCGGAGATCGCCGTCTCTTTGCACAAGGTCATCGTCGACGCATCGCATGAGGTGAGCAGGGGAACGCTCAAGGGTGCATGCAGCTGTGTGAGACGGCTCTTTTCCTACGGGGTGCTCGTTCCGCCCGTCCTCTCTTCCTCCGCAAAGAAGAACCTTGCAGGGAGCGAGAGCTATGTCATCGCCTGCGTCGGCGGGACGGGGGAAACGCTTCCCTCCGTCAAGAGGTATGAGGCGAAAAAGAGCATCGCGCAGGGGGCGAAGGAGCTGCGTCTTATTCCCTGCGGTTCCGCTCTGAAGGCGGGGGACCTCGGCTATCTCAGACGGGAGGTGAAGAAGGTCAAGCGGGCGGCGAGGAAACTTCCCGTCATCCTCTCCTTGGAGGACCGCTCTTTTACGGAGGAGGAGGTCGCCCTTGGAACGCGGGCCGCATGTGAGGGAGGGGCGGAAGGCGTTTGCGTCAGGGGAGAGGTCGCCCTCGTCCTTCGTGCCCTCCGCGTGAGCGCGGGGAAACTGCGCGTGGACGCCTCCCATGTCGAGAATGCCGAGCAGATGCGTTCCCTTCTGAAGGCGGGAGCGGGTCTCATCACGACGGCATGTGCCGAGGAGATCGCGGAGGAGATGTATCGTATGGCACGGGAGGAGGCCTCCCACATCGGGACGGTCCCCCTTGCGCCGCAAACCCCTTCGGAGGAGGAAACAAAATGATGCCCGCGCCCCCCGTCCTTATCTCACGGACGGGGGCGCGTTCTATGGATAGCGGTCGTCCGTTCGCCCGCAAATATCCTCTTTTTACAAAATTCACACAAAGTTTTCTTCCCGCGCGCGGGACAAAATATGGAAATCTCTTGAAAAACGCTTTGAATTTCCCGAAAAATAGTGTAGAATAAAAGGAGAAATTTCGGCGTGCTATGCATGCAAACGGAGATATATCCATGGGTCTTATATCATACATCAAAAACAGCGACAGCCGCAGGAGCCTCAAAAAGCTCAACAAGATGGCTCTGAAGGTGGAGGAGCTCGAGCCCAAGTACAGCGCGATGAGCGATAAGGAGCTCTCCTCCCAGACGCAGATCTTCAAGGACCGTCT
Organism: uncultured Clostridia bacterium; assembly: GCA_947630605.1. Classification (GTDB taxonomy): domain Bacteria; phylum Bacillota; class Clostridia; order Christensenellales; family Borkfalkiaceae; genus Gallimonas. The sequence goes on from CANRIO010000005.1 coordinate 44,275, forward strand.
CGCCGCCGGCGAGACGCTCGACGATATCCTCTACGACGCATTCGCCGCCCTTCGCGAGGCGAGCTGGCGCGTCCTCGGCATGAAGCACTTCCACGTGCAGATCGTCGGCGGCATCTGCCTCTTCCAGGGCCGTATCGCCGAGATGAAGACGGGTGAAGGCAAGACGCTCGTCGCCACCCTTCCCGCCTACCTCGAAGCGCTCTCGGGAAGGGGCGTCCACATCGTCACCGTCAACGACTACCTCGCCCGCCGCGACGCGGAATGGATGGGCAAAGTCCACAAGTTCATGGGGCTCACGGTCGGCGTCGTCGTCCCCGGCATGGACGACGATCTGAAGCGTCAGGCCTATAATTCCGACATCACCTACGGGACCAACAACGAGTTCGGCTTCGACTATCTGCGCGACAATCTGAAGCCCGACCTCCGCCTCATGGTCCAGCGCGAACTCAATTTCGCCATCGTCGACGAGGTTGACTCCATCCTCATCGATGAGGCGAGGACGCCGCTCATCATCTCGGGCAAAGGGGAACAGTCCTCCGAACTCTATGAGCGCGTGGATAAGTTCGTCCGCACCCTCACGGGCGGTTTCGACGACGATCTGAAGGAAGCGGAAAACGAGAGCCGCAAGAACAAGGGGAGCGCGGAGCGCAAACTTGCCCTTGCCGAAGCGCGCGAGTGGGACTATGTCATTGAACGCAAGGATAAGCAGGTGCACCTCACCGAGTACGGCGCAGAGAAGGCGGAGAAATATTTCAACATCGAAAACGTCGCAGACGTCGCGAACGCCTCCCTCAACCATCACATCCAGCAGGCTTTGAAGGCGCACAAACTCTTCCATCTCAACGAGGAATACATCATCAACGACGGCGAGATCATTATCGTCGACGAATTTACGGGCCGTCTCATGATCGGCAGAAGATACTCCGACGGTCTGCATCAGGCCATCGAGGCGAAGGAGGGCGTGAAGATCCGCGAGGAGAACAAGACGTTCGCGACCATCACCTTCCAGAATTATTTCC
>CANRIO010000006.1 GCA_947630605.1 uncultured Clostridia bacterium
CGGGAAGTCAAAGAGTACGAGCGACCGCTCTCCTATAACACGGTTCGCCGTATCCTTTCCAACCGAAAATATATCGGGGAATACAAATTCAGAGATATTGTTATCCCGAACGGCGTTCCCGCCATTGTGGATCAAGAAATCTTCGATAAGGTTCAGCGGCGTTTGGAGATGAACAGGAAAGCGCCCGCCAAGCACAAAGCGGAAGATGACTATTTGCTCACGACACACCTCTTTTGCGGAAAGTGCGGCGGGATGATGGTCGGAGAGTGCGGCACGAGCCATACGGCAAAAACGCACCGTTACTACAAGTGCGCCAACCAAAAGCGGAAGCACAACTGCGACAAAAAGACCGTCAAGAAAGAGTACATAGAAAACGAAGTCATAAAAGCCGTAATGGAAAAAATTATGGACGACGCTCTTATGGACGAACTTTCGGAGAGGCTCTATGCGCTCCAACTTTCGGAAGATACGGCTATTCCACAACTGAAAGAACAGCTTGAAAAGGTAGAAAACGGCATTGAGAATATGCTCAACGCCATACAGCAAGGTATCATTCTCGAATCGACGAAAAAGCGTCTTTCCGACTTGGAAGAACAGAAAAAGACTTTGGAACTCGAACTTATTCAAGAGCAAATAAAAAAGCCCTTCCTTACGAAAGAGCAGATTTTGTACGGGATAACAAGGTTCCGAACGCTCGATCTGAATACCCAAGAAGGCAGACAGCGCCTGATAGATACGTTTGTGAACGCAATTTACCTCTACGACGATTATGCTCTCATCACTTGCAACTACAAGGACGGAACAATTCGAATCTCGTTAGAGGAAATCGAGCGTTCGGATTTGTTATCAAATGGTGTACCAAATGCCCGCCCAAGCCGCTTGGCTTTGGCGGGCATTTGATTTTGACGAGGAAGCGAACCTATCGGGTTCGCCCCGCCCGCACGTTCTATTCGCCGTCGAAGGGCGGCACGAGCGTTCCGCTTAAGCCGTTCTAAAACGTCATGTTCATAACGCGAAGTATTCCCGTCGGGAGTACCACAAAAGCCTCGCGCCATTTTGGGCACGAGGCTTTTATAGTGCCAATGAGACATCAACTGTGCTTATGCGTGAAAGATCTCTTTGTGAGGCGTTGGGAGGATTTGACGCGGAAAAAATCTTCCCAAGGGTCGGGAGCGGCGAGGCGGCGGGAGATGTTCTTCAAGGTGAAAGATGCGGGCGAAACGCGGGAAAGCTCCTCCCATGCGATGGGCACAGAGACGGGTGCGCCCGCCCTCGCGCGGACGCTGTAGGGGGCGACATAGGTGGACCCGACCGTGTTGCGCCGCCAATCGATAAAGATCTTTCCGACACGTGCTGTCTTGGACATGGTAGCGGTGTAACGCGTTGGATAGGCATTTTCGAGGAGCGAGGCGACCTCTTTTGCGAAGGCGGCGAAGTGTTCCCCGTCCGTCCCCCTTTGGAAGGGGACGACGATGTGATAGCCCTTGCCGCCGCTCGTCTTTAAGAAGCTTTCAAGCCCGAGCGCGTCGAGGACTTCCTTGACATCCCGCGCTCCCCGCCTTACAGCGGCAAGAGAAAGTCCTTCGTCGGGGTCGAGGTCGAACACCATGACGTCCGGCTTTTCGGGCGAGGCGATCTTCACGCCCCAGACGTGAAATTCCACGGCATTGTATTGCGCAAGAGATAAGATCCCGTTTGAGTCTTTGAGGTAAAAGTATTCCTCTTCGCCGCTCCCGAACTTTCCGATCCCCGCAAAGTCTCCCTCGAGATGACGGCGGAAGAAGCTCTCCCCCGCGATCCCGTTCGGACAGCACACGACGCTCAAAGGGCGCCCTTTGACATATGGCAACATCCGTGTGGAGGCCGAAGCATAGTACTCTGCAAGTTCCCCCTTCGTGATATTCTCCCGCGGAAACATCACTTTTTCGGGATGTGTGACGAAATTTCCCCATACCATGTCCGAGGAAGCGCCTCTTGATTTGCATTCCTTCGGCTTCTCCGCAACGATTTCTTTTGCCCTCTTATCCACCCTTATCCCGATAAAACTTGCCTGCCGCAGAAGGCCCGCATCCGTCATTTCGGCAAAGTTCAGCTGCACGGCGAGCACGGGCTTCACCCATACCGCCTCACGTGCGGCCCCCTTCGGCACCTCAAAAAACGGCGTCCTCTCTCGCTCAATTTTATGAAGTGCCCCTGCGAGTTCGCGGCGGTCCTCTTCGGAGAATCCCGTCCCCACGCGCCCCGCATAAATCAGTTTCTTCCCCTCGAAATATCCCACGAGCAACGCTTTCAGCGTCCCCGCGCTCGTGACGCTGTACCCGCCCACGACAAATTCCTGCGACTTTCTGAACTTAATTTTCAGCCAATCGCCGCACTTCCCCGCCGTATAGGGGGCGTCTTTCCTCTTTGCAATTATCCCCTCCGCGCCCCTCTCCTTGAGAATTTCCAGCTCCCTTTTTGTCGGCCTTTTGGTGTGCGCACTGTACTTCAGCCCATCGGGCGCTTCTTTCAGAAGGCCCTCGAGAAGCTCCTTCCGCCTATGGAGCGGGAGGGGCCGCAGGTCCTCCCCGTCGAGGGCGAGGAGGTCGAAGAGCACATACACAAGCCCCTCCCCGCGCCCGGAGCGCGCATAGCGCCGCAACGCGCCGAAGTCGGCAAGGCCGTCCTTTTTGGCGACGATCATCTCCCCGTCCAAAACGGCGGCCCGCTCGCCAAGCAGTTTTTCAATTTTTTCTGCCGCAGGGGAATAGATCTTCGTAAGCTCGTTCCCCCTTCTCGAGAAGAGCTTCGCTTCTCCCCCTTCGACAAAGGCAAGCACGCGGTCTCCGTCGTATTTGAGCTCATACACCCACCCCATGTCCGAAGGAAGTCCTTCGGAAAGCTCGGCGAGCATCACTTTCGCCTCCGAAAAAGGATTGGATCTGTATGCCGAGCCGATCTCCGCAAACGTCCTTCCAGAGCGCAGAGAGCGGGAAAATTTTCCGATCCCCGCAGTGGGCCTTGCGAAGGCGTCCTTCTCCTTGATGAGAAGCCACGGTTCTCCCCGCTCCTCCCCCTTCATGCGGACGAGTGCCCAATCCCCCTTGAGCCGCTCGCCGAACAGGGTAAATTTGAGCGAGCCGTTTTCAAGCCCCCTTTCGGGATCTGTCTTCGGCAGCCACTCGCCCTCGTCCCACAGCATCACCGTCCCGCCGCCGTACTCCCCCTTCGGGATGCTTCCCTCGAATAACATGTAATCGAGCGGATGGTCCTCGACGTGCATCGCGAGCCGTTTGTCCTTTGTATTATAGGAGGGCCCCTTGGGGATCGCCCAACTTGCCGCAACGCCCCCGATCTCGAGGCGAAGATCGAAGTGGTCGCTCCTCGCCCGATGGTGCTGGACGCAGAACTTCAGTCCCTTTCGATCTCTCTTCCCGATGCTCCCGCGCGGTTCCCTCGTGACGGAGAAATCCCGCTTCATGCGATATTTTTTTAATTTTTTCTCTTCCATGCACATAGAATGCGGAAAAATTGTCGATCAATGCAATATGGCAGTCATGCAAAAGAGCGCGATCTCATTCGGACTTGTCTACATCCCCGTCAGCCTTCACACGGCTACAACGGACAGCGACATCTCCTTCAACCAACTTCACAAGGCGGATAAATCGCGCATCCGCTACAAGAAAGTGTGCGCCCACTGCGGAAAGGAAGTGGGGCCACAAGACATCGTCCGAGGATTCGAATATGCGAAGGACCGCTACGTCATCGTCACCGACGAGGAGATCGAGCGCATCAAGACGGAGAAGGACCGCACGATTGCGATCGAGAGCTTCGTCTCCCTCGACGAGATCAGCCCCGTCTATTACGATAAGTCCTACCACGTCCTCCCCCAAAAGGGCGGCGGGAAGGCGTTGGAACTTCTGCGCCTTGCGATGCTCGAAAAGAAGAAGGCCGCCCTCGGAAGGACGGTGATGGGCAATTCGGAGAAGCTCCTCCTCATCATTCCGCGCCGGGACGGCCTGCTCATCGAGACGCTCCTCTTTTTCGAGGAGGTAAAAGATCTCCCCGTCGACTACGAAAAACCCGCCCCCTCCCCGGCCGAACTCGGCATGGCGGCGACCCTCATCGAGAGCATGGAGGCCCCCTTCTCCCCCGAAAAGTACAAGGATGAATTTCAGGAGAAGCTCAAAGCGCTCATCGCGGACAAGATCGCGGGAAGGGAGATCGTCGAGGCGAAGGAGGAACATGTCGGCAAGGCCCTCGACCTCATGGAGGCATTGAAGGCGAGCGTCAAACATATCGGCGAGAAGAAGGGGCAAAAGGCGGTGCGCACGCGCACTGCAAGCAGAAAGAAAGAGGCATAGAAAAACTTTTTCGGCGGCATGGCACAGTGTCGCCCTTTTCACACACTTTTCATCTCGCGGAGAATGCACTTCCCCCTTGCAAAATTTGCCTCAATATGTTATAATGAAAAATAGGGGGAAAGTATATGAAGAAGTTCTTATCGACGATGCTCGCCCTTGCGCTCTGCATCCCGCTTGCGGCTTGCGGCACGGGCGCAGGCAATCATAACGGCGGCTCGGGGGATGATAACAAGGATCACTCCCACAACTTTACATGGACGGGGAACGACACCGAACATTGGATGGCGTGCAGTGGTTGCACGGAGACGAAGGACCGCGGCGTGCACATCGACGCCAATGCGGACGCCGTCTGCGATATCTGCGAAAGACCCGTTATCATACACCCCGATGACGGACATGGTGGCCCCGAAGAGGGTGAAGACGACGATAACGAGGATGTTCAGGACCCCGTCGACCACCCCGCCGCCGAGGGTCAGGACGCGAAGAATTACTTTCTCGTCGGCACGCTCGGCGCCTTCGGCATGAATTGGCAACAGGAGTATTGGGAAGATCTCAAATTTGCCCGCGCCGAGGATACGGACGAGAACGGCCTCACCGTCTTTACCAAGATCGTCGACTTTCGTGAGGGGGACAAATTCAAGGTCGTCAACGATAAAAATGCCTCCGTTCCCGAAGTAAATTCCGATTCCCTTTTATATTACGAAGGTTCCTTCGACTACTCCTTTGTAAGGGGCGGCAACGCCGCAACGAACTTTGTGGCGTCGACGGGCTCGGGCAGGAGCATCGTCCTCCTTGCCGGACATGCGGGAAAATACAAAGTGACCCTTCACACCCATCCCGAGGACGGCACACAGAGCTTCCTTACGATCGACTTTGTCGGCCAGAGCGAGGGAACTCCGCACACGCACTCCTTCTCCGAGGAATGGTCGACCGATCCCGCCTTCCACTGGCATGCGGCGACTTGCGGGCATACCATGTCCAAGGATAAGGCAAAGCATGACTTCTCCGATGGCCTGTGCACGGTGTGCGGGTACGGCAATCCGCCCAAGGAAGACGATCCCGTCGAGGGCGGCGGAGATGAAGGCGGCGATATCGGCGATGTGGGCGACTTCGAGTTCGGCGACGACATCAGCTACCAGAACAAAGCATTCTATAACGACTACACGGAGGAGGACAAGGAGCTCTATTACACCCTTTGGAAGGAGACCACTTCCGTGGGCATCAAGGTGGACATCACCCCCGAGGAGCTCTACAAGCTCAACGATCAGGCGAGGGGCTCGCTCGAAGTGCAGGAGACGTACAGAAAGTGCAACCTCACCATCACCGTGAACGGCAAGGACTACTACTATGATGAAGTGGGCATCCGCATGCGCGGCAACACTTCCCGCACGGAATTCTGCGACCAAAACGGAAATATCTACAACTTCGTCCACTTCCGCTTCTCCCTCTCCGAGACCTTCGACGGCGACGAATATTCGGCAGGATCTTGGGGGGAAGGGCTCTACCACGATTGGTCAAACGACCCCGAAGGCAGGGCGAAAAGAAAGGACCGCGCCTTCGCCACCATGGAGAAGTTCTACTATAAGTGGAACAAGAATTACGACCAGACCTACATCCGCGAAGTATACACCAACCGCATGTTCCAGGCCTACGGCATCCTCGCCCCGCATATCACCCTCACCCAGCTATCCGTCATGCAGAACGGCAGCATGGAGAGCCTCGGCGTGGGCAACCTCTACGAGACCATCGACAAAGCGTTCATCAAGCGCAACTTCGACAAGGCGAACAAGGGCGGCGACCTCTATAAATGTTCCTATTTGGGCATGGGTCCCGCCGATCTCAGGAGCATAGACGGCGCAGGGCTCTACGACGGCTGCACCTACGAACTCAAGACAAACGACGACCCCGAGGACTTCAACAACCACAAGTATCTGAAAGCGTTCGTCGACATGCTTGCAAGCGATGATGCGACCTTCATGCAAAAGCTCGAGAGCATGATCGACATGGACTATTTCGCCCGCTTCGAGGCGGTGAACTACCTCGTCGGCAACCCCGACTGCATCCGCAACAACGCGAACAACTACTATCTCTACTTCACGCCCGCGGGCAAGGCCTACCTCATCCCCTATGACTACGACCGCTGTTTCGGCATCAATATGGATTGGAACCCTTGGGACGGCATGGTGCGCGCCGACCCCTACACGGTGGACACCCCCAACGGCGGGTGCAACAATCCCCTCTACACGCGTACGATCTTAGAGGGCGGCATCAAGAAGTATCAGACGATGTATCAGGGCTGGCTCAAGAAGATTTTGGAAGGAGATTGGTTCACCTACGCCAACTTCAAACCCATCTATGAAAATTATAAAAAGACGTACAGCGGCCTCACACAGCCCTCGAATAAATTGAGGCTTGAGCGAGTGGACACCTCCCGCTTCTATTTCAGCGAGAACGGAACGAAGGACTACGGAAGCACTTGGGAGAACATCTCCATGCAGGACTACCTGACGGAAAAGCGCAAGACCGCGCTTGCACGCATCGACAAAATATAAGCCTTCAAGCGACAAAACAGCGGCCGCGTTCATTCGCAGCCGCTGTTTTTGTACTCCGTTCCCCACTCCGCCATCGCATCGATGATGGGACGGAGCGAATTGCCGAGCGGAGAGAGCGAATACTCCACCCTCGGCGGCACTTCGGCGAAGACCTCTCTTTCGATCAATCCGTCCTTTTCGAGTGCGCGAAGGTTATCCGTGAGAACTTTTTTGCTGATCGCGGGGAGCGTCTTGATAAAATCACTGAAACGCTGTTTGCCGTTGTAGACCAGATTTCTGATCATCAAAAGTTTCCACTTGTTGCCGATGAGCTGGATGGTCGTCGCAACGGGGCACTCGGGCAGTTCTTCCTTCGTCAACATGAACTTTTCCCCCCTTTTGAAATTTGCCCTGATTATAGCACAAACGGGAAATACTTGTCAATGGTTCAGATAAAAAACTTAGTAACGAATTTATTATCTGATAATAGAAATGTAACATTCTTGCTTTTCTTCTTTGCATCTGCTATGATGGTCCTGCGGTCGGAAAGACCGGGAGTATCAATTGTTTCGGAGGAACATCATGGCAAATTTTGAGAAAACAAGTGTAAAAGAGGGAACACGGACGGAGCTGCACGACGCCTTGCATCTCACGGGTGCGGAGGTGAGCATCAACACCCTTCCCGCGGGAGCGAGCGTGCCCTTCGTGCATGCACACAAGCAGAACGAAGAAATCTACGGCGTGCTCTCGGGCGCGGGGAAAGCGGAGATCGACGGGGAGTGCGTCGCCCTCGCAGCGGGCGATTGGCTGCGCATCTCTCCCGCGGCGAAGCGCAGATTTTTTGCGGCGGAAAACGGCTCCATTACCTATGTCTGCATTCAGGTGAAGGAGGGATCGCTCGGAGCCTTCACGGCCGCAGACGCCGTCATCGGATAAGCGGAAAAAACCATCTTTGACGCAAAACGACGGGGGCATGTCCGCAACATGCCCCCCATAATTTAACGGTAGATATGGATCAGAAACAAAAACGCAAATTTCTCATCGGGTATCTCCTCGCCGAGCAAAATGCGCGGGCGGAAATTCCCGACGACGAATATTCGCAAAAGAGTCTCTTGCGCGCGCTTTTCAACGTGCGGAAGCCTCAAAAGGCGGGCGAAGATTTTTTGCGCGTGCAGGACGAATATCTCTCGGAAGAGTTGCGGCTCAAAGGCATCACGGACATTGCCGACCTTTCGCCCATTCAGCCCGACATCTACCTTTGGCAAGGCGACATAACTACGCTATGTTGCGACGGCATCGTCAACGCCGCCAACTCCCAAATGCTCGGCTGTTTTTGCCCAAACCACGGCTGTATCGACAATGCCATCCACACCTTTGCGGGCGTCGAGCTTCGGCAGGCGTGCGCGGATATTATGAAATCGCAGGGACACGATGAACCTACGGGCGAGGCGAAGATCACTCACGCCTATAATTTACCCTGTAAATACATTCTGCACACGGTCGGCCCCATTGTCTATGGAAAGCTCGCCGAAAAGCACGAGCGGCTCCTCGAAAGCTGTTACCGCTCCTGCCTCGCTCTTGCCGATAAAAACGGGCTCGAAAGCCTTGCCTTTTGCTGTATCTCTACGGGTGAATTTCACTTTCCGAACGAGCGTGCCGCCGAGATCGCCGTTCGTTCGGTGCAGAATTATAAGCGGGAAACGGGAAGTAAAATCAAGGTGATTTTCAATGTATTTAAGGAGCAAGACCATGAGATCTATGCAAGACTTCTCGGCGCAAATGAGTAGATTGAAAGAAGAATTACAAAATGCCGACGCGATCGTTATCGGCGCGGGCGCGGGACTTTCCACGGCGGCGGGCTTCACCTATTCGGGCGAACGTTTTGAACAGTATTTCTCCGATTTCGGGGAGAAATACGGTTTTCACGATATGTATGCGGGCGGGTTTTATCCCTACAAAACGCCCGAGGAGCATTGGGCGTATTGGTCGAGGTATATCCTCGTCAACCGCTACATGGACCCGCCCAAGCCCGTCTACCGGGAACTTTTCGACCTCGTGAAGGACAGGGACTATTTTGTCATCACCACCAACGTCGATCACTGCTTTCAGAAGGCGGGCTTTGATAAAAAGCGGCTCTTTTATACGCAGGGCGACTACGGGCTGTTTCAATGCTCCGTGCCCTGCCACGATAAGACGTATGACAACGAGGAAACCATCCGCCGCATGATGAAAGAGCAACGGGATATGCGCATTCCGAGCGAGCTCATTCCCCGCTGCCCCGTGTGCGGAAAGCCCATGACGATGAATTTGCGTTCCGACGACAAGTTCGTTGAGGATGAAGGCTGGGGCATCGCCTGCGAGCGTTACGAAAAATTTATCCGCTCCCACGGACGCGGGAGGGTCCTCTTTCTCGAACTCGGCGTGGGATACAATACGCCCGTGATCATCAAATATCCCTTTTGGCGACTTACCGCACAAAACGAGCGGGCATTCTACGCCTGTATCAACTACGGCGAATCCTTCTGCCCCGAGCAAATACAAAGACGGGCGGTCTGCTTAAACGATGATATCGGGCATGTTCTGTCGGCCATCGGGCACAGCCCCGAGCCCCAAACGCCATAGCCCCGTCGACCGCCCGCTTCCTCGGCCCATTCCGAACATATCGATCGAAAGTAAAAATCGGCTTGCCCCTCATTTCATCTTCCAAGCAAAAAATGAGGGCCCCATCTCCCTCATTTTTTGCTTGGGGATTTGGCCCTGTCAGAGCTTGTTTCCCTTTTCCACATTGCACTTGTGGCAGAGCGTTTGCAAATTGTCGTAGGTGCTCTTCCCGCCCTTGGAGACGGGAATGATGTGGTCGATCTCAAGTGCCGCATACCGCTGAGAGGCTCCGCAATTCCGGCAGCGGTAGCCATCCCGCGCATAGATGGAAAAGCGCATCCTGTTAGAAACCTTCCCCCGTTCAACACGGCATATGGCATCCCATATCCCACGGTCGCGATAGAATGTCCCGCTTTTATTCCCCATCCGCTTCATGAGGGCAAGCACCCTTTCGGCGGAAAAATTCTCTTCCTTCGCCGCATAGATCCTTCCGTTGATCCGTGCGCAATACAGCCTTACCGTGAGAGAAAATTGCGTGACGGGCTGTGCAAGTTTTGTCTTATGGCAAAGTTCCTTCTCGACTTTTTGCACCTTCTCCCGCTTCAACTTCCCGAGGGGAGAAGAGAACTCGCCAAGCCGCAACGCCTTGATCTCATCGATATATTTGCAATATTCGCTTCGGTTGTAGGCCACCTTCGCGATCTGTTCCCCTATCTTCTTCGCCTGATATTGCAGCTGATAGATCAGAAAGTCCTCGCAGCTGATCGTGTCAAAAAAGTTCTCGTTGTCGTAGGTGTGCTTTTGGTCAAAATCGGCTTCGGGGAAGAAGGTGAACCTCGCATTGATCTCCTTGAGCGCGCGAAGACATGCGCTGTTTTCCGAAACAAACCGCTTGTAGCGCCCTTGGATAAAATATCTTCCAAGAAAGACCGCGAGCCCCGCCGCAAGGCAACCCAGCAAAACCGATAACGTAACGGTGAGATAGATCATGATTGCTTTTCCCGGGAAATAATGGATGACTTTATTTTATTGGAAACCTCCCATAAAGTCAAGCCCTCCGACAAAAAAGAGGCGCAGACAAAGCACTTGGAAGAAGTGTTAGTCTACGCCCCCAGTGGGTGTGAAATTGTGTAGTGCCTAAAGAAAATAGCCTACGATAAACTTTGTATTACTTCCAATCATTCGGGGCGATGTCGCTATTCTCGCCGAACTTTTTCTTTTTAATTTTAAGTTCTTTTACGGTTGTTTCTTTTTCGGTTGCCAGCTTTTTTCTGTGAAGGCCTAATCCGATATTTAATAAAATCAGCACGACGACAAAGGCTACAAACAAAAGCCAACCGAAAACCGTCAATCCGCTGTGCGTACCTGCCCCAACATAAATGCCACCACCACTTGTAGTATTGCGTTTTACAGACATAATTTCAGCGGCTATCATCAATACGATCGGCATCGCGAATACCACATCCAAAACGAGCTTGGGGATCAGGTTGCTATTTTTCGTAAAATAACATATCAAATATGTGATCATTGTCAAAACAACTATTGCGATAATGACGATATAAATATAATCAAAGTAGCTTAAAAGCGTAAGTTGGCTTGTTCCATCCTTTTTATAAAGCGAACAAACGTCTTTGATTTTGACCCACGAATAATCTTGGGTATATACTGTGGGAATAAATATAGAAGCCACACAAATAATAAGCTCTAAAATACATGCAATCAAGAATATCATTTCAGTTTCACCTTTTTATTTCTTAAAGTCAAATGTGAATTCATCGGAAATGTCGTCACCGCCTAATTTCCAAGAGCCCCTGATTTTAACTTCCAAATCGGCGATGCCGGACTCATCTAAAAATTTTGATGGGATGAGTACTTCACTATTTATCTGTAATCCGTTTTGCTGTGCGTTTATTTCTTCATCTTTTTTACTAACGATGTCGATCTCCATATCGCTTGGCGGAGTATTTATTTCATCGCATACTTCTATTTCTTCCCCTGTTTTTCTGTCTTTGCAAAAAATATAAATAGTTTTACATCCGTTTGTATTAAAATCAACCAAATCCGAAAAGCCAAGAAAGGGATGTATTGCGACTTTGATTAACTTTCCGTCTTCCCTCTTGAACCCCTTGATAAGATACAAAAAAGAATACTTCCCCTTTTTTGTCTTAAAGGCATAGTCTGCTGAGTTGCGCAATTTTTTATCGTGCATGCTACGTCTCGTTGAAAGAATTGCTCCGCATACAATTAAAACAAAAAAAACACCAACTACTGCCACAACTATCCAAAGTACCGACATAATAAATCTCCTTTTTCTTTAATAAAATAAAAAGTGCGCCAACCGAAGTTAAGCGCACTGCAAAACGCAAACTCCGATTGTCGCCAAACAAGTTTATATACGGTACAGTTTCGCAATACCCATATATTGGAATTTACAATTTTGCCAATTCTAAATATAGGTAATGCGAGGGAAGGCTATACCTCCCCCATTCAAAATAAAATTACATGAAAAAAACTGTACCCCTCCTTAACTAAAAATATAAACTTGTTTGGCAAAATAAATATATCAAAAAATAAGCTGCTTGTCAAGAGAAAATTAAGATCATTGCAAAAATCAACTTTATCATATTAAGGGTGTCGTTTGGCGGTGGACTATGAAAGTCAAATACGCACCCCAATTGAGGTGCGTATTCTCTTCTTTTTGGTGGAGCACTGCACACCAAAGACAAACTACCGCGCGTCTTCGTTCATGCGTCCGGGTTCGTGGCGATCTTCCCTCTTTCGGTTTGATTGAAAAAGCGGCTGGCAAGTTTGCCAGCCGCTTTTTTCCTTGTTTTCAAAAGGATTTTACTCCTTTTTATCTGTCTCTTTCGGCTCTTCCATCTCTTTCTTCGCCGCCGCCTTCGTGAGCTGCTTCCAGATCTGATTGACCCCTGTTGCGGAAAGCCCCGATGCCATTCCGACAAAAATCGCCACGATTACATTCTCTGCGGGGATGATTGCCGGCGCCGCGAAGAACGCCACGATGCCAAGGATCGCTCCAAGAAGCGCAGCCCAAAGCGGAATGAGATTTGTCCATATGCCTGCTTTGTCCTTTGTCAAGCTCCGATATATCGCCATAAAGATGTAGACGATCGCTGCGATTGTCGGCACGCTTACGAGTTCGATAAGATTGTCCATGACTTCCTCCTTTTTTGTTTCTCTCAAAAACACGGGTGGAGCTAACCCCACCCGCGCCCCTTGGAGAAAACCATACGGGGATCGCACCCCTTCAGGCTGTCACCATTTTATCATATCGCTTGCCGTCGCACCATTCGATAAAATTCCGATTTTCTCGCCGTGAATTTTCGAAAAAGAAAAACGGCTTTGGATATTGCTATCTAAGCCGGTCGTTTTTTCAAGATTTCATGCCGCAGAGGGCGGCGCTTCGGGAAGTTCCATCACGTCCTGATAGATCTTTGTGATGATGCCGTTGCCGCCTAACGCGTGATATGCCCTGTACGAGTCGTCAAGTGCTTCCTTCATGTCGATCGGGCAATATCCGAGTTCAATGAACTCTTTATGTATTTGGATGATGTCATGCCGCAAAAGATTTCGCATCCCCGCGATGAGAGCCTCGTCGCGCTCCTTCGCCTCTTCATCCCTCTTTTTTCGCATCTTCAGCCTCGTTCCGAAGAATGCCGCCACCGCGCCGAGCGCGGCCGTGATGATCCACTGCAATACGGTCAATACAATGCTTTCTGCCATGCTCTATGTCTCCCCCATCTCTTTTTGCAGGCTCTCGAAAAGCGCGCGATGATCCTCGATCGAAGTCTTGAGATCATGCGCCGCCTGCACCTCGCGCATCTGCTCTGCCGTCAGCCCGAGCGAGCCGTTCATGATCTTGTAAGCGAAGAGCAGGAAATTCCACAGCCGCTTTTGCGGCATTCTGTATTCCTCCTCGCCACCCCTCGCGCGCACCCTTTCTGGCGGCGCATTGAAAAGGTATCTATCGTAGAAGCCGAGGACCTTTCTCGCGAGATCTCTGTCCTTTACGACGTCATACCTCTTGAAGCCGTCATCCGTTCCGCAGACGAGGATCATGTCGGGACTTTCGGTGATATAGTAGAAGATCCTCCGCGACTTATCCACGCTGTTCCATTCGTCGAGCGTGTAGTAGGTGCATTCCACCTTGTAGCCTTTGATGCGGAACGCCTTCCCGATCTCCGCCTTCGGATTGTGCCAAGCGACGATGACCTTGAAGTCAATGTCTCCCGGATGGTCGAGATAGAGCGCGCTCCCCTCGATGAAGATGGCGCGGACGGACTTCCGCTCAACACCGATCCTCTGCATCTCGTCAAGAAGCGTTGCGACAAAGTTCTTGTCTACTATTTCGCCAATGTTCCGCACGTCGCCTTTCCCTCCCTATCTCTCTCGTGATCGTTTTGAACTTGATTTTTGTAGGCGCTTCAAGCCGCTTCTTAACAAAGCGCCTATAATTCGTCGTGCGCTTCAGCCAACCCATAAGGGAAACGATGGAGCGTGCGCGGCGGACCGACATCCTCTTTTTCATGCGATGATACAGCCGCGTGACCTTATAAAGGACTGGCTTGTTCAGCCGCGTAAACCCGCGTGAAACTTTATACCCAAGCACGTCGATCTCGTCGCCCTTTTCGAGGTTCAAAAGCTGACAGTTCTCCTTCAATGAAAGGTGAAGCTCCTCGGATAGATACTTCGAGATCTGCTTTTTGTAGTAGTGAAGTTTCCGCTTATTGTTCGCAAAGATCCAAATGTTATCGACATAGCGGATATATGACGGTGCATGAAGCTCCTGCTTGACATAGAAGTCGAAGCCTTGCAGATAGAAATTCGAGAGCCACTGCGACGAGTTCAATCCAAGCGGCAGCCCGCGACCGCGATTGCCGATCACTTGTCGGTAGAAATTCATGAAGTCCCTATCCGCCACTTTCCGCGCTACTTGTCTGAACAGGATCGCCTTGTCGATGCGGTCGTAGAACTTCTTGATATCGAGCTGAAGGCAGTACTTGTACTCATGCACGGCTCTTTCGCAAAAGCCGAGGCACATGTCAAGCCCGCGCCCCTTTACATTCCCCACGCACCAATGATACATGGATTTGATGATGATCGGTTTGAGCTGATCCACCAAAAGGTAGTCAAAGGCCTTGTTCGGGAAAAAGCGGGAAATGGTGATCTCCCTCATTTTCTTTCGGTCTGGGACCGTTTTCTTCGTCACGGGGAACATCGGCGCGCTCATCGCCTCGAGCGCATCGTAGATCGCATCCGTCATCTTGTCGATCTTTTTGCGGACGCGATCCCGATACTTTTTGCGCGCCGAGACGTCCAAAAGGACCGTTTTGATATGCTCTTTGTCGAGCAGTTTTTTGTAGAGGTTTTTGTAGGTTTTCATTTTCTTTGCTGTCTTATCGGGTTTTCGATATTTCGCTACTCGCCCGACCCTCTATGACTCATCTTTTCGCCAAGGGGCAGAGCAGCAGTACGGCGGTATCAATATTCATTTTTTCAGACATTAGACGCAGGGCCCCGCTGTTGTTGTTGTAGTTGTTCCAAGCGTTGTTGAACCTGTTGTTCCAGTTCGAGAAAAACAGCCCTATTTTGCCGCACTGCCGCTTGTTTTAGCGACTTTTCTCTTGTCGTCGATACTTTATCCGAGCTTTATGTTTTCATCGCTCTATCTCCCTTTTTCATGCCTTATTTTCGTAAGGGGAGGCCCCCTTACCAACCCCCTTAAGAGGGCATTTTGCAAAGACGCAGGGCCCCGCTGTCGTAGTAGTAGCAAGCGTAGAACCCGTAGTACCAGTCCGAGAAAAACAGCCCGTCCGACGTGAACAAACCGCCGTCATCCACATACTTTTGGAATACCCATACCTGTCCGCGCTCTGCGGGTTCGCTCCAGTTGCGGTACCGCGAGCAGTAATACTGTGAGTGGTGCCTTGCTTCGCCCGGATCTTCTTCATACGGGACCTGAAGATTTGCCGCCGGAACGGCAAGTGCTTTTTCCGTGCTGTCTACGGAGATCTTTGTTATGGATCCTGCGTACCCTTCGGTATAGGACTCAGGAACGGAAAGGCTCGACTTCTTATAGCCTCCGCTCGTTGCCGCGTCCGTGTCGATAAGGTGGGTGTAGTAGACATTCCGCTCCTTATCCCAGTAGATCCCGTTGATATTCGTCCCCGCGAATGCGGCATCGAGGCCAAAGAGCTTGAGTTGCCCCGAGGTCTTATTCATTCCGCTGTGCGTCGTGATCTCGTCCGTCGTCCCTGTCGTGCAGTCCTGCGTCTGTCCATCTCCCAATTCGAGCATATTGTAAATATCGGCACGCGCGAAAAAGATCGATGCGAGCTTGACGAGCAGATCCTTATACATCAGTGGAGCATGTGATAGGTGGGGTCCGTCGCCTTGATCATCTCCATTCCCGCTTCCCAATTCACATAGGAAAGGGCATAGTTCACGCCCGAGACGCTCCGCACCTTGATCTCGCCCGGACTGCGGTCTGAAAGGTCGTCCTCTGCTTCGCTCTCGGAAACCGTGTCATACGGCGATGACATATACTTCGCGATCTGAACGCTTCCATAGCCGTTGTAAGCGGAATTGCTCGTCCACTTCTTAAACGCCGGATGAAGCTCGTAGCCGAGGCTCTCGTCCCCATCCTCGTAGAGCTTCACGCTCAACGCCTCGACCTCGCCGTCATGGATTCGGTCGTAGCGGAACGCCATCGGGGGGATGATGACGAAGACATTCCCCTTTTCGTCCGTCGTCTCTTGGAAGTGGAAGAAGTCTTGCATCGCGGGATCGCTCAACACAAAATCGATGAGGTTTTCGTTGCCGTCCTGCGGAACGAGAGACAGCTCGACGCCGCTCGCGTCGTATGTACGCTTCCATACGGGGTTGACGCTCCCCATGCCGCTGACGCCGTAGATCTTGCTTGTAGGACGTTTCCCCATCATATTGAAGATGGGATCGCCCCAGCCGCTCTCTTTTTTATTATAGACGTCGCCCGTCTCGGTGTCAAGATAATGGTCGCCTTCCTTCCCCGTCTCATCGGTCGGCTCGCCAAAGTCGCTGAGCCATGTCGCGCCGTCCGCCCCGTCTTTGCCATTTTCGCCATCGGCTCCATTCTCGCCCTGCGCGCGGACGCCCGTGTCTCTCTCTCCGATGAACCAGTTGTCGTTCTCTCCGATATGCGGCATGTTCGCGGCGCGTTCTTTCTCTGCCGCCGCCCGCTCTTCCTCGGCTCTGACGCGTGCCGCTTCGCTCTCGGCCCGCACGGCTTCGGCGGATGCACGCTTGCCTTCTTCCTCGTCCCGCTCCGTCTCGGCTTTCGCACGGACTTCCTCGGCATCCTCACGTTTCGTTTCAGCAGTTGATCTCTTCTTCTCCGCCTCGTCCCGTTCTTTCTCCGCAGATACTCTTGCCGCCTCAGCGGTCACACGGGTGCCTTCGGCGACCGCACGGTCCGTTTCTGCCTTTGCGCGGTCCTTTTCCCCCTGCGCTCTCTCCGCCTCATTCTGCGCCCGAGTTTCCTCGGCTGTGCCGCGTTTGGCTTCCGCCTTCTCTCTTTCCGTCTCCGCATCCGCCCGTTTCTCTTCGGCTTTGGAGCGGTTCTCTTCCGCCGCCACCCGAAGGGTCTCTGCCGTGGCACGATCATTCTCGGCTGTCGCACGCAGCTTTTCATTCTCGGCGCGCGCTTTCTCGGCGGTATCACGCAAAAGCTCTGCCGCGACTCTCGTCTGCTCGGCGGTGCCTCTCTCTTCGTCCGCCTGAGCGCGCTTATCCTCGGCAGATGACCGCGAAGTCTCGGCGGCCTCACGTTTCCCTTCGGCGATCGCCCTTTCGCTCTCGGCGGAAGCACGCTCTTTTTCTGCTTTCGCGCGCTCATCTTCGGCTCCCGCACGGGTCCCCTCTGCCGCCGCCCTTTGAAGCTCTGCCGTCTTTCTCTTTTCCTCTTCGGCGGCGCGCCCTTCCTCGCTCTGCGAACGGGTTTGCTCCGCCGCCACGCGCTCCGTCTCGGCTTTTGTGCGTTCTTTGTCGGCGGCGATCCTCGCGTCCTCATGCTCGACGCGCTCCGCCTCAGCGGTTACGCGCTTGCCCTCTTCTACGGCACGGTCCGTTTCCGCCTTCGCCCTCTCCTTCTCGGCGGCATCACGCGCCTTTTCTGCGGTATCGCGCTTCTCTTCGGCGGTTGATCTCTCCGTCTCGGCGGTCACGCGTTCGCCCTCGGCGGTCTCCCGTAAAGTCTCGGACGCCGCTCTCTTCTCTTCGGCTTTGGAGCGGTTCCCTTCCGCCGCCGCACGGTCCTGCTCTGCGGTAGCCCTCTGCGCCTCGGCTTCCCCGCGCTTTTCCTCTGCACCCGCACGCTTGTCCTCGGCGGACTCTCTTGCCTTCTCGGAAGTTTCACGGGTACCCTCGGAGACCGCACGCCCCGTTTCTGCCTTTGCACGGTCCTTCTCTGCCGCGACGCGGTCTGCCTCGGAAGTTTCGCGCGCTTCCTCGGATGCGACTCTGCCCTGTTCCGCACTCTCGCGCGTCTGCTCCGAAGATGCACGCTCTTCCTCTGCGGCGGATCTTCCCTGTTCAGCGGTTTCGCGTAAGCTCTCGGCTGTGTTACGCTCCCCCTCGGTTTTCACTCTCTCGCTTTCCGCTTCGGTTCTCTTCCCCTCGGCGGTGTCGCGCTTCGTCTCATCTGCCGCCCGTTGCTTTTCTGCGGTGTCGCGCTTCCCTTCTTCTACGGCGCGCGCCGATTCGGCGGTAGTTCTCCCCTGCTCCGCCGTCACGCGGCCCGTTTCAGCCTTCTCTCTTTGCGTTTCGGCAACGGCTCTGCCGCTCTCTGCTTCCTTACGGCTCGCCTCTGCGGATGCACGCTCAAGCTCCGCCGCCGCCCGCCCGCTTTCCTGTCTCTTGCGGGTTTCCTCGGCGGATGAGCGCTCCGTCTCGGCACTCTCCCGCTCCTCCTCGGCTGTGTTGCGCACGCCCTCTGCGATCGCTCTTTCGCTCTCAGCGGATGCGCGCTCTTCCTCTGCCGCGACACGGGCCTGTTCTGCTTCCTCGCGCTCGCTCTCCGCGCTCCCACGCGTCTGCTCCGCCACCGTCCGCTCTTCTTCGGCTTTCGCACGCTCATTCTCCGCAGCGTCTCTTCCCTGTTCTGCGAGATCGCGGGAGGTCTCGGCCGCGTTACGCTGCCCCTCGGCTTCGACGCGTGTCTCTTCCGCAGACGCTCTCCCGCTCTCGGCTTCCTCGCGTCTTTTTTCCGCTGCCGCGCGGTTTTCCTCTTCCTCGCCGGCGTTCTTCTCGAACTCGCTAAGATCTTGAAGGAGCTTAGAGAGAAGATCGTATGTCTTGCCATCCATTATGTCGGTGTATCTCGCGCCGCTCGACTGCACATAGACGCGGAAGTTCGCCGAGCGGATGAGATAGTTCGTGCCGTCCTCTTTCACGCCCCAAACCATCGCGTCGCAAAGGATGAAGTCGTCTGCAATCTCGACTGCCCAAGCGTCCAGCGGAAGCGTGAATGTGCCGTCCCCGTTGTCGATGCCGAGGAACGCCTTCGACTGTCCGTCTCCGCGTGCGACGCCGATCCCGACCTTCGTCACCGTGCCGTAGTCGGAATAAGGGATCTTCTTCCTGTCATCCATCAGGGTCACAAGGAAGAAGCGCGAGTTGAAGTCTTCCTGCTTTGCAAAAATGGGACGGCCCCCAAAGTTTTTTGAGCCGAATGTTGCTTCCGATTTTCCCCCGCACCCATCCACGGGACTGTCGATCGGAAGTTCCAAGATCGCTTTGTAGTCCATAGTTCACTCCTTTTTTTGTTTCAAAAATTCACGCAGTTCCTCAACTGCCTTTATCGCCTTTTGCAAAACATCTTCCGATGCGGTGGCGACCTTTTTATAGTCCATATGCGTCGCTGCAATCGGGATCTCCACGGGCATCCACACGATTTTTTCGTTTTCGCTTTCGCTGTAAAATACGATCGTCGTCGTGCCTGCGTATGTCATCGAAGCCGGAAGCGTGAAGGTTTTTGTTGCTCCGCTTCCGAAAAGCTCCTGCGCTGCATATTCTCCCTTTGCGTTCCTCATGTACGCATAGCGGCGGGCAAGGGGGCTGTCGGCATATCCCGGCGGATAGCGCACGCCGATCTCCGTCGCATTGTTCTCGCCCTCGACGATGCTATATCCCTGCTCCCA
Organism: uncultured Clostridia bacterium; assembly: GCA_947630605.1. Classification (GTDB taxonomy): domain Bacteria; phylum Bacillota; class Clostridia; order Christensenellales; family Borkfalkiaceae; genus Gallimonas. The sequence goes on from CANRIO010000006.1 coordinate 19,672, forward strand.
TGTCACCTTTGTTTTTTTGTTCGGAAGAAGATAAATATCAACTTTCGCCATATGTCAAACCTGCCACCACGCGTATATTTTTATCGGGTAATCATCCCCTTGACCTACTCCCTGTCCGCCAATAAATTCAAGCGTAATCTTTCCCGTTGTGCTATCTATACTGAGAAGATAAAGAACGTAATTTCTCCCGCCCTCTACTTCCCAATATCCATGACGGTCAAACGATGCGATAAGAAAATCACCGATCGAGCCTCTGAACCCTTCCGGTATTGTTCCGATTTCCTTCTTCGTTCCATAACTTGTCGTAAAATACGGAATTGTCACATCCAATCTCATGTGACAATAGTTCCCTTCCTTGATCAACTTATTTGTTGATGCCGTTCCGTACGATAATTGAACTTCCCCTTCTCTACGTCCGAGTTTTTCGAGTCTGTCATTGATTGCTTGGAGATGCGCCGCTAATGTTTTGTCGGAATACCCTTCCGCATACTGCGCATATTCGGAATACACGGCATGCCCGCTGTTAATCGCGTAGAGCGGCTGATATCCATCATAATTACCAAAGCTACCCTCCGTGATTGTAGTGATAGTCCCGTCTTCATTAAATCCAACCTTGGCAAGTATCATCCGAAAAATTCCGTTTGGGTTGATACACAAATTGTCTTTCCGAAACCACGCCACCCCTTCCGGACTATCAGGGCCATAGTGGATGTCGATTTTTCCGACCGCCTCGTCAGGATTACTGAGATTCCATTCAAGGTAAATATAGAACATCCCATTAGGATTTGACCGATCCGCCTTGAGATGAATCGTCTCTTCGTTCAAGATATCATATCCATATGCCGTCGCCATGCCCGGACCGACCGTGATATCATCAACCGTCTTCCCCTCGATTTTCCAGTTAAAGCTCGGATTGTCGTCTCTCATTTCCCCAGTCGGATCTGCATCTGAATAAAATGTGTTATGCAGGATTCCCACATCGAACCCTCGGAGAAACCGAAGCGCCTCCGCCTGAAATCTTCCATCGATTGGATTGATGTTTTTTTCTGCGTTCCCCGCCGCCGCTACCTTTAATCTCATACTCAATATCCCAGTTTTTCAAGCTCCGAATAAATTCTACCCAGATGCTCGCTTATGCTCATTCCATACATGTCGTCCTGCGCTACTTTTGCATTCGTCGCTCGAGCTGCATGGCTACAGTTGTTCACAAAAAGCGGATGCTCGATCGTAGGTGCCCCGAACACACCCCATCGCGCCGGGCTGTTAAGTGCCCCCTGCGGGTTTATCCTGATGCGCCAAAGGATCATTTGATATACGCCAAGCGGGTTGTTGATGAGGTTATCCTGCCTCTGCGGCGTCCACTCTCCGTTCGTCCCGTTGTCGTGGATGTCGATCTTCCCGACCGCCTCGTCAGGGTTGCTAAAATCCCATTCGAGATATACAAAAATGTATTTCCAACCCGCAGATGGAAGTACTGCAGTTAAATGCACATCTTCCTCGCTGATAATGTCATAGCCGTACGCCGTCGCCATGCCCGGACGTATGACGACCTGTCCATCTTTTGAATTTATCAGATCGATATCCCAGTTGTCGCGTGGCTTTGCCGTGCGCTTTTCGCCCGTTTGGTCATCTTCAGAATAAAACGCATTCCAAAGGACGCCCACGTCATATCCGCGAAGAAAACGCAATGCCTCCGCCTGAAAGCACGGAACGATGACATTGATATTTTTTTCGGCGTTGCCTTCCGCCGCCACCTTCAGCCTCATGTCCCCCTCACTGCGCGCATGGTCTGCATTTGAATGAGATCGGTATAGTTGATCCTGATCTTCCCGAAGATGAGCGTCACCTCGCTTGAGTCGCTGCTCTCCTTTCTCCCTGTATAAATCGACTTCCACACGCGCTCGGAATATTCTTCTACGATGGCATCTCCCGCCATCATGTCGTCCTGCTCCGTGACGACGGTGATGGCATCGCCGATCCTAAGGTTCTTCGGCATCATGGCACAATTCCGATCGATCTTTACGCTAATATAGTGATTGAAGTCGTTGTAGCGAAGCGCGTCCTCTGCGATATCCTGCTCCGTCGCTCCATCGTTGTTGTCGACGTTGAACTCCGCCACGGTGAGCTTATACGGCTGAACGCGGTTCGGAGAAGATGCGTCCCGCGTCACCGTGTTGTCCGAAAGGAGATACCATGTCGAGAGCAAGGCTTTTGTCTCTCCATCTATCACTTGGCATACTGTCGCGGCAGCCGCGCTGTCCTCCGTGTGCGTCACCGTCATGCCGTGGATATTGTTTTTCAGAATGCGTCCCTCCGTCGTGTTGTGCGTGATGAACACATCGATATATGCCCTTGATGCCTCAAAAACGAGGCGGAATTGCACGACGACATTGTGCTTGTTGAAGAGATCAACCAGCCATGTTCGCAGGTTCACCGTGTTCCCCGTGTAGTCCCAAACCGCAGGAACATTATACTTCCCCGCGCCGTCTTTGCCGCCGCCGCTCGTCCTCACGATAATCGGCAGGCGTTTGTATCTGTCCGTGTTCTGCGATGCGTAATATGCCGCGATGATCCTTCCCGTCCCCTCGACGCCATCATAAAGATAGTTGATCACGGGATCGTCTTCGCCGCCCGTGCCGTTGTCGCGCGTTGGGTTGAGTTCTGCTCCATCAAAAAGAGATAGGAGCGATTTGTAAAGGATCTTCCTTTTCTCGTTGTCGACGCTCGTGATGACGCCGACGTCGTATGTTCCCGCGTCGTCGATAAGCGCGATGATCTGCCCCGCGACCGCCTTCGTCTCTTCCGCGATATACACCGTGCTGTTGTTCGCGACCGTGTAATCGTTATCGATCTCATATCCGATGGCGACGCCGCCTGCAGCATAGGTGAGGGTGTCGAAATTCCAAAACTCGAATGTCCCCTCATCTTTTGTCGGAAGATCCCAAGGATATGCCTCTTTCAGCTCCGTGAATTTATAGGCGCGATATTGCATCAGAGAACCCTAACCTGTTCGATGAATGTTACTTCGATCTCGACATCCGTCACCGTGCCGAGATTGAAGACGATCTGATTTTCGCCGTGATAGAGTTCGACGAAATTTATATACTGGGGGTTTGGCTCTTGGAAGTCGCTTACATCCTCAAATTCGTTCGGCGCGATCTCCACGACCGCGCGCTGAGATGACGGATTGCTATCTACGATCAACGTGCGCCCGGATTGAAGCCCATACCCCGTCATCCATTTTGCGTATTGCCTATGCTCCCCGCTTGATGCCACCCATTCCAGCCTTTCAAGCGGGACCGTGCCCGTGTTCTTGATGGAAATCACGCATCCTATGCGCGCCCCAGTGTTCTCGATGTTCACATAGAACCTACGCTCGGCTTGATAGAAGTAAGGGTATGTGTAAGAGTAGACATGTGCATCGCCCTTTATCATCGTCACACTGCTTGCCCGCGTCGTATCTCTACGCCACATGACGGAGAACGGAACGAACTCCATCGGGCAGACCCAGTACCCCGTTTTTGCATCCTGCTCTCCGCTTGACAGCTTCGTGATACGCACTTTTTTGTACCACGGCCGCGCGAGCTGCATCGTGGGTGTGATGCGTCCCTCTGGGTCATAGAAAAGCTGCAAGACGTTTGAATAGTCACCGACGAAATCCCCGAATGCCGCCATGTGCTTCGGGTCCCTGAAATACATCGTCCCCTTGATGGTGACCTGCTTCGGCTCGTCTTCCGTGACGATAAAGTCATCTTTTATGCGCGAAAAAGTGAGCTTCGTCTCGAAGCCCGTCCCGTCAAGCGCGGCAAAAAAGGAGGCATCTTTTTCCCGTAGCAATCTTGACGGTCGAAGATTCCACACCTGTCCGGCGTCGTTTTTGAGCCACAAGGTCGGTCTCATGCTTGCCTCCTCTTTCTTTTATCTGACTACCCCGCCGAGTTCCTGATTGACGATATCGCGAAGTATTTTTTCATGAATGCTTTCTCCGACGACTTCAGCGTTCTGCTCGTTGATCTGAGTTCCGTCCCCGGATGCCTCAACATCCACATGGATATTCAAGTCACGCTGGCTGTTCGACTCATATGTCGCCGCCGCGTTATAAGCCGTCTCTCCCGCCATGTCGTTCATCTTCTCGTCGACACCGTTAAGTTGATCGAGCATGTTCGAAGCGCTCTCGATCGCGGAATTTGACTTTCCCGTGAAAATGCTGATGATGGATATAAGTACCAATAGCGCGGCGGATATTGCTAAAATAATCGGAAGGAATGGAGCGGTCGCCGCGTTCAGTCCCATCTGCGCGGCCGTCTGCGCTGTCGTCGCTGCTCTTACAAGATGAACTGCCGATGCGATAGCTTTTATAATTGCTATGAGCTTCGGAAGAACGAGGATGATTGCGATCAATGCGAGAAGCATTTTTTGTTGCGCCGGAGTCATGCTCTTGAACCAGTCCGCCACGCGGTTTATGATCGGAATGACCGTTTCCTTCAGCAGATTGCAAAAAGCCTCAAAAGCGGGCATCGCCGCGACGAGAAGCTCTGCGCTCGCTGCAGATGCCTGTTCCTTCAATGCGAGTAGGCGGTTTGCCGCCGCATCTGCCGCCGCCGCTTGCTCTGTCGTGATGATCCCATTCTCCATGAGCGCTTGGTCAAGCTCATCGAGCTTCTCTTGCTGCGTCCCCGCGATGTTCGCGATCTCGAGACCCGTATCGCCGAAGATTCCCTGCGCGATCGTCGCACGAAGCGTGGCATCCTCTACGCCGCGTAAGCGTTCGTAGATCATATCGAAGACTTCGCCGTTCGATTTCCCGTTGATATCTGCCTGAGCGATCCCAAGCTGCTTGAGATAGGTCAGATATCGCGCACCCCTTCCTGCCGTGATCGATGTAAGCACCAATCCTACCTTTTCGAGGCTCTTCGTGTAGGCATCCTGATCCCTTCCAAGCATTCCGAGTCGGTTGGACCATATCTGCAGATTTTCCGCGGTTGTGCCGAAATGCGTTGCGTCATCAGCGAGCGCATCCCCCGTCTTGATCGCCGCCGTCATCAGCGCGACAAGAACCCCCACCACGGCGAGGGTGGCTTTTTGGACCTTCTTCGCCTTTGCCTCCATCTTATCGAAGCCGTTTAGTAGGTTGTTGAATTTTGCGTCCGCGATCTCCCTGTTTTGCTGTCGCAGTGCCTCGGTGAGTTCCTTCTCTTTCTGCTCGGTCGCCGTGATCTGCGTCCTTACCTTCTGAAGCTGTCGATTGTACGCATCCTGCGCGATCGCGCCCGATTTGAAATCCGCGTTAAGCTGCACCTCTTTTTGGTGCAATGTTGCGAGCTTTTGTGCATTTGTTTGAAGGTTTTGCGAAAGCAAAGAAAATTTCTGCCTGACCGCATCGACATTGCTCGGATCCATTTTAAGACTTTTGTCTAAAGTCTTCACCTTTGCATCCGTCGTCTTCAGGCTTCCGTTTAACTGTTTTAATTTTTTGTCCAGCTCGTCAAAGCTGCGTCCGATCTTTGCCATCGTTCCCCCTGCTTTTTGGTGCGGGTCCGGGAGTTGAACCCGGATGATACCCTCTCCGCATAATGCGGACTTATGTCCGCTGTGATAGCTCCGCCTCTATTCTCGCCTCGATCCTGTCGTCCATTCCCTTGAGCTTTCGGACGGCGTTCGAGATGAATTGTGTGCCCGCCATGTGCGGCGTTCCATAATTCAATACGTTTGCGATTTTTTGATACGGCTGTCCGTTTGGTGCGTTCCCCTCGAAGGAAGCATCATAGCCGTACCAGTTCCTCCCGCGACTCGTATCTCGCTCTACTTTGAACGAGTCGCGCAGGCCTCCCGTCGCCACCGGCACGCGCTCCGTGACGCGCTCGGAAAAGCTCTGGACTTCACTATCGATCACGCCCTCCGCGATCTTTCGCGCGCCGTTCGCCGCCTTGCTTACGTCTTCGAGAAAGCCCGCCATCTCCTCTGTGATCCCATCGTTCCACGCCATCTATCCCTCCATAAGGTCAACGGCACCGCTGCTTATGTCTACGACGTCCTCCTCCGCATCTCCCGCGTGCGCCTCTATCTCGACGGCAAAGTTCACCGTGTCCATGATGACGTTCATGCCGTATTGCATGATATCGACTTTGAAGCCGAGCCTTGCAAGGGTGTAGAGAAGATAGCTCGTCATTCCATAGCGTTTCAGCTCTGCCGCCGCCCCGCCGCCATCCGAATAAAATCGGAGTTTTTTTTTGCGTTGTCCTCGAATTGAACTACGAGCTGCAAGATCTCGAACGCAAAAGAAATATCTTGATAGATCTCGTCGGGAAGCAGTTCAAGCCCTGCGGCAAGCGCATCTCCCCTTTCGCTCTCCGGGAGCGCGCAGATGTGCGTTGAGATCAAAAGAAGCTCGATCAGCGAAAAGCCAGCCTGCTCGACCGTTGACGCATCATGCGCCGCTCGGAGCATGGAGACGATGAGCTTCGGATCTTTCTTTGCGATCTCAAACTTCGCGCCCTCGGTTTCCGCAGCGCAAAATTCCGCGATCATCTTTGCGCTTTTTTTGTTTACAATCCCGAGGACGCTTTTCTTGTAGTCCGATAAGGCATCCCCCAGCTCCACGCCCGAAAGTGACTTGAAGAGCGGGAAAAGTGCCCCGTTCGCGACGAAAAGAATATCGTCTTTTTCTCCCGTTTCAGGATCTGTGTATCGATATGTTTTCGCGAGACGGAGCGGGTATCTTTTGACGCCCATTTTTTAGGCCCCTCCGTCTTCTTTGAACTCCTCGGGGAACGCGATCGCTTCCTTGTTCGCCTCATAGAGCGTTTTGTTTTTGGTGCTGTTCATGACGCAGTATGTGCGCGATCCAAGCGATCCGTCTTGCTTGGAGAAGAACACCGGATATGCGTGCCCTGTGAGCTTGACATTCTTGACCGCCGTATCATCTTTGGCGATTGTCTTGACTTCCGTCGCCGGAATGTCGAAGCATACCTTATAGAGGACCATCTTGTTCTTGCTCTGCTTCTTGTCCTCTGTGATGAGCTGATCGAATGACAAACCGAGGAACACATCTTCGTCGTCGCTGTCCCCGACACAGAGACCGCTCGCTTCGCTGTATTTTACGCCTAAAATCTCCGGCATCTGATCGATCGGAAATTCGTAAAGCGTGATCTCCACATCCGCGACCACGGGACCCTTCAGCGTATCCCATGCGGGATCGTTACCGCTCGGCAGCTCCGTCCTCGTCTGCGAAGGCGTGACCTTGAGGTCTATGTCGCCCTGCCATGACAGCGCATCGCCTTCATATGCGCTGAAGTCTCCGTTCAGTCTTTGTGATAAGATCGTCTGCAGGCCGCGACTGATGATTTTTTTCATCTTTTTTTTGGGCATTTCTTTGCCTCCTTCTTAATTGAAAAAATTTGTTGCAAAGATCATCTTGCGATAAAGATATGCCTGACGATCTTCCGCAGGTGGAATTTGCTGTTCGCCTTCGCTCGCAATGACCCACAGCGCATCGGCAAGCTCTTTCATGAGCCGATCGATGTAGGGATTCCCTTCGCTCTTTTCGTGGAAAAGGAATGGGTCTGAATAATAGAACGTGAGGCAAATTGTCACGTCAAACCCATAGGGATGGTTTTCCGCATATTTCGACTCCGTCGGGGCAATGTTGTAGATGCAGTAGAGCGTCTGCGCTTTTCCTCCGCTCGCGACACACTGAGCGCGCTCCGCCGCCGCTCCCGTTGCGTTTCGATAAAAAAGCGGACTTTGCGAACGCATGACCTCTACGTCATTCATGCCCCATCCGTCTGACCATCCTGCGCGCTTGAAGATTTCCTCGATCGCTTCGATGGCCTCATTTTCCGCAGCGATGACATTCATAGACATCCTCCTCGTAAACGTTCCCATCGTGGAAAGCATAGGCGATGAATTTTATGTCGCCCTTGTCGTAGGCGTATTCGTCCGGCTTCTCTTTGAGCCGATACGTCCTTCCGCGCTCGTCTATAATGATCATCGACTCCCACATGCGCAGAAACTCTGCGTTATATCCGATTTGAACGCTTACGGCGATTTCGTGCCCCACGGCTTCGTTCGCCAGCCGTTCCCGCTGCATCAGATCTCGAATGTGTGCCCACAGCCCGCCGCTGCCTTTGCTGTGGATGAAATGCCGAACGAGTAGCTTGTTCGGCTTCTCACGGTAGCACTCCACAAAGAAGCACCTGATCTTTTGATTTTTTACGACTGCCTCTGCCATCGCTTACTCCATGCGCGATATGGTCACAGTTGGATGGGCTTAAAAAGCCCCTCCAACTGTACCGAAAGCGTGTCCAAGATTTTGCGATTGTCGACCCGATCGATATAAGCACGAACATATTCGATGATATAGCTATTTGAAAGAGCCTCGAAACGATCCTTGTTCTCCGGAGGAATGATATGCGTGCGCCTATCGTAGCCTGTTTCCGTGTGGATCGCCGCCCTCGCCGCCTTCATCAAACGCTCTATCTCGCGATTGATGTAAGCGTGATCGTCCTTGCGCAGAGCGTCTCTTACCTCTTCCAGCTTAATATCCATCAAAATGCCCTCCGCTTATGCTCAAACTTTTTCGCCTTTGCAGATGACGAGAAGGCTCGTATCGTCGACGACTTTCCCGTCCGCAAAGAGTGTCGCCTTGTGAACGGTCTCGTCGGTTTCCTCATCGATATACTTCCTCATCTGAAGCTGCATATTGCTGTTGAAGTAGTACTTGCTGTCGTTGAAGAAGTACGCGAATGCGGTGTCCTTCGATGCCTCCGCTGCGCCTTCGATCGAGTCGAATGTAGGAAGCCCCTGCTCCTCCAAGATCACAACGTCGCGCCCGAAGAGACGATAAACGATTTCGCCATCTGCGCCCGGTGTGGCTGTAGCGACAAGGTTGCCCGCCTCGTCTTTCAGCCCCGCAAGGTATTTCTCCCAGTCGCATTTGTTAATGTGCAGATGGCACCCACTCCTTCCTTTGAGGGGTACTTTTGACCAGATGTCGAGCCACTTTTCGTGACTTTTCATCTCGGATTCCTTGATGACGATCGCTTTTTTTTCATAGTCAGCCCCAGTTATTATGCCCGTCGGCTTCGCGTCGCCATCCCCGCTGATGATCGCTTCGTCGAAGCCCTCATCGATGCCGACGCGAATCGCCTCGAGGATGCAGGATTCAAACTGAGCAAGCGTCTTGATCTGTGTCTCGAGCGAAACGGCGACGCGGATCTGCCCCTTGTATCCGTTGAATGTGATACTTCCGGTGGTGCCTTTCTGCTTTTTGGCGACCTTATTTTCGGCCACCCACTCGAGCTTCGGATGGAAGTTGGACTTGGGGATTGCTACGCCCGACGGATAGCTCGACCTATGTACGCGGGCGAAAACTGAACCCGCCTGCCCCCTTTCGATATAGAGCAGATCGGTGATCGTCGTGGGTATGATGACGGACTCGGCGTCGCTCTGAACAAAGCCTTCATCGCGCGCCTTTGTGACGGCGCGATCAATCGCCTCCCCACGCGTTCCGCGCATTATGTAGTCCATGAATGCCTGACGGTATTCAAGCGTTCCGAAGGGGCCGACCCCGCTTCTCTTTTCGGCCACGCCGCCGACTACGGGCGAGAACTCTGTCGGCTCGGTACGCAGCTCGATTGCCTGCTGCGTAAGCTCCATCCTCTCCTGCGAAAGCGTCGCTGCCTCCGCTTCCAGCTGTTCGAGCCTCTCGTTCGTCACGCCTTGTGCGCGGGATTCAGTCCTGATGACCGCCATGCGCGCATTGATCTCGTTCATTCTGGCCATGATTTCTGCAAGTTTTTTCATAGTTGCTTTTTTCTCCTATTCGGTTAAGATTTTGATTTTTTTCAGCAACGCCTGACGTTTCTGCTCGTCCAGCATAGCGGCCCTCTCGTCCAGATCGCCGCGCCGTCTGGCATAAATGCTCGTGTAGGGATTTGCGCCGAAGTCGACCGCCGAAACGTCGAACACGCGCTGTACTTTTCTGACATAGAAGGTGATGCGCTCTGCATCTTCTTCTATGCGCTCGCTGTCTGCTTCCTCGGTGAACGCCCAGCTCATTTGTGAGACGGTTCCGCTCGACACTTCGAGATAAAGGTCGCGCCCTCCCGATGTTGGAAGAAGATTCATGCGAACATCGACGCGGTCGGGAAGCACAGTGATCGTCAGCCTCCCCTGCTCCGTCTTGCTCGTCGTCCGCGCCGGTGTTCCTCTGCTGTCGTTATGATTGTATTTGACGGGGACGTCGTGATAGTCCGCCTCGTCAAACGCGCCGCGCTCGATGACCTCGTAGACATCTTTTCCGCGATAGCTGAAGAGCTTATAGGGCTGGTCGAATATGACAGGCGTCCCGCAAAGGATGAGATCTCCCCCCTCGCTTGTCGGCTCTGCCCGAACCTCCATCAGCCTTCGATAATCGTGATATAAGTCGCGCAATTTCGCTCCTGCATCGTTATTCATTCTTCATATCCTCCTTGCTTTCTTCTTCCGCTTCTTCCGTTTTGCCGCCGCACGCCGATGGCTTTTTCTCCTGATCCTGTCTGCTCGCATTGTAGTTTTGCGACGTGACAACGATCGAGCGATTGCCCTTTGGAACCGGCAAGCCGAGAATGTCGCCCAAGGTCCCCAGCGTAAATGCCCCGATCTCCCTCGCGGCATTGAATACCTTAAGCCGCGTGTCCATTGACAAATATGCGAAGCTCCTGTTCCTGAACACGACTCGATTTCCGACCTCGCGTTCGCGCTGCGTAAAGATCTTCCGCATCATTTCTTGTGCGACCCGCATGAAGAACGGCTCGAGCGTGCGCTCATAGTACGCCACCATCTCCTCTTCGGTCGCCGTTCCCGAGATCACTTTCTCGGGGCAGCCCATGTACTTATAGACGGCTTGGTTCCACTGGTTCGCTTCGGGATAGGATGCCGTCTTTTGCGAAGCATTTGCCGTGACGGGCGTAAGCTTCGTCGTAGGATCCGTGAAGATCACCCCGATCGGATTCTTCGCATTCGGCTTGAGATAGTTTTTCGTGAAATTCTCCGCTTTTTCTTTCAGTCGCTCCTCGCTCTCTTTTGTAGATGACTCTGCGATATATCGGATGAAGGATGATGTGATGATCGCATTTTCCATTCCCTTGTAGTTCAGATTGATAAGCGATATGACGCGTTTGATCGCCTCATTCGTTTTGTCGTCTCCAAACATTGGATCGTGCGTTACCATCTTCGGAATGAGAATAAGCTCATTTTCCAAAGCCGAATACTCGCGTCCGTTGAGCGTGAATTTGAAGAGCATCTCCTCCGTCGAGATTTTCGCGAATGTGACCTCCGATGGATCGATGCTCCAAAATGCCACGATGTTCCCGAAGCGGTCCGTTTCTTTGTATATCACGGAATTATTGTACTTGAAGTAGAAGTACGCCACCCGCTCCCAAAAAACCGATGCCGTCATCGTTGAATTGGGACTTATTTGCAGGAGATAGTCGAGGTATTTGTTGTCATGAATCTGCTCGCCATCTTCCTTGATGCGAACGCATGAAAATTCCGCCTTGCTGCAATAAGTTGCATTTGTCTGCAGACACGATGCAAAGGCTTCGTTAAATTCCAGCTCGGGATTGATGCCCGCGTAAAATCTCGGCGTGATCCCGGAGTCGGCTCCGAGCTGTACGAGCAGAAAGCCCGAGTTTTCCGTCTGCCTCGCTCGTTCTTTTTCCGCCGCCCGTTCCGAGCGGCCTTCGCGCCATTTTGCAAAAATTCCCATCGAACGCTCCCGAAATCTACCCGACGAACTCGCTGTAATGCTCGATCACACCCACAAAGGAGTCGAGCATCGTCGCGAATCCGTCAATCTTTCTATCGTTGTTATGCCCCGCTTTGCACGGGAGCAGGTTTTTGTTTCTCGTATCTTCTTCGACGGCTACGTTGGTAAGGCACCACTTTACGACGGGGTTGTTTCGGTAGTTCACCTTCTTTTCCCGTAGCCATGCTTCGAGCTTTTGGAACGGGACTGAAAGCGTCTTGCTCCCCTGCGGGCATCGTATCAGGCATTCGCCTTCTCGGAAGCCCTCGTTGTGCAGCGCGCTCACGAGATAGCGCGCCGAATAGGGATCGTAATATATCCACCGATATCTGATGTCGTATTGCTCGACCATCCGGCACGCATAGCGCACGATCTCGGTGTAGTCGATGCTGTCCTTCCCCGCGATGCGGATGAAGCCCTGCTCCACCCAAATTCGCCACACATTCCCCATCCTCTCGTCTTTCGACACCTTGTCGAAAAAGTTCTGCGACATCCAAAACATTGTCTCAACGCAAAACTCGCCTTCGCGCTCGTCCCAAAACGTCGTCGAGAAGCTCGTAAGGTCGTTCGTAAGCGAGAGGTCGAAGCCGCCGATCGCGTCATAGTGGCGAAATCTATTGAGGTCGAATGTCCGCTCATTGTTGATATCGTCGTATTCAAAGTAGGCATCTCCGCTTACGCCGCCGATGTTGAAATGCTTGACCTTTACGGCGTTCAAGCTCTGCGTCTTTGACTGCGCCTCTTGTACGATCTGCCGCAGACGCTCGTATGTGAAGATGGTTCCGAGGCTCGGATTCGCCTGCTGCCAGTTGTCTTCGTTCAGCCAGTCTTTCGGATCGTCAAGTTCATACAAAAGGGAGAACTTCCGATCATCCGGAATGATGCCATCGATGATGTCGCAGCTGTTTTTATATTCAGAATCGAAAAGCCCCTCTCGCACATATCCCTTTGTCGTCAGCATGATGAGGAGCGGGTCCGCGACGGCGATCTGCCCGTTGTGCAGAATGTCATAAAGTGCCTGCGTGAGTTCGTGGACCTCGTCGAGGATGACGACTTTCGGGATCTTTCCGTCCAGCACCTCCGGCGTATTCGCTAACGGCATGAACATTGAAAAACCGTTTTGCCGAATGTTTTGAATGGCGAACTGCCTCTTCCGCAACATCGTCTGAAGTTGCGGCGATTGTGCCAGCATGTTCGCCGCCTCCTGCCAAACGATGCGCGACTGCTGCAAAGCGTTTGCCGCGGAATATACCTCGTTGCCCTTTTTGGCCGTCTCGTAAAGAGCGATCGGCGACACCATCGTTGTCTTTCCGTTCTTCTTTCCGACGAGGATGAAATTGTTCTGATGCTTTCTTCGATCGCTTCCGCGCTCGACGAAACCATATATCGATGAAAGTGCCGCCTTTTGCCATAGGAGATATTGAAGCGGTTGCCCGATCCATTCGTCCTTACTTTGCCGGCAGAATTTTTCACCAAATTCGATGGGCCTTGATGCGAGCTTTGCGTTGTAATACCATCTCGAGTCGTGCCCGTCCAAAATCGGTATCAGGTTGAGATATTGCTTTTTTACGCGCTTGGGAATATTGACCTTCCCATGTTCCCCCGCGTTTAAGTACTCCTCGATCCATACAGGCATATCTATTCATCGTCCATGAATTGTTCTGCTGCGGAGCGGTTACTCTTTTCTCTGCGAACGGCGATCGCCGCGCGTCCCGTAGGCGTCAGTGCGAGCTGCTCCGCGAGAACGCGGATCGTGGCATTATGTTTGTTGATCTCCCGCAGAATGGGGTTGACGATTTCTCGTTCGCTCTGCCCTCCGATTTGCTGCGAGATCTGCCCGGAGCCTGTCTTGAATACCGAAGCCGACTTTGTCTGATCGACCACGAGGACCTTCGCTTTTTGTTCCTGCGTCCACTGCTTATACAGGCGATCCCTTATGTCCACCTCCATGCAATAGCTCGCAAGGGTTTGTTTGTCGAGATCGTTCAAAATCTCTATGTTGAGTTCTTTGTAGAGCTTGACGATCCGCCGCCACTCTTTTTGGGCGTCTTTCGTCAATAAGCTCGGCGGCGTCAGCTTCGCACTTTTGATCTTCGGTGTCTCCTCTTTCTGCCGCTCTATGACTCCCGCATCTTTGTATATCGAATTGTCCTTCAGCTCAGGCGGAATTGCCTTCCTTCCCGCTCCCATTGATTTTTCGCACCATGCCGTTCTCGTCGAACTCAAGCCCCGGTGCGAGAACCTCCCCTTGCTTTCTCGCTGCGTTGTGGCAATGAAGGCACAAAAGCATGAAGTTTTCCTCGTTCAACGATATGTCTGGATCGCCGACGTTCTCTGCCGTCAGTTCGATCTTATGATGGACGTGGAACTGCTTCATGAACGGCTTGATCGCGGGATCTGCGTACTTATTCCCGCAGATCTCGCAGATGTACCCCCTGCTTGCCGCATATGCGTCTCGCGCTTTTCTCCATGCCTTGCTGTTATAAAATCGCGTTAAGATCGGATTTCTCTCATATTGCATCGCTCACCTTTACGGCTCTGCGCCCTGTAAAAGTCTCCCATCGGTCGATGATCGCGCTGGCATATCTTTCATCCAGTTCGATCATTCGGCATTGACGCCCGAGCTGTTCGCAGGCAATCATTGTCGAACCGCTTCCCCCGAAGGGATCGAATACTATATCGTCGCGCCTGCTGCTATTTGCGATCAGACGCGCCATCAGGCGCACCGGCTTCATCGTTGGATGCTGTTCGCTCGCGTTCGGTTTGTCCTCGCGGAGAACCGTGCTTGCCGCCCCATCCGCCGCCCGATACATCGCCTCACAGAGCTGTATCAGCTCCTCCTTCTTCATCCTTCGGAAGTTCTTCGGCGCATCGCTTTCCTGCACGGTCGTTTGCGTGCGATCGTCTACGAAATAGTGCGGCGCACCGCCTTTCCAGCCGTATAGGCACGGCTCATGCCGCCATTGGTAGTCCTTCCGCCCAAGCACCAGCGCATTTTTCACCCATATGAGTTGCTGATTGGGCACAAGGCCTGCGGCGCGTAGAGCCATCTCAAAGTCGACATGCCGAAGCCCAGCATACCAAACGTAAAATGCAGCCCCTGGTTCGCTGTATCTCTCAATGAGCTTGAAGGCTTCCGTAAGAAACTTTTGGAATGCCTCGCTGCTCATATGGTCATTCGCGACCTTGAGCTTCTTCCCCGTTCCACCGGTGTAGTCGACATTGTATGGCGGATCGGTGACGGTGAGGTTAGCCCTAAAATGCGCCCCCCCCCCGTTTTGTAAGACATGCTTAACTATCACTTCATCCGTGCTGTCTCCGCAGACAAGCCTATGTCTGCCGAGTTCCCACATCTCGCCCTTCTTTACGCGTGGCTTTTCTTCATCGTTCGGTGTGTAGTTGTCTTCGCTGACATTCGCCGTCTCGTCCGAATCGACCACGACGCCGAAAAGCGATAGATCGAAATCTGCAAGCTCCGCGACCGCCTTTGCAAGAAGCACTTCGTCAAAGCCGCTCGCCATGTTCGTCGCGTTGTGTGCGATGGCGTATGCCCTGCGCTCTTCATTTGACGCGAAATCAAGGCGGATGCACTCCGCCTCGGTGTACCCGAGCTGCTTCAACGCGAGATACCTTCCGTGTCCTTCCACGATCAGGTTGTTCTCGCCCCATACGCCGATTGGATCGCAATATCCAAAGCGTTTGATGCTCTCGACGATCTGCTGAATTTGGCTCTCCGGATGCAGCTTCGCATTCTCCGGGTCCATCGTCAGCCGAGATAGCTCTATCTTCTCAATTCTCATGCAAGATTTTTGCTCTTTTTGGCAAATTTTCGATTTTCCGTTAAAAAAATGTGTTCGACTCCATGCGCCGTTGTCCGCCCGGATGACCGTCCCGCGCATCCCCCCCCTATGGGGGGAACCGCGAACTCCACTGAGCGACAATATCATTCTAAATCTCGAGCGCAAGAAAAACCATGCAGAAAAATTACGATTTTTTCGCGACCTTTTTCGCGATTTTTTCGTCAATTTGTCTGCCCCAATAGAGGTATGCGAACCAAGCGATCGCCTTCTTCCTTTTCACATAAACCGTTCCGATGCTCCACACGTCAAGCACTTCGGCAATCTTCTCCTTCGTCATTCGCTTGAAGTACCAGCATGAGAGCAGGGTGCGGAGCTGTGCATCGTCGATCGCATCGACCGCGCCATGTATCTCTTCAAGCTCTGCCGTCGCATCGTCGATGCTCCTTATCAGCTCGGCGAGTTCTGCCGCGTCGTTCAAGATCTCTTGCCCGTCCGATCTTTCGCTCCCCTCGCTTTCGTATGCGTATTGAAGCCTTGGGGCTACCTTCTTCGTGAGCCTCTCCCGCCTCTTTGTCATTTGTGTGATCGCCGCTTCTTTTTTCGGCACGGAGTATAGGATCTGCTCCGCTTCTTTGAAATAATTCATATCGACCCCCTTCAGCCTGTTCGGCACATCCTCCTCATGAACCTTGCATCTTTCCGATATAGCCGCACGAGAAGATGATATCCGCCATCCTCATCGGAAAAGTAGGCATCTGCCTCCGCGAAGTAATATCCATCGAAGAGCCGCTCGTATGGCGCACGATCCTCAGTGTCTCTCCAAAGCTCTTCGACCGTCTTGTGTGATAATCTTCCGTTCCTTACATGGGGCTGCGGATGCACCAAGTTCTTTGATGCGTTGAATGATTTGAAATATAAATTTTGCTTGACCATGTATTTCCCCTTCCCGACGAGGCCCGTCTCGTTGAAGTGGAGCGGCGAAGCCTTTATGTACCCTTTCCCCCACAGGATTTCCAGCACGCCTATGTCAACCCCTCCCGATATGACGAGATGGTGATGGAAGCGTCCTTTTTTCGTTCCCTTCTCGATCACGCCGATGTATTTCAATTCCGGCAGTCCATTCTTCTTTCGATATCGCTTGAGCCGTCGAAGGAAGTTCTGCTGGTCCTTCTTTGCCTGCATATCGTCTTTTGGATGGCTTGCCTCGTCGTATGTCAGATCGAGAGACAGGTCCTCTTTTGTGAAGTTCGCATTGAGTAGGCGGATCAATCTATTTTCGCTGTTTTTTTTGTTGACCCTTTTCTGCGCCTCCGGCGTCGGCTTTGCCTTTCTCTTCCGCCCTCCGCAACGTCTCCCCTCCGAATAGCAGGGGAATATGTAGATTTCTTTGTAGTCGCCGCAGTCGTACTCTTTTTCCCGATAGATCCTTCGCATGATTTTCTCCAATCGCTCTTGACTTCCCTGGGGGGACGGGCGAGCTTTCCCCTCTCCCTTCCCCCCGCCCCTTCCCTCTTCCCATCTCACCCCATCCGTGGTCGTTATGTTAATACCTATTACGAGCCTCACAACGGGGCGTCGGCCCGTATATTTTTTGACGCGGATGTGATGATCGGCTTTTGCCTTATATATAATAGGAAAGGAGTTCCACCGCCCGGTGCGCGGACGGCTTTACTCCTTCATCAATTCAATCTCTCATGTCCCATCTTTTTGCCTCCCTCTTCGGAGCGAACGCATGAAGCGGCACATCCTTCTTTGAGTCGTTTACCGCTTTTGCATCTTCCCAGTACTGGTTGTCCTCTGCCGCCGTCTTTGCCGCGATGAGCGACCCCGATGGCGGCATATTGAAGTTCTTCCCCCCGACTTTCTTCGAGCGGTACTTCACCCAAAACCGACGCAGACCGCCACGCCGCGATTCTTGGATATAAAAGGTGCCCGCTTCCCCTTCGGCGACATGCAGGGTGCTTTTGCGCTTCTCCCAAACCATCCCCGATTCACTTCCCCTCTTCATCTTCTTTTCCATTGCCCGCATCCTCTCCTTCTCCGCCGCCCGCGCCGGTGTTCTCCCCGCTGAGGTATTTTCCCATTTGTTTGATGATCGCCTTTGCGCGTGTTCCCCCGATGTCGTATGTCGATTTGAGGACGGCTTCAAGCACGGCCGGAAAGGCCTCTACCGAAGTCACGGATGCCCTGCCCGCCTTCACGCCTTTTGCGTATATTTCCGCCGCCCACTCCGCCATCTCCTCGTAGTTCATTTTCTTGATATCGCTGTATGCCGATAACGATAATGTATAGTTTTTCATGGCTCCCTCCTCATTGCTCCGCTTAAACGGCTGCAAGCCGCTTTTTCATAATTTCGAGATAGATAGGTTTTTACTTTCCAGCGACACCCACATTCAATGCAACAATAAATATTCGTCCAAATGCCATCGGCCACAAGGTTTCCCATCTTGTTTCTGCAAGTTGGGCACGTCTCAGCCTCTGCATAGTACTTCTGTTCGTCCCTATATTCCTGTGCGGACTTTATGATTTTCTTTTCCATATGAAAACCCCTTATATCCACCCTATCGTGGGTTCGCCTTGAAAGCCTTTTTCCCAAACGAACCATGCGTATGCGACCGCAGAGCCGCCGCCCTCGCGTACCTTCTCAAAGTCGCCGTTTTTCGCACAAAGGACGCGTTCTGAAAAAACATAGATCCTGCGCGGTGGTGTGCGCCTGAAAAGATCTGCATACCGCGCCTTCCCCTCCAAAAATGTCAATTTCAGGAACATGTAGCAACGGCATCTGTTCGGAAGGAGATCCAACGCTTTCGCCACGAACTCTTTTGCGCTCTTATATGGCGGATTTGTGAATATGTCGAAGTCGCCAGCGAACGGCACCATCTGCGCCGCCAAGAAGTCAAGCTCTCCGTCGAAATGCTCGTAGCCTCTATCCTGAATGTCGGTGCTATGTACTTTGAAGCCGTACTCCGTCAACCGCCGTGATAAATGCCCCTCTCCGCAGGCGCATTCCCATACCTGTCGATGGGGACGTTCCACCGCAAAGAGCTTGTCCACGGCGATTGGATCCGTCGCGTAGTAGTCATCCTGCTCGCGCTCCTTGTCCGTGTGGTTACTCGCTCCGATGATCCGCCATATCGCGTTTCCGTCACCGCTCCAATCTTTCATCCGCCTTCCTCTCTGCACTTTCGATCAATTCGATCAGGCACGCGCATTCTTCCCGTTCGCTCTTATCCGCCCGCTCTGCATATTCGCGGAGAGCTTTCTTGAGAATTTTGCTGTCCTTTTTCGTCCCGATGATCTTTATGTTGACCGTCATCCCGCGTCAACCTCCACATAGCACCAACTCTGCGGCGGGTGGATTTTGAACTCTCGCAGCTCTCTCTGCTTGTCGTAGATTTTGAGGTCGGAAATGTGCCAGCCGTAGAAAACGTGGTCGCCCTTGCCGAGATACTCCCGAAGTTCTTCCCACGTCAAGCAAGACTGCTTGAAGAAAGGAACATCCTTGTAGTTCTCCTGTTCGTTGTCGGCGATCGTCTCGTATTCGTATTCGCCGTATTCCTCGAAGTCGTCGGGTTCGTAGCGTTCCCTCACGGCTTCGTATGTTTCATCGTCCCAAAACTCACCTTCGTAAAGCGTGATTTCGTCGCACACAAATTCGCCGATGACCTTTCCGAGAAGCTGTGCCATAAGTGGCTGATATTCTTTCGGTATGCGGTTGAACGACCGCCTGTCCCGACTGCAATAGATGAGCGACTTCCTGTCCCAATCGGAGGCTTGCGGGAAGCTCTTGCGAACTTCCACCGTCTTTCCCTGCTCGACCTTCCACCCCATAGCGCGGGCGATGATGAGGAAAACGTAGTAGGGCTGAATAGATGTCAAAATTGATCTTCTCACTTCTTTACCTCCACAACATCCGCATCCAATTCCGCGACCAAAACCACTTCCCAGCACATTTTGTTCGCTTCTTTTTGGCTCTCGTATCGTTTCGCTTCGTTCTTTTCCCGAACTATTTCTTCGCGATCGTTGATGTAGCCTGTGACTTTCCTTCCATCCTTGATCCTTACAATGAAGCTCATCTCGCCTCCGTTTTTTCATCGCCTTAAAGCATTTCTTTGAATATCGCTTCGATCACCGCTTTTTCCATCTTGCTTGCAGTCCTTCGCGTTCTCCGCGCTTTTCATGTTGTGAAATACCGTCTTTTGGCATTCCTCTTCATACCTCGCCCGTGCTTCCCCCTTCGAATAGCCATAGTACTGCCGCACGCCGAGCGCTCCATAGACCGCCCATGCGCCGCGTGCATTTTTTTCGATGAGGAAGATGTTGTCGCTCATAGCTTCCCTCGCGCTTCATATTTCGCCCATATGCCGCGGAAACAGACCGTGTCGTCCATTCCGCCGTCGGGGAGAATTGCCGCACATAATTCCGTCTTGCTCCCATAGGCGCAGTTCTTTGTGCAGTTGTCCTCTCCGCTATTGAGGAGCAGGAGGAGCAGATACCGCTCAAAGCCCTTGAAACTTCCTTCCTCGACCAGTCGCCCGTCCTCTATCAGATTTTCAATCCGCCACAGCTCATGATAGGCGGGATCGTTCGGCTCTTCTTCGCGATATGTAAGCCTCTTCCTCTTTCCGCTCTCTCGGAGTTCATCGTACTTCGTTCTCATTGTCCCCTCCCGTCGCTAATGAGCGGCAGATCGCCGCCCGAGTAGAGCTGATAGACCGTCGTTCCCGTCTTGTCTGCCATGTACGGCAAGAAAATCTCGTCGAATGTCACCATCGCCGTTTCGAGGAGCGCCATTTGCGCGGCGACCCAATCCTTGATATTCCTCCACGCGACTTTCGTCGCCTGTTCTCGGTCGCACTTGACTTTCTGCCTTTGCAGGACCGCTTGAAATGCCTCGATGTTCGCGGGGAGTTTGAAAAGCCTATCCCCGAGCGGCGTCTCCGCAATGAACATCACCGCGCACGGCTCCCGCCGCTCGTCGTAGTTCATCATCACGCTCTTTGCGCCGTGGGCGGCAAGGATGCCCTGTATCTCTCCGACAGTCTGCACCGCCGAGATCGTTGTCGAATAGTTCTTAATTGCCATGATTTTCTCCTTGTTCGATTTTTTATGCGTCAGGAGCTGATAACCAATAAGCCCGCCGCGAGGTGTAGTCCTCGTCGAGGACGAGTCCCCAATTTTCTACCTCCTCGTCGGTGAGTTCTCGATTGTACGTTGCCTCGCCGATGTAGCGGTTGCCGCGGGCGTATGACTCGAAGGACACCGCGCCCTCGGGTATGCAACCGAGCGACGGCGGGCGGTGGGTGCAAAAATATCGGTATTCGCCTTTTGCCTCCATTTGCTTGCGCATAAAGTCGGCGTGGTTCGTCGCGGTGATCTTTTTGCCGCCTATGGTCGCCGTGTA